>DASZYR010000060.1:0-11603 GCA_035545255.1 Rhodanobacteraceae bacterium
GCGAAGCCGACGATTACCTATAACGATAACACGCCGCCATGCGCCGACTTGCCTGCCTCGTTGCAGCAGGGATGCTTAGCCTTTCCGCGTCGGGAGCGCGCGCGGAAACGATGGCCTATGGAGAGGCGTACGACACGCTCTACCAGTTCGGGCTGACAAGTCATACGGCCACGGCGGTCGGCAGCGCCGGCCGCTACGGCGGACAGCCGATCGCGAATCTCAGCGGTCTCAGCTTCACGCCCGACGGCGATGCGCTCTACGCGGTCGCTGGCGGCATGAACTCGCTCGCGCGCATCAATCCCGAGACCGGCAGCGCCAGCATCGTCGGTCTCTTCGGTCTGGCCGGACAAGGCGATCCCCATCGCAACGACGCGCTCGATCTCGGCATGACATTCGGCTGCGACGGCACGCTCTGGCTCGTCTCGGCCTACGCGGAAAAGGTCTGGACGGTCGATTCCGGAAACGGCGCCACCGAGCTCGTCGGAGCGACGGGTCACACGATCACCGGCCTCGTCGCCAACGGCAGCGTGCTCTACGCCGCCGGCGGACGCGGCGACAACGGCTTCTACTGGATCGACACCTCGACCGGCAAGGCGACCCGCATCGGCGATTTCGGCGACGACCGCTGGATCAATTCGGTCTCGATGAGCTTCGACGAGGCCGGCAAGCTCTGGGCGGTCCTGAACTACGTGCCGCCCGCGCCGGGATCGACGACGGTGCCCGACTGGGCCGATCTTGCGACGATCGACGTCGCGACCGGAAAGCTCACGATCGTCGGACCGATCACCGGTCCGGAATCGCTGCGTCAGCTCGGCATGAAAGGCTTCGCGATCGGGCCGCCACGCTGCGCGCTCGGCGGAGGCGGCCCCTTCGCCGCGCCGGTCGGGACGCCGCCCTGGCTTCTCGTGCTCGCCGGTCTTCTCGTAGCGACGGCCGCCGTCGCCCTGCGGCGCCGGCCGCTGCGCTGATCATCGCGTCGCGAGTCATCCCCGCTTCATCGGCAGCTCAGCCGGGGCTGCTAGGTTTAGGCACGCCGTTCCGGCATCTTTCTGGAGCCTCGCCCATGAAATTCCGCCTGCTCGCGCTGGCCCTCGTCCTGCTCGCGGCCATCGCGCTGCCTGCTTCGGCCGGAGAAACGGAGAACAAGCGCGCCGACAACGCCGTGCGCGTGCTGAAGGAAATCATGATGGCTCCGGACAAGGCGATCCCGAAGGATCTCTTGCAGAACGCGCACGCGATCGCCGTGATCCCGGACGTCATCAAGGCCGGCTTCGTCGTCGGCGGACGGCACGGCGACGGACTCATCTCGGTGAAGACGCGCGACGGCACGTGGTCGAATCCGAGCTTCATCGGCCTCACTGGCGGCAGCGTCGGCTTCCAGGCCGGCGTTTCGTCGACCGACGTCGTGCTCGTATTCCGCACGCAGCGCGGCGTCGATTCGATCGTCCACGGCAAGTTCACGCTCGGCGCCGACGCGTCGGCCGCGGCCGGACCCGTAGGGCGTTCCGCGACGGCATCGACCGACGCGCAGCTCAAGGCCGAGATCTATTCCTATTCGCGCTCGCGCGGACTCTTCGCCGGCGCCGCACTCGACGGCACCGCGATCACGATCGACAACGGCGCGAACCAGGCCGTCTACGGCGAGGGCGTCACCGCGCGCCGCATCTTCGAGGGCGGCGTGTCGAACGTACCGAACGACGTCGTCGATTTCCGCGACAGGCTGGAGGAGTACACTTCGGAGTAAGCGAAGGCAGGGATGAGGGTCGAGGGGCGAGGGCGCATTTCCGGACGTTCGGATCTGAAGCCCTCGCCCCTCGGCTCTCGGCCCTCGCCCCTTTCTCCGTTTTCGAGGTACAGGCAATGGGCAGTCTTTCCATCTGGCACTGGCTTCTCTTCGTGCTCGTCGTCGCGCTCGTGTTCGGCACCAAGAAGCTGCGCAACGTCGGCGAGGATCTCGGCGCCGCGATCAAGAGCTTCAAGAAGGGCATGGCCGAGGGCGACGAGAAGCCGCAGCTGAAAGCCGACGCGCCGGCCACGCCGCCGGGTCAGCCGGCGGCCGGCGAGACGAAGGCCGATCGCGCCGACTCCTGACCGCGATGTTCGATGTCGGCTTCAGCGAGCTTGCGCTCATCGCGCTGGTCGCGCTCGTCGTCCTCGGTCCCGAGAAGCTTCCAGGCGTCGCGCGCACGGTCGGTGCGCTCGTGCGCCGCGCGCGCTCGAGCTGGCAGAACGTCCGGAGCGAGATCGAGCGCGAGCTCGCCGCCGAAGAGATGAAGAAGAACCTCGAGGAAGCGCGCCGCGCCGCCGACATCGGTCCTGGCGTGCGCGCCGCTGCGGCCGACATCGAAAAAACCGCCAAGACCGACGGCCCGGCATCGCATGGCGGAGCATGATCCCGAAGGCGGCGGCGAGCAGTCGTTCCTGTCGCATCTGATCGAGCTTCGCGAGCGGCTCCTGAAGGCGGTCGCCGCGGTGCTCGTGATCCTCGTCGCGCTGATCCCGATCGCCAACAAGCTCTACGGCTGGCTTGCGCTGCCGCTGATCAAGCACCTGCCGCAAGGCGGAACGATGATCGCGACCGAAGTCGCCTCGCCGTTCCTGACGCCGATCAAGCTCGCGTTCTTCGTCGCGCTGATCCTCGCGATGCCGGTGATCCTGTACCAGCTCTGGGCCTTCGTCGCGCCGGGGCTGTACCGGCACGAGAAGCGTCTCGCGCTGCCGATCCTCGTGTCGGCGATGGCGCTGTTCTACGTCGGCTGCGCGTTCGCGTATTTCCTCGTGCTGCCGGCCGTGTTCGCGTTCATGACCAGCGTCGCGCCGGCCGGCGTCGCGGTCATGCCCGACATAGGGCGCTACCTCGATTTCGTGCTCGTGCTGTTCCTGGCGTTCGGGCTCTGCTTCGAAGTGCCGGTCGTCTTGATCATCCTCGTCGCGCTCGGCGTCGTGACGCCGGCGCAGCTCGTCAAGAGCCGGGCTTACGCGATCGTCGGCGCGTTCGGCGTCGCGGCCGTGCTGACGCCGCCGGACGTGCTCTCGCAGACGATGCTGGCGGTGCCGATGTGCGTGCTCTACGAGCTCGGCATCTTCGCCGCGCGCACGCTCGCCCGAAGACCCGACCCGGCCGAAACCGACTCCCGTCCCGTCGCCTAAGCCGGCGGTGGAGGCGGAGGCGTCGGAGCCGCGACCGCCGTAGCGGCACCGCCGAACACCTCTCTCCATGCGAGAAGCTGCCCGCAGGCGAACGCGGGCGACGCGACGGTGAAGAGCGCGAGCCAACCGAGCAGCGGCACCAGCATCAGCACGATCGAGAGCACCGCGAACGCGACGAAGAACACGACGCCGAACACGAGGAACGCGCCGAGATTGGCGATGCAGGCGTCGAAACTCTCCTTCATCGCCGCGAACGGCTCGGCCCCTGCCAGCATCACGCGCGGAACCGCGAAGAACTGTAGCGCGTAGATCGCAAGCGACACCGCGAGGGCGACGAGGCAGAGCACGAGCACGCCGCCGCCGAGCGCCCCTGCACCGAAACCGTGCCCGGAGCCGGCCGCCGCGAGGCCGCCGCCGATCAGTGCGCCGATGCCGAACACGAACGCGAACACGAGCAGTACGGCGCCGCCGACGATCGACGGCAGGCAGAGCAGCAGCATCGGCCCGATCTTGCCGGGCTCCTGGAACGCGCGGAAAAGATGCGCGATCTCGGCCTTGCGGCCCTCCGATTCCTCGCGCGCGGCGAACACGATGCCGCCGAAGAGGGCGGGTCCGGCGATCAGCAGCACGAGCCCGCCGAGGACGGGCACGAAGTCGATGACGGCGAGGATGAGGCCCATGACGAGGAACACGGCAGGATTCCTGAACACGATGCCGATCGCCTCGGTAAGCCAGCGCATGCCGCTGCCCGCATCGACCTTGCCGAAAGTCATGGATGTTCTCCCGGGTTGTGCATCCGACCGGAACGAAGCCTAATCCGCTAGATCGGCCTTCACAAATCGTCACAATCCGCCTCTCCCCCCGCTATCTCGATGCGATGGGGACAGTTACACTTCTCCACTGAAGCAACGGATTGCCTTCTCCGAAACCCACAAGGGGGGACCATGAAAAAGAACACCATCGATCAAGACGACGCACGCGATGCCAGCCTGCGTGTCTCCAAGCGCGTGCGCGACAGTCTCAAGGCCGCCGCGGCGGTCATGGGCCGGCCGCTGTACGACGTCACGAACGAGGCCATCAACGACTACCTGTCCGGCCTGAAACTCGGCGATCCGCTCGCGGCGCTGCGCCGGGGCCGGTCGCGCAAGGTCGCCTAGGCTCCCAACCCTCCGGACGGTCGGGTTTTCCTTCGGTCGCGCGGGTGCGAGGCGTTCGCGCGAACGTCTCAGATGTCCGACGGCGGCAGCACGTTGACGACCTCCGGGATCGTCGTGACGCCGCGCGCGACCTGCGCGGCCGCCGATGCGCGGAGCGGACGCATGCCCTCGGCATAGGCGGCCTCGGTCAGGCGGGCGAGATCCATGTCCGGCTGGATCAGTGCGCGGATCGGCGGCGTGACGCGCAGCATCTCGTAGATGCCGGTGCGTCCCAGGAAGCCGGTCTTGCGGCATTCGAGGCAGCCTTTCGGCCCGTAGAGCTTTTCCGGCGGCGCGAGATGCCAGCGGTGCGTCAATGCCGCCCAGGCCTGCACGTCGAGCGCCGCCTCGGCTTTGCAGTGCGGACAGAGCGTGCGCACGAGCCGCTGCGCGACGATGCCCGACAGCGTCGACTGGATCAGGTAGTTCGGCACGCCGAGATCGAGCAGGCGCGTCAGCGCGCTCGGCGCGTCGTTCGTGTGCAGCGTCGAAAGAACCAGGTGCCCGGTCAGCGACGCCTGCACGGCCATCTGCGCGGTCTCGAGATCGCGGATCTCGCCGACCATGATGATGTCCGGATCCTGGCGGAGCAGCGTGCGCACGCCGGCCGCGAAATCGAGATCGATCGCCGGCTGCACCTGCATCTGGTTGAACTCGGGCGAAACCATCTCGATCGGATCTTCGACCGTGCAGACGTTGATGTCCGGCGTCGCCAGCACCTTCAGAGTCGAATAGAGCGTCGTCGTCTTGCCCGACCCCGTGGGACCCGTCACGAGCACGATGCCGTGCGGACGCTCGACGAGATCGCGCCAGATCTTCTCCTCGTCCGGCGCGAAGCCGAGCTGGCGGAACTCCTTCACGACGATGTCGGGATCGAAGATGCGCATCACGACTTTCTCGCCGAACGCGGTCGGCATGCTCGAGAGTCGCAATTCGACTTCGCGCCCGCCCTGCGAGCGCGTCTTGATGCGCCCGTCCTGCGGCCGGCGCTTCTCGGCGACGTCCATGCGGCCGAGGATCTTGATGCGCGAGGTCACCGCGGTCATGACCGGCGTCGGCAGCTCGAACACCTTGTGCATGACGCCGTCGATGCGAAAGCGGATGTTGCTCATGTCGCGGCGCGGCTCGAGATGGATGTCGCTCGCGCGCTGCTCGAACGCATACTGCAGGAGCCAGTCGACGATGTGCACGACGTGGCGGTCGTCGGCGCCGAGCTCGGCGGTCTTGCCGAGCTCGACGAGCTGCTCGAAATTGAGGATCGCGCGGCCGTCGCGCGGATCGTTCTTCGCGTCCCGCGCGCGCTGGATCGAGCGCTGCACACCCCACCATTCGGCGAGATAGCGGCCGACGTCGACCGGATTGGCGACGACGCGCTGCACGTCGCGGCGGAGCACGTGGCCGAGATCGGCGACCCAGCGCGTGTCGAACGGCTCGCTCGTAGCGAACACGACCTGCATCTCGGTCACGGCGATCGGCAGGATGCGATAGCGGTTCGCATACGCGTGGCTGACGACCTGCGTCACGGCCGCGACGTCGATCTTCATCGGGTCGACCTTGACGTATGGCAGCTCCGCGCGCTCGGCGAGCCATTGCGTCAGCACCTCGAGACTGAGCGGCTTGTCCGGATGGCGCGCGTCGGGAAGCTTGAGGTTCGCGACGAGCACGAGCGGATGGAGCTCCGTGCGTCCGCGCGCGGTGCGCACGTCGGCGCGCACGCGCTTGACATCGGCGTCGGTGAGGACGCCGTCGGCGACGAGCGCCGCGAGCGTCTCGTCGAGATCGAGGCGACGGTGCAAGCCCAGCTCGACGGCATTTTCCTTCCGGGAGCCGGCCGGATGCTGGGTCACGCTCGCCATGCGATGGGATCCCGAAAAGACTGCGGCCGATCGCTATACTAGCGCGCTTTGCCGGCGCAACCGTGAGCGATTCGATGGCGGGACCGACGTTCCAGGACGTGATCCAGACCTTGAACCGCTATTGGGCGGAGCAGGGCTGCGTCCTGATCCAGCCGCTCGACACCGAAGTCGGCGCCGGCACGTTCCACCCGGCGACTTTCCTGCGCGCGATCGGCCCCGAGCCGTGGGCCGCGGCGTACGTGCAGCCTTCGCGCCGTCCGACCGACGGGCGCTACGGCGAGAATCCGAACCGGCTTCAGCACTATTACCAGTACCAGGTCGTGATGAAGCCGAATCCCGACGACATCCTCGAGCGCTACATCGGCTCGCTGAAGGCGCTCGGCGTGGATCCTCTCGTGCATGACCTTCGTTTCGTCGAGGACAACTGGGAATCGCCGACGCTCGGCGCCTGGGGGCTCGGCTGGGAAGTCTGGCTGAACGGCATGGAAGTCACGCAGTTCACGTATTTCCAGCAGGCCGGCGGCATCGAGTGCAAGCCGGTCACCGGCGAGATCACGTACGGCCTCGAGCGGCTCGCGATGTACCTCCAGAACGTCGACAACGTGTTCGATCTCGTCTGGACGGACGGGCCGCGCGGCGTCGTCACGTACGGCGACGTGTTCCACCAGAACGAAGTCGAGCAGTCGACGTACAACTTCGAGCATGCGAACGTCGAGAAGCTCTTGGCGTGGTTCGATACCTGCGAGGCGGAAGCAAAGGCGCTCGTCGCGGCGGGATTGCCGCTGCCGGCGTACGAGCAGGTCATGAAGGCGAGCCACACGTTCAACCTGCTCGACGCCCGCCGCGCGATCAGCGTCACGGAGCGCCAGCGCTACATCCTGCGCGTGCGCGCGCTGTCGCGCGCGGTCGCCGAGGCGTATTACGCGCAGCGCGAGAAGCTCGGATTCCCGGGATTGAAGCGCGGCAAGGAAGCTGCGTGATGACGAGCGCTTCCGAGGCATCGCTGCTGATCGAGATCGGCACCGAGGAATTGCCGCCGAAATCCCTCGACGAGCTCGCGGCGGCGTTCACCAGCGGAATCCGCGACGGCCTCGCGAAGCGAAATGTCGCCTGCGATGCCGACGGCACGAAGACGTACGCATCGGCGCGACGGCTCGCGGTGCTCGTGCCGCACGTCGCGAAGATGCAGCCCGATTCGGTCGAGGAGATCTTCGGCCCGCCCCTCGCCGTCGGCCGCGACGCGAACGGCGAGCCGACGAAAGCGCTGCAGGGCTTCGCGAAGAAGTGCGGCGTCGAAGTGTCTGCGCTGCAGGAATTGAGCAGGTCCGACGGCAGCTACTTCGGCTTGCGTCGCGAGAAGCGCGGCCAGCCGACCACGACGCTCGTGCCCGGGATCGTCGCCGAGGCCTTGAAGGCGCTGCCGATCCCGAAGCCGATGCGCTGGGGCGATCACGACTACACGTTCGTCCGGCCCGCGCACTGGCTCGTCATGCTGCTCGGAAGCGAGGTGATCGACGGCGAGATCCTCGGCCTGAAATCGGGACGCCATTCGCGCGGACATCGTTTCCATCATCCGCAACCGGTGCACGTCGCCGACGCGGACGCGTGGCTCGATGCGCTCCGCGGCGCGAAAGTGCTAGCCGATCCGGCCGAGCGCCGTGCGCGCGTGCGCGCCGAAGTGATGCGCGCCAGCCGCGAGACCGGCGATGCGCCGCGCCTTTCCGACGCTCTCGCCGACGAGATCGCAAACCTCACGGAATGGCCGGTCGCGATCGCCTGCGCGTTCGACAGCGCGTTCCTCGAAGTGCCGCAGGAAGCGCTGGTCATGACGATGGAGACGAACCAGAAGTTCGTCCCGGCGTTCGATGCGGACGGCAAGCTGACTTCGCATTTCATCGGCGTCGCGAACATCGAATCGAAGGATCCGTCGGAGATCCGCAAAGGTTATGAGCGCGTGATCCGTCCGCGCTTCGCCGATGCGAAATTCTTCTTCGACGAGGATCGCAAGCAGCCGCTCGCGGCGTATCAGGATGCGCTGAAGAGCGTCACTTACCAGCAATCGCTCGGCAGCGTCTGGGACAAGTGCGTGCGCGTCGCCGAGCTTTCGCGCGTGATCGCCAATCGACTCGATGTCGACGCCGGCCTCGCGACGCGCGCGGCCGCGCTCTCGAAGTGCGATCTGATGACCCGCATGGTCGGCGAGTTCCCGGAGCTTCAGGGCGTCATGGGCCGCTACTACGCGAACGCGAGCGGCGAGAAACCCGAGATCGCCGAGGCGCTCGACGAGTTCTATCGCCCGCGCTTCGCCGGCGATGCGATCGCCGCGAGCGAAATCGGGCGCGTGCTCGCCGTCGCCGAGCGCATCGACACGCTGGCCGGCATCTTCGCGGCGGGCCTGAAGCCGTCGGGCAACAAGGATCCATTCGCGCTGCGCCGCGCGGCCCTCGGGCTTGCGCGCACGCTGATCGAAGGCGGCATGAAGATCGACGTGTCCGCACAGCTTCGCGAAGCCGTCGACCTCGTGCTCGATCAGGTCGAATCGCGCGGCGCGGCGCCGAAAGGCGCGCCGAAGGTCGACGATCGCGATGCGCTCGCGCGCGAGCTCTGCAATTTCGTTCTCGATCGCCTGCGCGGCTACTACGCGGATCAGGGCATCGGCGCTGAGGCGTTCGATGCCGTGCGCGCGCTCGCGCCGAGCGATCTCACCGATTTCGACCAGCGCGTGCGCGCCGTCGTCGAGTTCGCGAGACTTCCCGAAGCCACTGCGCTCGCGGCGGCGAACAAGCGCATCGGCAACATCCTGCGTCAGGCCGGCGTCGACACGAAGGGTTCGGTCGACCGCGCTCTCCTCGAGCCCGGCGCCGAAAGCGACCTCGCCGGCGTGCTCCGCGAGGCCGAGCGCGACATCGGTCCGCTGGCGGAATCACGCGACTACGTCGGGCTCCTGAAGCGCCTCGCGGCGCTGCGCGAGCCGGTCGACCGGTATTTCGACAGCGTCATGGTGATGGCCGAGGATCCTGCCGTGCGGGCCAATCGCCTGCATCTCCTCGCCCGGCTGAGAGGCCTTTTCCTGCGGGTCGCCGACATTTCGATGCTGTCGCCGGCAGCCGCCTGACGCGGCTCGTCGCATTTCTGCGGTTCCGGTGTCCGGATTCAGACTCTCTGCTGCGTCTAGAGATGAGGTGGGTGCCGGCCGACCATTTCCCCATGATGGCCGTCGAGATTGCGCCTCTTTCCGGCACCCACTTTCCTCTTCTCCGGCGCGGGCGCCTGAAGCGCGGCCGCGCCTTCGCGTAAACTTCGGGACCCGCGGCGGATTTCGGTCCCGATGAGCGCCCACGACGACGGAACCACGCAGCGCCGCTCGATCCGGCCCGCCCGCGTCTTCGCGGACGGACGAGAGCCCGCCTGCCTCGTCGTCCTGCAGGGGCAGCGGCTCGGCCAGCGCATCGACATCGGCGACGCGCCGCTCGTGATCGGCCGCGCGCCCGAATGCGAGTTCCAGATCCTCGAGCGCAGCGTCTCGCGCCAGCACTCGAAGATCTGGCGCGAGCCGTCCGGCTATCGCGTCAAGGATCTCGATTCGACGAACAAGACCTTCCTCAACGACCAGCCGATCATCGAGGCCGAGCTCAAGGACGGCGACCACATCACGATCGGCAGCTGCGTCTTGAAGTTCATGGACCGCTCGTCGGTCGAGGCGCGCTACCACGAGGAGATCTACCAGCTCGCGACGGTCGATCCTCTCACCGATCTCTACAACCGCCGGCAGTTCATCGAGCTTCTGGAGAAAGAGCTCGCGCGCGCATCGAACCATCGCCGCCCGCTCGCGATGCTGATCATCGACATCGACCACTTCAAGGCGATCAACGACCGCTGGGGACATCCGGCCGGCGACGGCGTGCTGAAGCGCGTCGCGCGCACGCTGGCCGCGCACGCGCGCGAGGAGTTCATCATCGCGCGCATCGGCGGCGAGGAGTTCGCGGTCGTCCTGCCCGAGCACACGGTCGAGCAGGCGGCGGAATTCGCCGAGCGCCTGCGCCGCGCGATCGCCGAGCACGACATGGGTGCGACCGGCGGCGGTCCGCAGCGCGTCACGGTCAGCATCGGCGCGGCCGACTGGCTCGCCGGCATGACGAGCTCGAGCGAGCTGCTGCGCGCCGCCGACGAGCAGCTCTATCGCGCCAAGCAGGAAGGCCGCAACACCGTGCGCCGGGCCGGCGCCGGCTGAAAAAAGCCGATTCGACGCAGCGCCGGGACGCCCCAGGGCGAGCGTTCGCCGCGATGAATCGTTGCGGAACGGCGCGGTCGGCCGATTGCGCTCGAAACCCGTGCGGATTATCGTCGCCATCCCGCGAAAAGCCGGCCGGATTCCCGGCCGGTTCCGCCCGTCCCGTGCCGCTCCGGACCGGCTCGCGCACCCGCAGCTGAACGTTCACGCGTCCCGCGCTATGCTGGCGCGTAACCTACGAGTCTTTTCGTTCTTTGGAGGATTGCGTCATGAGGAATCTCACGCTCGCCGCGCTCGCGCTCGCCGTTCTGGCCGGATGCAATTCGGCGAACCAGAACCCGGCCGGCGCGCCGGACGGCTCGGCCGGAAACGGCAACGCCGCCGCGCAGGCGCCGATTCCGTCGGCGGTCAGCGGCAGCGTGACGCTGAAAGACCCGGTGACCGTGGGCGAGGGCGCCAAGCTCGACGTCAAGCTCGTCGACGTCGCCGAGCCGAGTGTGCCGATCGCCGAGAAGACGCTCGACGTGAGCGGCACGCCGCCGTTCAATTTCTCGCTCGACCTCGATCCCGCCCGCATCGACCGCAAGCGCGCGTACACGGTCAATGCCGTGCTGACCGACGGCGAGCGCCGCTATCTCGCAGGACTGACGTCGCCGGTGCTGACCGGCGGCTCTCCGTCGACGGTGCAGATCCTGCTGACGCCGGAACCGACCGCCGGCGAGAAGCTCAAGGAAGAATTCTCCAAGCTGCAGTCGCGCATCGGCGGCATGAAGAAAGTCGCCGGCACGTACACGACCGACGACGCGTCGATCGGCTGGGATGCGTTCGCCGACCATGGACATGCCGTGTTCGCGCGCGTCAACACCGAATACGACAAGGGCGGGCGCACGTCGGTCAAGTACGCCTTCAAGGACGACAAGCCGATGTACGTCAAGCAGCAGGGCGGCGCGACGATCGGCTGGGGCGACAACGGCGACGTCGTCGTCAACGAGAAGGCCGGTGGCGGCGAGGTGGACGAAAAGGAGATCGAATCGATCCGCGACGCCGCGACGAAGGCCTTCCAGATGGCGCAGGACAAGGTCGACGGGCAGAAGAAGAGGTAAGCTCTTTCGCGCCAGTTTCATGAAAAGGCCGGGCACTGCCCGGCCTTTTTTTACCTCTCCCGCTTGC
>DASZYR010000061.1:0-6483 GCA_035545255.1 Rhodanobacteraceae bacterium
GACGGCAAGGTGTCGAGCTGGTACATGATCTGGGGCTACGGCTTCTACTCGCTCGGCGAGCTGCTCGTCAGCGGGCTCGGCCTCGCGGTGATGGCGCGCTACGTTCCGGCGCGCATGGGCGGCTTCATGATGGGCGCGTACTTCGTCGCGACCGGCATCTCGCAGTATGCCGCGAGCAAGGTCGCGAATCTCGCGGCGATTCCGGAGAACCTCACCGATCCGCTCGAAAGCCTTTCGATCTACACGCACCTCTTCAACAACCTCGGCTTCCTCGCGGTCGGCGGAACGGTCGTCGCGTTCGCGCTGCTGCCGCTCATGAAGAAGCTCTCGGTGACGCACAGCGCGAAGGACGAGGTCGAGCACTCCGCTGCGGGCGGGCTTCGAGCAGTGACGGCGGAGGAATAGAGTGGGAATCGGGAATGGGGAATCGGGAATGGAATGGCAGCCGTTCGCCATTCCCTTTTCCCCATTCCCCATTCCCCGCACGTAAATACATGCAAAGCCGCGCAAGCGCCTGAAAAGCGGCGATTCCGGCCGGATGCGCGGCGGTATCCTTTACATCATGAGCCGCAACCGCATCCTCCTGGCCGACGACGACCAGGAGCTCGCGCAACTGCTGCGCGACTTTCTCACCCGCGACGGATTCGATGTCGTCCTCGCCCACGATGCCGATTCGGCGGTCGCCGCGGCACGCAACGAAACCTTCGATGCGCTCGTGCTCGACGTCATGATGCCGGGCCGTTCGGGCCTCGACGTGCTGCGAGAGCTCCGCCGCGAGGCGGCGACGCCGGTGCTGATGCTGACCGCGCTCGGCGAGGACATCGACCGCATCCTCGGCCTCGAGCTCGGCGCCGACGACTACATCCCGAAGCCGTGCAATCCGCGCGAGCTCGCAGCGCGCCTTCGGGCGGTCCTGCGCCGCGCGCGCGGCGAGAGCGGCGAGGCGCTGACGGATCTTCGCAACGGCCCGGTGTGGCTGCGCGCCTCTTCGCGCAGCGTCACCGTCGACGACAAGCCGGTCGCGCTGACCGCGACCGAGTTCGACCTGCTCGCGCTGCTCCTGCGCGAAGCCGGTCGCGTCGTCAGCAAGGAGCGCATCTCGCAGAGCGTGCTCGGCCGCCCGCTCGGTCCATTCGACCGCTCGATCGACGTGCACGTCTCGAACCTGCGCCGCAAGCTCGGCACGACGATCGACGGCAGCTCGCCGATCACGACGATCCATCGCAGCGGATACCTCTTCCGCCAGCTCGGAGAGCCGACGTGAGCGCGCGGCTCGCGCGCATGCGCGGCGGCGGCGGAGGCGACGCCAGATGATGCGCCGTCTCTTCTGGCGCATCTTCGCTGCATTCTGGATCGCCACGGTCATCGTCCTGCTCGCGTTCGCATGGATCACGACCAGCAACTTCGAGACCGAGAAGATTCCCGGCCTCGGCGTCACGCGCCTCCAGGCCGCGATGGACGATCTGCTCTCGCGGACCTCGCGCGAGCTGCGTCACGACGGCGCCGAGGACACGCGCCAGTGGCTGCGCAACGCCGCCGACTTCGGCTCGATCGCGATCTACGTGTTCGATCCCGCCGGCCACGAGATGCTCGGCCGCACGCCGCCCGACGTGATCCGCGATGCCGCTCGCGACGTCGCCGCCGAAGCGACCGCAGCACCTGACGACGGCGTGCCGCCGCCCGCGCGCGGCGCCGAGCGCGTGCGCGCGCGCGCGATCCGCGTCAAGGACGACGGCATCTACGGCGCGGTCGCGACGCTCGAAGGCACGTTCTTCTCGCGGCTCGTCTCGCGCCGTCCGCGCACGTTCTGGTCGAACATCGCGGCAGCGATGGTGGTCAGCGCCGTGTCGAGCCTCCTGCTCGCGTGGTACGTCGCCGCGCCGCTGACCGAGATCCGCGCGAGCACGCGCCGCTTCGCCGAAGGCGATCTCGACGCGCGCGTCGGCGAGCTTCGCGTCGGGCGCAGCGCGGAGATGACCGCGCTCGCGTCGGAGTTCGACGAGATGGCCGCGCGCATCAAGGCGCTGATCGAGAGCCACCGCCGGCTCGTACGCGACGTCTCGCACGAGCTCCGCTCGCCGCTCGCGCGCCTTCGCGTCGCGCTCGAGCTCGCGCGCGACGGCGACGCGGCCCAGGTGACTGCGTCGCTCGACCGCATCGAAAGCGAATCGGCGCGGCTCGAAGCGATGCTCGCGCAGGCGCTCGAACTGTCGCGCCTCGAGACGCAGCAGCGCGGAACGCAGGACACGATCGCACTCGACCAGCTGCTCGAGGACGTCATCACGAATGCCGACTACGAAGGCGCGCCACGCGGGCGCAAGGTCGTGCTCGCCGAATGCGAGCGCCAGGTGCTCGCCGGGTCGCGCGACGCGCTGTACAGCGCGTTCGAGAACGTGATCCGCAACGCGCTCGCGTACACGCAGGACGGCACGACCGTCACCGTGCGCCTCCTTCGCGATCCGCGCGATGCGCGCAGCGCGCTCGTCGTCGTGCGCGACCGCGGTCCCGGCGTGCCGGAAGGCGAGCTCGCGCGCATCTTCGAGCCGTTCTACCGCACCGATTCGGCGCGCACGCGGGCGAGCGGCGGCACGGGGCTCGGTCTTGCGATCGCGCGCATGGCGGTCGAGCGCCACGGCGGCCGCATCCATGCGAAGAACGCGGACGGCGGCGGGCTCGAAGTCACGATCAGGCTGCCGACGGCGACGGCGGGTGCGGGCGGCGACAGGGTCTGAAGCGGAAGAAGGAAAAGACGGGACCGAAGCACGGAGGGCACGAAGAACGCGAAGGAAAGCCAAGGGGAGTTCCGTCGTTCTTTTCGTAATTCTCGTGTTCTTCGTGTTTCAATCCTTTCGACCTTTCCTCGCTCTCGATCGGACCCATGACCGCGGCAGGCACGCACCGTACGGGCTTCCACAATGCGCGCGAGCTCACCTGGACGCTCGCGTGGCTGCGCCTGTGCGCGGTCGCCGGGCAAGCGCTCGCGGTTGTCGTCGTCGCGCGTGGCCTGAAGCTGCCGATTCCGGTCGAAGGGCTCGCGTTCGGCATCGGCGCGCTGTTCGCGTTCGCGCTGCTCGTGTTCTGGCGCCTGCGCCAGCGCTGGCCGGTGACATCGATCGAAGCGGTCGCGCACATCGCGGTCGACATCGCGGCACTTTGCTGGCTCCTCTACCTCACCGGCGGCGTGACCAATCCGTTCGTCTCGCTGATGGTGCTGCCGATCACGCTGGCCGCGGCGGCGCTGCCGCTGCGCGACGTCGCGATCGTCGCGCTGCTCGCCGCGGCCGGCTACCTCGCGCTGATCGCCTGGCACATCCCGCTGCCGGATCTCCACACCGCCGCAGCCGGCATCGACCTGCACGTCGTCGGGCTCGCGATCGACTTCGTGATCATGGCGGCCGCGCTCGCGTTCTTCGTCACGCGTCTCGCGCGGATGCTGCGCGCGCGCGAGGGCGAGATCCAGCGCGAGCGCGAGCGAGCGCTTCGCGACGAGGGCATCCTCGCGATCGCGACGCAGGCGGCCGGTGCCGCGCACGAGCTCAACACGCCGCTCTCGACGATGCGCACGCTGATCGCGGAGCTGAAGCGCGAGCATGCGAACGAGCGCGATCTCGCCGACGATCTCGACCTTCTCGCCAGCGAGGCCAGGCGTTGCCGCGACATCCTGCGCGAGCTCGTGGCGGTCGGCAGTCGCCAGCTTTCCGGCGAGCCGGAGCGGCAGGGTCTCGCCGCGTTCGTCCGCGACTCCGAGGCGCGCTTTCATCTGCTGCGGCCGGAGGTCGAGCTCTCGATCGCAATCGAGGGTGATGCAAGCAGCCGCGAGATCGAGGCAGAACCCGGCCTGCGCCATGCGCTGATCAACCTCCTCAGCAACGCCGCCGACGCCTCGCTCGCGGCCGGCAGTGCGAGCGTGATGCTGCAGGTCGCGGCGGACGCGCGCCAGGTCGAGTTCGGCGTGCGCGATTTCGGCTCGGGCACCGAAGCCGGCTTGCGCGCGCGCTCGGCGTTCCAGTCGAGCAAGCAGGACGGCCTCGGGCTCGGCCTTGCACTCGCGCATGCGACGGCCGAGCGCCTCGGCGGCGAGCTGCGCGCCGAAGTGCAGTCCGATCGCGGATTGCTGCAGCGGCTGAGGGTGCCGTTGCGCAGTCGCGGCACGTAGCGGCAAATGGCAAATGGCGAATCGCAAATCGTAGAATCCGGAATCCGACGAGGGGTCGCGGTCCGCCATTCGCGAGCCGTTTCCTTGGAAACCATGCCGACAGACAGCGTTCCGGAAAACGTTCTCCTCGTCGACGACGACGAGGTTTTCGCGCGCGTGCTCGCGCGTGCGCTCGGTGCGCGCGGATTCTCCGTCGTCACCGCGCGCAACCGCGCCGAAGCGCTCGCGCTCGCGCGGGACGGGCGTCCCGACCATGCCGTGCTCGATCTCAAGCTCGGCGCCGAGAACGGACTTGCGTTGATCCCCGAGCTGCTCGAATTGCAGCCGAAGCTTCGCATCCTCCTTTTGACCGGATACGCCTCGATCGCGACGGCCGTCGAAGCGATCAAGCGCGGCGCGTGGGATTACCTCGCCAAGCCGGTCGATGCCGACCAGGTCGTCCAGGCATTGCGCGGCGGCGGAAGCGCTGCCGATGAAGGCGCCGATGCGCCGGTGTTCGCCGCGCCTCCACTGAAACGGCTCGAATGGGAGCACATCCAGCGCGTGCTCGCGGAGTGCGACGGCAACATCTCCGAAGCGGCGCGTCGCCTCGGCCTGCACCGTCGCACGCTGCAGCGCAAGCTCGCGAAACGGCCCGTGCGCGAGCCGGGCGCTTGATCTGCGGTCGAGCCATAGGGTGCGCCTTGGCCCACCGCATCGTTTGCGACGGTGGGCCAAGGCCCGCCCTATAGGCGCTGCGTTTCGGGAAACACGACGCTCACGGTCGTGCCGATGCCCTGCTGGCTCGACATGCCGACTTCCCAGCCGAAGCGGTCCGCGAGCCGCTTGACGATCGTGAGCCCGATGCCGTGCCCGTTGCCGCGACCCTGCCCGCCGCGGAAGAACGAGACGAACGCGCGCGCAAGCTCCTCGTCGCTCATGCCGACGCCGGTGTCGGCGACGACGACACGGTCGGGCTCGATGCTGACCGTGACGCGGCCGCGCTCGGTGTACTGGCACGCATTGCGGATCAGGTTGCCGATGAGCACGGAAAGCGCACGCTGCGACGAGCGCAGCGCGAGATGCGCGCGTTCCTCGCGCACGATGTGCACGGGCTTTCCCTCGCAGAGCGGCTGCGCGCGCTCGATCTCGTCGTAGACGACGTCGTTGACGCTGAACTCGACCTCGGGAAGGCCGCTCTCGGATTCGCGCGCGAGGATCAGGAACGACTCGATCAAGGATTCCATGTCGCGCACGGCACGCAGCACGCGCTCGGCCGTCCGGCGCACGAACGGCGGCGATTCGTCGTCGTCGAGCAGCATGTCGGCCGAGCCCTTGATGACGGTCAGCGGCGTGCGCAGCTCATGGCTCGCGTCGCGCGTGAACGCGCGCTCGCGCTCGACGAATTCCTCGAGCCGCGTCGCGAATCCGTGCAGCGCGTAGGCAAGGCTCTCGACGTCGCCGTCGGCGCGGACCGGCAGGTTTTCCGGGAGCAGCGCGTCGAGATCGGGCTGCTTCGGATCCCAGCTGCGGACCGCGTTCGCGAGCGCGATGACCGGCGAGAGCGCGCTGCGCGAGGCGCGGTACGTCATCCATGTCGCGAGATAGACGAGGACGATGATGATCGCGCACAGCACCGAGCCGAATACCAGCAGCGGCCGGTGCGTGCGCGAAGCGTCGAACGAGAGATAGAGCCGGCCGGCCGGCGCGTCGGCGACGTAGACGATCTCGGACTGGTTCGGCCCGCGGCGGTAATAGCCCGGAGCGAGTCCGCGATAGGCTTCCGGAACGTCCGCGTCCGCGCTGCCGGGACGCGCGAGATGGCTGCGCACGAAATAGGTGTCGGGCGGCACGAGCGACGGATCGGCGCCCGCGCGGTCGAGGTAATACTCGGCATCGTGCTGAAGGATGCGGCGCACGATCACGTCTTCGATGATCGTCGCGGTCGCGTAGACGCCGAGCACGGCGGCGAAGCTGATCGCCGTCATCTGCAGGATGAAGGAGACCCAGATCTTGCGGCGAAGGCCGCTGCTGCCCTGCATGGGTCAGCGGAGCCCGATCGCGTGCGGAACGAACGGCGAAGAGTCGGCGATAAGCGGAAGAAACCACGTTCTCCGCCGACCGTTGACCGCTGACTGCCGACGCATCAAGCGCTCGATCGCTCCGACACGATCTCCGTATCGAGATCCGCCAACCGATACCCCGCACTGTGGATCGTATGCAGCAACTGCCGCGCGAACGGCTTGTCGATGACCTTGCGCAGGTTGTAGAGATGGCTGCGCAACGTGTCGGAGTCGGGCAGGAGATCGCCCCAGACCTCGCGCTCGATGTCGCGGCGGCTGACGACG
>DASZYR010000062.1:0-13492 GCA_035545255.1 Rhodanobacteraceae bacterium
CTCGACGTGCCGACCGGCGAAGTGCTCGCGATGGTCAACTCGCCCTCGTTCAATCCGAACGCGAAGAACGCGGGCGATGCGTCGATGCGGCGCAACCGCGCCGTCACCGACGTCGTCGAGCCGGGCTCGACGATCAAGGCGTTCACGATCTCGGCCGCGCTCGAAAGCGGGAAGTGGAAGCCGCATACGCCGGTCGACACGACGCCCGGCACGTTCACGCTCGCCGACGGCCGCGTGATCCGCGACGTGCACAACAAGGGCCTGCTCGACGTCACCGGCGTCATCACCCATTCCTCGAACGTCGGCGCGGCGAAGATCGGGCTCACGCTGACGCGCGATCATCTCTACGACGTCGACCATCGCTTCGGCTTCGGCGAAGTGACCGGCTCCGGATTTCCGGGCGAATCGCCCGGCCTGCTGCCGATCGCGAAGGCGTGGGGCCCGGTCGAGCAGGCGACGATCTCGTACGGCTACGGCCTCAACGTGACGCCGCTCCAGCTCGCGAACGCGTACACGGCGATCGCGAACGACGGCCGTCTGCGCGCGCCGACATTCGTCAAGGGTGCGCAGAATCCCGACACGGCGGTCATCGATCCCGAGATCGCGGCGAGCATCCGCGCGATGCTGGAGACGGTCGTCTCGCCGGAAGGGTCGGGTCTCAAGGCCGCGATCACGAACTACCGCGTCGCCGGCAAGACCGGCACCTCGCGCGCGGCCTCGGGCGGCGGCTACGACAACCGGCACATCTCGCTGTTCGTCGGCATGGTGCCGGCGTCCAATCCGCGTCTCGTCGGCGTCGTGGTCATCCACGATCCCGAAGGCGTGTATTACGGCGGCCTCGTCTCGGCGCCGGTGTTCTCGAAGGTCATGGACGGCGCGCTGCGCCTGCTCGATGTGCCGCCCGACAACGTCAAGAATTGGTACACGGCATCGCCCCGAAGCGGGGCCACTCTGGATTCGAAAGTTCCGGCGCCCGACGACGCGTCGGACCTCTCGAACTTCGCCGAGGGTGCGCCGCCATGAAGAATCGTTCGATATCGCTCCGGGAGCTCCTCGCCGGCCACGCGGATCTCGACACGGGCGCGGGCGCGATCGTCGTCAGCGGCCTTGCGATCGATTCGCGCGAGGTGCGAGAAGGCGATGCGTTCGTCGCGCTCGAAGGCTCGCGCGAGCGCGGCATCACGTTTGCCCCGATGGCGTTGGCGCGTGGCGCCGTGGCGGTCCTGGCCGAGAGGCCCGACGAAGCCACGACGCCCGCGCCCGCCTCTTTGGACAAAGTGGCCGAAGGCCACGCGTTTGTCCCTTCTCCCGCTTTGCGGGAGAAGGTGGCCGAAGGCCGGATGAGGTCGAAGCCGCCTCAAGCGGCCGAGGGGAAGGCAGGAAGCCGACCGGAGAGCGCTCCATGGATGGATGCTCGATCCGACGCACCGGCCATCTGGATCGACAACCTCCGCGAAAAGCTCGGCTCGATCGCGTCGCGCTTCTTCGGCGATCCGTCGCGGTCGATGACCGTCGTCGGCGTCACCGGCACGAACGGCAAGACCTCGACCGTGCATCTGCTCGCGCAGGCGCTGCATCACGCCGGCCATGCGGTCGCGACGATCGGCACGCTCGGCGCAGGCTTCGTCGGCGCGGTCGCCGAAGGCGCGCGCACGACGCCCGACGCGATCGCGGTGCAGGGACTTCTCGCGACATTCCGCGACGAAGGCGCGACGCACGTCGCGATGGAAGTCTCCTCGCACGCGCTCGACCAGGGCCGCGTCAACGCGGTCGCGTTCGATCTCGCGGTGTTCACGAACCTGACGCGCGATCATCTCGACTATCACGGCACGATGCAGGCCTACGGCGCGGCGAAGGAGCGCCTGTTCGCATGGCCCGGCCTCGATGCCGCGATCATCAACGTCGACGATCCGTTCGGACGCGCGCTGGCGTCGCGCATCGCCGCCGCAGGCACGAAAGACGGCGCGGTACGCAATGCATCGGCGAATGCTCCCGTCCTGATCCGATACGGCGTCGATCGCGACGACGCCGACGTCGTCGCAAGCGCGATCGAAACGACGACGCAGGGCTTGCGCTTCCATCTGAAAACGCAGTGGGGCGAAGGTGATGTCTCGACGCGGCTGCTCGGCCGCTTCAACGTCTCGAATCTGCTCGCGGTCGTTGCCTGCCTCGGGTGCCTCGGCTTCGCGTTCGATGCGATCCAGACCGCTCTCGCGAAGCTCGATCCCGTCGCCGGCCGCATGAATCGCATCGGCGGCGAGGCGCTTCCGCTCGTCGTCGTCGACTACGCGCACACGCCCGACGCGATCGAGCAGGCGCTGACCAGCCTGCGCGGGCACACGCACGGCAGACTCATCTGCGTGTTCGGTTGCGGCGGTGAGCGCGATGCGGGCAAGCGCCCGGAGATGGGCCGCATCGCCGAAGCGCTCGCCGACGTCGTGATCGTGACCGACGACAACCCGCGCGGCGAGGACGGCGACGCGATCATCGCCGGAATCGTCGGCGGCCTGGCGAATCCGGAACGCGCGACGATCGAGCGCGATCGCCGCAAGGCGATCGCGCTCGCGATCGGCGCGGCTCGCGCGGGCGACATCGTGCTGATCGCCGGCAAGGGTCACGAGCCGTATCAGGAGATCGGCGGCGTGCGTCATCCCTTCGACGACCTTGCGGTCGCTCGCGACGTGCTGGGAGCGCCCGCATGAAACAGAGGCTTTCGGACATCGCGGGCTGGACCGGCGGGCGCATCGTCGGCGACGACGCCTTCGTCGACGGCGTCTCGACGGATACACGCACGATCACGCCGGGGTCGCTGTTCGTCGCGCTGCGCGGCGAGCGCTACGACGCGCATGAATTCGTCGCCACCGCGCGTGCGCGCGGCGCGACGGCGGCGCTGGTCGAGCGCGTCGTCGACGCCGGCATGCCGCAGATCGTCGTGGCCGACACGCTGATCGCGCTCGGCGATCTCGCGCGCGCGGTGCGTGCAGAGCGCGACGCGCGCGTCGTCGGCATCACGGGCTCGAACGGCAAGACGACCGTGAAGACGCTGGCCGCGTCGATCCTTGCAAGGCACGGCCGCACGCACGTCAACGCAGGCAACCTCAACAACGAGATCGGCGTGCCGCTGACGCTGCTCGCGATGCCCGAGACGACGCAGTACGCCGTCGTCGAGATGGGCGCGGGCAAGCCCGGCGACATCGAATATCTCGCGCGCATCGCGCGCCCCGACATCGGGCTCGTCAACAACGTCGCTCCCGCGCATCTCGAGCGGCTCGGCAGCGAGCGCGGCGTCGCCGAGACGAAGGGCGCGATCTACACGGCGCTGCCGGCGAGCGGCGTCGCGATCGTCAACGCCGACGATGCGTATGCGGGTTACTTCGCCGAGATCGCCGCGCCGCGCCGCATCGTGCGTTTCGGGCTCGAATCGAAGGCCGACATCGGCGCGGAGCACGGCGCCGGCAACGGCTTCACGCTGCAGACGCCGGCGGGTGCCGTGCCGGTTTCGCTGAGCCAGCCGGGCCGCCACAACATCATGAACGCGCTCGCCGCCGCGGCGATCGCATTCGCGCTCGACGTGCCGCTCGCGACGATCCGCGCCGGGCTCGAGGCGGCGCCGGTGGTTGCGGGCCGGCTCGTGCGCCGCAAGCATGCGTCGGGGGCGATCCTCATCGACGACAGCTACAACGCGAACCCGGGCTCGTTCGCGGCCGCGATCATGACGCTCGCCGCCGAGCCCGGCGAGACGATCCTCGTGATGGGCGACATGGCCGAGCTCGGCGCAGATGCCGAGCGCCTGCACCGGCATGTCGGCGCGCTCGCGAAGACGAACGGCATCCAGCACCTGCACGCGGTCGGGCGCCTGAGCCGCGCGGCGGTCGAGGCGTTCGGCTCGGGCGCGACGCATCACGCCGATCAGGCCGCACTGATCGCGGCGCTGCGCGGCGAATTGCGGAGCGGCGTCGTTGCGCTGATCAAGGGCTCGCGCTCGTCGGCCATGGACCGCGTCGTCGCGGCGCTCGTCGAGAACGGCAACGGAGGCGAGCGCCATGCTGCTTGAGCTTGCCGATCTCCTGAAAGGCCATTTCAGTGCCCTTCACCTGTTCCAGTACCTGACGTTCCGCACGATCATGTCGACGCTGACCGCGCTCGCGGTCTCGCTGCTCGCGGGCCCCGCGATCATCCGCAAGCTCGCCGCGATCAAGGCGGGGCAGGTGATCCGCGCCGATGGCCCGCAGTCGCATCTCGCCAAGGCCGGCACGCCGACGATGGGTGGCGCGCTGATCCTGGGATCGATCTTCGCCGCGACCTTGCTGTGGGCGGACTTGCGCAACCGCTACGTGTGGCTCGTGCTCGGCGTCACGCTTGCGTTCGGCGCGATCGGGTTCTACGACGACTACAAGAAGCTGATCCTGAAGGACAGCCGCGGGCTCGCGGCGCGCTGGAAGTATTTCTGGCAGTCGGTGTTCGGGCTCGGCGTCGCGTGTTTCCTCTATTTCACGGCCGACACGCCGGCCGCGACGACGCTGTATCTGCCGCTGATCAAGCAGGCGCAGCTTCCGCTCGCGCCGCCGGCGGACTGGGGCGCGCTCGCGGTGTGGATCGGCGGCGCCGCGTTCATCGCGGTCACTTACTTCATCGTCGTCGGGTTCTCGAACGCGGTGAATCTCACCGACGGCCTGGACGGCCTCGCGATCATGCCGAGCGTGCTCGTCGCCACCGCGCTCGGCGTGTTCGCATATCTCGCGGGCAACAAGGTGTTCTCGGAATACCTCGGCATTCCGGCGATTCCGGGCGCGGGCGAACTCGCGATTTTCTGCTCGGCGCTCGCGGGCGCGGGACTCGGTTTCCTCTGGTTCAACACGTATCCGGCGCAGGTGTTCATGGGTGACATCGGCGCGCTCGCGATCGGAGCCGCGCTCGGCTGCATCGCGGTCATCGTGCGCCAGGAGATCGTGCTGCTGATCATGGGCGGCGTCTTCGTCATGGAAACCGCGTCGGTGATGCTGCAGGTCGCGAGCTTCAAGCTGACCGGCCGGCGCATCTTCCGCATGGCGCCGATCCATCACCACTTCGAGCTCAAAGGCTGGCCCGAACCGCGCGTGATCGTGCGGTTCTGGATCATCAGCGTCGTGCTCGTGCTCATCGGTTTGGCGACGTTGAAGGTGCGCTGATGCTGCTGTCTTCGATGGCCCTCACTCCACCGTCCGCTCCGCGTACGGTTCCCCTCTCTCCCGCTTCGCGGGCGAGAGGCGCTGGCGGACAGCCTTCGGCTGCCGATGCATGTCGAGGGCTTCGCTGATGCTTCTTTTCAACCTCCACGAGGACGATTCGCAAGCCACGCGCCGCAGCGAGCCGAAGGGACGCTACGACCTCGGCCTGATCCTCGCGGCCATCGCGCTCGCGAGCGTCGGCATCGTGATGGTCGCGTCGAGCTCGATCGCGGTCGCGGACGGCGCGCACGTCGGGCCGTTCTACTATCTCGCGCGCCATCTCGTCTTCCTCGCGCTCGGCCTCGTCGCGTGCGGAGTGCTCGCGCGCACCGAGCTTGCGTGGATCGAGCGCAACGCGGTGCCGTTCCTCCTGATCGGCTTCGTGCTGCTGCTGCTCGTCTTCATGCCCGGCATCGGCTATCGCGTCAACGGCGCACGGCGCTGGATCCATCTCGGCGTATCAGGTTTCCAGTCCGTCGAGGCGGTCAAGCTCTTCCTGATCGTCTATCTCGCGAGTTATCTCGTGCGTCATCGCGAGAAGGTGCAGGGCAGCTTCTTCGGCGTCATCAAGCCGCTCGGCATCGCGGTGCTCGTCGCGGGTCTTCTGCTCGCGCAGCCGGATTTCGGCTCGGCGACGCTGCTGCTCGCGGTCACGCTCGGCATGGTCTGGCTCGGCGGTGCGCGCTTCTCGAATCTCGCCGCGCTCGGACTCCTCGCGCTGCCGGCGATCGGCTGGGCGGCGTTCAGCTCGGACTATCGCGTCAAGCGACTGACCTCGTTCCTCGATCCGTGGGCCGATCCGTTCAAGGATGGCTATCAGCTGACGCAGGCGCTGATCGCGATCGGCCGCGGCGAATGGTTCGGCGTCGGGCTTGGCGGCTCGGTGCAGAAGCTCTTCTACCTGCCCGAAGCGCACACCGATTTCATCCTCTCGGTCATCGCCGAGGAGCTCGGTTTCGCCGGCATCGTGCTCGTGCTCGCCCTTTTCGCGTGGCTCGTCGGACGCGGATTCCAGGTCGGCCTGCGCGCGGTCGAGCGCGGCCAGCGCTTCGCGGGTTACTGCGCGTTCGGCGTCTCGCTGACGATCGCGCTGCAGGCGCTGGTCTCGATCGGCGTCAATCTCGGCGTGCTGCCGACCAAGGGCCTCACGCTGCCGCTGATCAGCTCGGGCGGATCGAGCGTCATGATGACGTGCGCGGCGATCGGCCTTCTGATCCGCGTCAGCTACGAAGTCGCGCGTGCCGAGAACGCGGCGTTGCAGGCCGTGCCCGAGCGCATCGTCGCCGAGGTGCGCAGATGACCGATGCAACGGCGCTCGGCCCCGTGATGATCATGGCCGGAGGCACCGGCGGACACATCTTTCCCGGCCTCGCCGTGGCCGACGAGCTCCGGCGCGGCAGGACACCCGTGATCTGGATCGGCGGCGTCGGCGGGCTGGAGCAGCAACTCGTGCCGCAATACGGATGGCGGCTCGAGACGCTGCCGATCGCCGGCGTGCGCGGCAAGGGCATCGTCGCGAAGCTGACCGCGCCGTTCCGGCTGGCGCGCGCGATCGCGGCGGCACTCGCGCTGTTCAGACGCTATGCGCCGAGAAGCGTGCTCTCGATGGGCGGCTACGCGGCGGCTCCGGGCGGACTTGCGGCGCGCATCGCGCGCATTCCGCTCGTCGTGCACGAGCAGAACCGTATTCCGGGCATGACCAACCGCATGCTCGCGCGCTTCGCGACGCGCGTGCTCACGGGATTCGCCGACGTGTTCGCGAACGGAGAATGGGTTGGTAATCCCGTGCGCGCGTCGATTGCGGCCATTCCGGCTCCGGCCGCGCGTTATGCGGGTCGCGAAGGTCCGTTGCGCCTGCTCGTGCTCGGCGGAAGTCAGGGCGCGCAGAGCCTCAATTCCGCTTTGCCCGAAGTGCTGCGCCGCCGCGGCGCGCGGTTGCCGGTCGCGGTGCGTCATCAATGCGGCGCGAAGCATTTCGAGCAGGCGCGCGCGGCGTACATGCGCGCGAACATCGAGGCCGAAGTCGTGCCGTTCGAGGACGACATGGCTGGCGCGTACGCATGGGCCGATCTCGTGATCTGCCGCTCGGGCGCACTGACGCTCGCCGAGCTCGCGGCTGCCGGCGTGCCGGCGATCCTCGTGCCGTTTCCGCACGCGGTCGACGATCACCAGACGAAGAACGCCGAGGCGATGGTCGCGGCCGGCGGCGCGCGTCTCGTCGTCGAGGGTGAGGATTTCGTCAAGCGGCTCGGCGCGGCGTTCGAGGAAATCGGCGATCGCGCGAAGCTCACGAAGATGGCTGAAGCCGCCCGCTCGCTCGCCAAACCGGACGCGGCACGGCGCATTGCCGGCATCTGCATGGAGGTTGCCGCGTGACGCCGGTCCTTCCGAGCCAGCACGGCGATCTCATGCAGGCTGCGCTGTTCCGGCAGTTCCGCCGCGTGCATTTCGTCGGCATCGGCGGCGTCGGCATGAGCGGCATCGCCGAGGTGCTCTGCAATCTCGGCTATTCGGTGTCGGGCTCCGACAAATCCGAGAATGCGAACACGCGCCGTCTCGCAAGCCTCGGCGCACGCATCGATCGCGGCCACGACGCGGAGAACGTCGACGACATCGATGTGCTCGTCGTGTCGAGCGCGATCAGGGCGGACAATCCGGAAGTCGTCGCGGCGCGCGCTCGGCGCATTCCGATCGTACCGCGCGCGGAAATGCTCGGCGAGCTGATGCGCTTTCGCCGCGGCATCGCGGTCGCGGGAACGCACGGCAAGACGACGACGACGTCGCTGACCGCGAGCGTGCTCGCCGAGGCCGGGCTCGATCCGACATTCGTCATCGGCGGCCAGCTCGTCGCGGCCGGCGCGAACGCGCGGCTCGGCACCGGCGAATACCTCGTCGCCGAAGCCGACGAGTCCGACGGCTCGTTCCTGCTGCTCTCGCCCGTGATCGCGATCGTCACGAACATCGACGCCGATCATCTCGAGAACTACGACGGCGATTTCGACCGCGTGCGCAAGGCGTTCGCCGACTTCCTGCATCGCCTGCCGTTCTACGGCGTCGCGGCGCTGTGCATCGATGATCCCGAAGTCGCCGATCTCGCGCGCGAGACGCATCGGCGCGTGATCACGTACGGCATCGCGCCGGCGGCCGACGTTCGCGCGAGCGGTATCCGCGCCGACGGCAGGCGCACGCATTTCACGCTGCATCTTCCCGAAGGCGTCGCCGCGCTGCCGGTCACGTTGAATCTTCCGGGCGCGCACAACGTGCTGAACGCGCTCGCCGCGTGCGCGGTCGGCTGGCAACTCGGCGTGCCGCCCGATGCGATGCAGCGCGCGCTCGAAAAATTCCAGGGCGTCGGCCGGCGCTTCGCGCTGCGCGGCGACATCGCGATCGACAAGGGCAGCGTGATGCTCGTCGACGACTACGGCCATCATCCGCGCGAGCTCGCCGCGGTGTTCGCGGCGGCGCGCAACGGCTGGCCGGAGAAGCGGCTCGTCGTCGCGTTCCAGCCGCATCGCTACACGCGCACGCGCGATCTGCTCGACGATTTCGCGAACGTGCTCGCCGAAACCGACGTGCTCGTGCTCACCGAAGTCTATCCCGCGGGCGAAGCGCCGATCGCGAACGCGGACGGCCGCGCGCTCGCGCGCGCGGTGCGCGCGCGCGGCAAGGTCGATCCGGTGCTCGTCGAGCATCCGCGCGATTTGCGCGCCGCGCTGCCTCCGCTGCTGCGCGACGGCGATCTGCTGCTGCTGCTCGGCGCCGGCGACATCGGTGCCGCCGCGAACGAGATCGCGCAGGCCGGCAACCTGAAGCCGAAGGAGGCAGCGTAGATGGCCGCCTTCCCGAATCCCGAATCACGGATCTCGAATCCGAGCCTCTTCGGCCGCGTCGCGGTCGTCATGGGCGGCCAGTCCGCCGAGCGCGAAGTGTCGCTCGACTCGGGCCGCAACGTGCTCGCGGCATTGCGCGAGCGCGGCGTCGATGCGCACGCGGTCGACGGCATCCCCGCATTGCTCGATGCATTGCGCGCCGGGCATTACGCGCGCGTCTTCAACATCCTTCACGGCCAGCGCGGAGGCGGCGAGGACGGCGTGCTGCAAGGCGCGCTCGAATCGCTGCACGTGCCTTACACGGGCTCGGGCGTGCTGGGCTCGGCGCTGTCGATGGACAAGGTGCGCTCGAAGTGGGTGTGGATCGCGCAGGAATTGCCGACGCCGCGCTTCGTGCCGTTGCGCAAAGGTGACGACGTCCACGCCGCGGCTGCGAAGCTCGGCCTGCCCGTGATCGTGAAACCGTCGAGCGAGGGATCCAGCGTCGGCATCACGCGCGTCTTCGAAGAACGCGATCTCGACGCCGCGGTCGAGCTCGCGGCGCGCTATCCGGGCGATCTTCTCGTGGAAGAGCTGATCGAGGGCGACGAGCTCACGGTATCGATCCTCGGCCGCGAGTCGCTGCCGTCGATCCGCATCGTGCCGGAAGGCGCGTTCTACGACTATCACGCGAAGTACGTCGCCGAGGACACGCAATATCTCTGTCCCGGTCTCGACGGCGCCGCCGAAGAAGAGATCCGCGCGCTCGCGCTCGCGGCGTTCGATGCGCTCGGCTGCTCGGGCTGGGGCCGCGTCGACGTCATGCGCGACCGTCAGGGCCGCAACTGGCTGCTCGAAGCGAACACGGCGCCCGGCATGACGAGCCATTCGCTGGTGCCGAAGGCGGCGAAGCAGGTCGGGATCGATTTCGGGACGTTGTGCTGGAGGATCCTGGAGTCGACGTTCGAGAAAGAGCGGGAATCGGGAACAGGGAACAGGGAATCGAAAGGCGCGGCGCAATCCGATTCCCGATTCTCCATTCCCGATTCCCGCTCCTCGGAAGGAGGCGCCCAGTGAGAGGCAGCTTCCTCCTCAAGCTGATCGCCTGGGCCATCGCGCTGACGCTGGTCGCGCTGCCGATCGTCGGCGTGCTCAACGGCTGGTTCGCGTCGGACCGCTGGCCGGTGACGAAGCTCGACGTGCGCGCCGAATTCAACCACGTCAGCGCCGAGCAGATCCGCGCGGCCGTCGCGCCGCATCTCGGCGAAGGATTCTTCGCGGTCAACCTCGCAGACGTGCGTGAAGCCGTTGCGAAGCTGCCGTGGGTCGAGCGCGCCGAAGCACGCAAGCGCTGGCCGGATGCGATCGAGCTCGTCGTCTACGAACAGCAGCCGTTCGCGCGCTGGGGCAAGGACCGGCTGATCAATCGACGGGGCCGCGTGTTCAAAGTCGCCGGCGCCGAAGGTCTCCAGGGATTGCCGGTGCTGTCGGGACCGGACGATCGTCTGGACGACGTGATCCGGTTCCACGCGGATTGCATCAAGGAATTCTCCGGCAGCGGACTGATCCTGACCGAGGTCGCGCTGTCCTCGCGCGGCGGCTGGACATTGACGCTGGCGAGCGGCGCGACGATCGCGGTCGGTCGCGAAGATCCGCGCGAGCGCCTGAAGCGCTTCCTCGATGCGTGGCCGAAGCTCGCGGCGGGTCATGCCGATCCGCCTGTGTATGTGGATCTGCGGTATGCGAACGGCTTCGCCGTTCGGTGGGGTGGCGCGGCGTCCGTCGCGTCGATGAGTCAGAAGCCGGGATTCGGACTGCGGAGGCTGGATGCCGAAGCGAACGGCGAAGCCGGCGCGGAGGGCGAGCCGCGGATGCGGCGAGTCATTCGGGATTCGGCATGGGATACCCCTGATCTCGCGCTCGATCCGTTTGCGCTGCGCATCCCGAATTCCGCATCCCGAATCCCGGCTCTTCAGACATGAACCGCAAACCCGAAAAGAACCTCATCGTCGGCCTCGACGTCGGCACTTCGAAGATCGTCTCGATCGTCGGCGAGCACGCGCCGGGCGAAGCGGTCGAGATCATCGGCATCGGTTCGCATCCGGCGCATGGATTGAAGCGCGGCGTCGTGGTCGACATCGAATCGACCGTGCACTCGATCCAGCGCGCGATCGAGGAAGCCGAATTGATGGCCGGCTGCCAGATCCGCTCGGTGTACGCGTCGATCGCGGGCAGCCACATCAAGGACGAGAACTCGCATGGCACCGCGCCGATCCGCGACAAGGAAGTCAGCGTCGGCGATCTCGATCAGGTGCTGAACTCGGCGAAGGCGGTCGCGATTCCTGCCGATCGCAGCGTGCTCTACACCGAAGCGCAGGAATACGTGATCGACGGGCAGGAAGGCATCCGCCATCCGGTCGGCATGTCCGGCGTGCGCCTCGAAGCGAACGTGCATCTCGTGACGGGCGCCGCGAGCGCGATCCAGAACATCACGAAGTGCATCAACCGCTGCGGGCTCGCCGTCGACGAATTGCTGCCGGCCGCGGTCGCTTCCGCGCGCGCGGTGCTGACCGACGACGAACGCGAACTCGGCGTGTGCCTGGTCGACATCGGCGCCGGCACGACCGACATCGCGATCTTCACGCAGGGCGCGCTGCGGCACACGACGTCGCTCGCGATCGGCGGCGATCAGGTCACGAGCGACATCGCGCACCTGATGCGCACGCCGACCGCCCACGCCGAGGAACTGAAGGTGCGCTACGCGTGCGCGCTCGCGCAACTGGCGCATGCGGAAGAGACGATCCAGGTGCCGAGCGTCGGCGATCGTCCGCCGCGCCGCCTCGCGCGGCAGAACCTCGCCGAAGCCGTGCAGCCGCGGTACGAGGAAATCTTCGAGATGGTGCAGGCCGATCTTCGCCGCAGCGGGCGCGAGGAGCTCGTGCGCGCCGGGATCGTGCTGACGGGCGGCGCGGCGCGCATGGAAGGCGCGCTCGATCTCGCCGAAGAGCTGTTCCACATGCCCGTGCGGCTCGGCACGCCGCAGCACGTCACGGGCTTGTCCGACGTCGTCGCGAATCCGATCCACGCAACCGGCGTCGGTTTGTTGATTTACGGAAGTCGTCGCGAAGGCGCGCGTGGCGCGCCGGCGGGAGGCGTGTCGGCAGTCAGCGGTTTGTGGGGCCGGGTGAGCACCTGGTTCAAAGGAGAGTTCTGATTTTCCCCCTCTCCCGCGGAGCGGGAGAGGGAGAGGGCTGGGGTGAGGGCAGGGTCGCGAAAAGCTTCCCTCATCCGCCTTCGGCGCCTTCTCCCGCGAAGCGGGAGAAGGAAAAAAAGATATGTGCTCCCGCGAAGTGGGAGAAGGAAAAAAGATATGTGCTCCCGCGAAGCGGGAGAAGGGAAGAGCAGGACACCTTCGGGCATGGAGCGCACGAAGGAGAGCCGAAACGGCTCGGCGAAGCACGCCAGCTTCGCGGACGAAACCGGACCCGGACGGTCACGGCTTCGGGAACGACAAAACCAGCAGTAGCCAATTTGCGGAGGATGGGAAATGTTCGAGCTCGTAGAGAAGATGGCACCCAATGCGGTCATCAAGGTCATCGGCGTCGGCGGCGGCGGCGGCAATGCCGTCAGCCACATGGTGCAAGCCAATGTCGAGGGCGTCGATTTCGTCTGCGCGAATACCGACGCGCAGGCGCTGAAGTCGAGCGGGGCGAAGTTCACGCTTCAGCTCGGCGCGAACGTCACGAAGGGTCTGGGCGCCGGCGCGAATCCCGAGGTGGGTCGTCAGGCCGCGCTCGAGGATCGCGAGCGGATCGTCGAGCTGCTGCAGGGCGCCGACATGGCGTTCATCACCTGCGGCATGGGCGGCGGCACCGGCACCGGCGCCGCTCCCGTCGTCGCGCAGCTCGCCAAGGAGATGGGCATCCTGACGGTCGCGGTCGTCACCAAGCCGTTCCCGTTCGAGGGGCGCCGGCGCATGCAGGTCGCGCTGAAGGGTATCGAGGATCTCGGCCAGTACGTCGATTCGCTGATCACGGTGCCGAACGAAAAGCTCCTGACCGTGCTCGGCCGCGACGTGACGCTGCTCTCGGCGTTCAAGCAGGCCAACGACGTGCTGCTCGGCGCGGTGCAGGGCATCGCCGATCTCATCACGCGGCCGGGCCTCATCAACGTCGACTTCGCGGACGTCCGCACGGTCATGAGCGAGATGGGCATGGCGATGATGGGCACCGGCACGGCGCGCGGCGACGATCGCGCGGTCGCGGCGGCGGAAGCGGCGATCAACAACCCGCTGCTCGAGGACGTCAACCTCGCCGGCGCGTGCGGCATCCTGGTCAACGTGAGCGCGGGTCCGAACCTCACGATGCGCGAGTTCGACGACATCGGCCAGGTCATCCACGAGTTCGCGAGCGAGGATGCGACGGTCGTCGTCGGCACGGCGCTCGATCCGAATCTCCAGGACGAAGTGCGCGTGAC
>DASZYR010000063.1:0-5455 GCA_035545255.1 Rhodanobacteraceae bacterium
TCGCGAACAAGTTTCAGACAGGGTTCGACCAGCCGCTCTTGTGCGGCATGTACGTCGATCGCCGGCTGGCCGGCATCCAGGCCGTGCAGACGCTGTCGCGGCTGAACCGCGCGCATCGCGGCAAGGACACGACCTATGTGCTCGACTTCGTCAACGATCCGCAGGAAATCCTCGAAGCGTTCAGGATGTACTACGAGACCGCAGAGCTTTCGGCCGTTACCGATCCGAACGTGATCTTCGATCTGCGGCAGAAGCTCGACGGCCTCGGCTACTACGACGCCAACGAGGTCGATCGCGTCGTCGCCGCGGAATTGCGCGAAAACGCATCACAGGCCGAATTGCTGGCCGCGATCGAGCCCGTCGCCGATCGTCTACTGCGCTCGTTCAAGGCTGCGCGCGAGCGTCTCGGCGCCGCGGCGGGCAGTGATGCCGAAGCGGAAAATGCGGCGCGCGACGAAATGGAGGCGCTGCGCGCTTTCAAGGGCGATCTCGGCGTCTACCTGCGCGCGTATGCATTCCTCGGCCAGATCTTCGACTACGGCAACACCGAGATCGAGAAGCGCGCGATGTTCTTCCGCCGACTGTTGCCGCTGCTCGAGTTCGGGCGCGAGCGCGAGGGTGTCGATCTTTCGCAAGTCGAGTTGACCCACCATCGTCTTCGCGCGCTCGGCAGGCAGAACCTCTCGCTTCCGGGCGGCGAGTATCCGAAGCTCGAGCCGATGACGGACGTCGGAACCCATCAGGTGCGCGAGCCGGCCCGCGAGCAACTCGGCGAAATCATCGCGCGCGTCAACGATCTGTTCGGAGGCGACGCCTCGGAAAACGACAAGCTCGCCTACGTCAATCACGTCAAGGGCAAGCTTCTGGAATCCGATGTGCTCGTGCATCAGGCCGCCAGCAATACCAGAGAGCAGTTCTCTAGCTCGCCCGATCTCGGCAAGGCGCTGCTCAACGCCATCATTGATGCCTTCGCAGCGCATACCGAGCTGAGCAAACAGGCGCTCGATTCGGAAAGCGTGCGCGCCGGCATGAAGGATCTGCTGCTGGGACCGGCGCGGCTTTACGATGCCTTGCGCGAGAAAGCGGAGGCATCCCGTACCGGGCCAGGCTAGAAGCCCACCCGAATCCGGCGCCGGCAATTGCAGCGCCATTGCGGCGAACGAAGCCCGGTCCTACCCTTGACGCACAGGAGGGCGTTCCGCGATGAGCCGCTTCGAGACGACTCGCTGGAGCCTGGTTCTCAAGGCGCGCGCCGACGCGCCCGATGCGCGCACGGCGCTCGATGCGCTGTGCCGCTCCTATCGCCCACCGGTCCTCGCCTACGTCCGCAGCCGCGGCTATGCGCCGGAGGCGGCCGACGATCTGGTGCAGGGTTTCTTCGAGCGCTTTCTCGATCGCGCTTGGCATGCCGGGGCCGACAGCGAGCGTGGCCGCTTCCGTGCGTATCTCCTGACGATGCTGAAGCGCTATCTCAGCAACGTCGCGACCGAGGCGCGTGCGCACAAGCGCGGGGGCGATGCACGCATCGAGCCGCTCGACGAAGCGGATGGCGCGTGGGAAGGCGACGACACGCCCGATCGCAGCTTCGAGCGCGCCTGGGCCGTGACGCTGCTCGGAAGGGCGCTCGCACGCCTGCGCTCCGAGGCTGACGAGGTCGGCAAGGCCGCGCTGTTCGATGCGTTGAAGGAATTCCTCGTCGAACGGCCCGACGAGGCCGACTATGCGCGCGTCGCCGCCAAGCTCGGAATGCGCCGCAACACGCTCGCGGTATCGGTGCACCGGCTTCGCCACCGGTTGCGCGAGCTGATCGAGGACGAGCTCGCCGACACGACCGGCAGCGAACCCGATCTCGAGACGGAGCTCGCGCACCTGCGCGCCGCGCTCGGCGCGGGATGAGCGGCGTCTGTCATCGGCGGCGCCAAATTCCGAATAAGGGACCGGACAAGGACCGAGACGATGGCCTCGACATCCGATTCGAGCCGCGACGCCTTCGCGGCGACGCGCTGGTCGCTGATCACGCGTTTTCGCGGCAGCGCTGACGACGGCTCGTCGCGTGCGCTCGGCGAGCTGTGCGCGCGCTACCGCTATCCCGTCTACGCATACCTTCGCGCCTGCGCCCACGCGCCGCCGATCGCGCTCGACATCGCGGGAAGCTTCCTGAGGCACGTACGGTCGACCCTGCCCGGTCGCGACGCGCTCGACGGGCAGCAGTTCCGCCATTTCCTGCTGGCGCGACTGCGCGGCTATCTCGTCGCGGACTGGCGCGCTGCCGTCGAAGGCGATGCCGGGGCCGAAGACGCCGACGGGGTGGAGCTCGAGCAGCGCTACGCGCGCGATCGTGCCGCCTCGCCGACGCCGGAGGCTGCGTTCCAGCGCGCGTTCGCGCTCGAGGTCGTGCTGCGCGCGTTCGAGCGCCTGCGCGAGGAGGCGTGCGCGACCGGCCACGGTGCGATGTACGACGCACTGGGTCCCTTCATCGCGCGCGATCCGGCGAACGACGAATGCGAGGCGATCGCGATCTCGCTGCACACGCGGCCGCTCGCGATCGTCGTCGCGCTGAAGCGCTTGCGGCAGCGGTTGCACGAGCTCGCCAGCGAAGAGCTCGCCGATACGGTTTCCTCGGCGGACGAGCTCGCGCGCGAGCAGAAGACGATGTCCGCCGTTCTGCAAGCGCAGGAGTAGCCATGGAAGAAGCTCGCACGAACGACGCGACGCGCAAATGGATATCGCCGCCGCCCGATCCGCTCGCGTGGATCGACGCTTCCGGCGCGGCCATCGCCACGATCGCCTTCGGCAGCGGCCGCGGCGCTGCACCGGACCTGACGCAGCTGCGCCATCTCGCGCTGCTGCCGGTGGATACGCTCGATCTCGATCTCAGCGATCTCTCGCAGCGCCGGTTCGGCGACTACGAGCTCCTGGAGCGCATCGGCGAAGGCGGCATGGGCGTCGTCTATCGCGCGCGCCAGATCGATCTCGATCGCGAGGTCGCGGTCAAGCTGCTCGCCGCGGGCCCGTGGGCGTCGCGCGAGTTCATAGAGCGCTTCCATCGCGAGGCGCAGAACGCCGCGCGCATGCAGCACCCCAACATCGTCACGGTCTACGATGTCGGCAGCGCGGAGGAGCTGCACTTCTTCAGCATGCAGCTGATCCGCGGCCAGAGCCTCGCCGCGGCGATCCGCGACGACGGACCTTTCGAGCCGATGCGCGCCGCAACGCTCATGCGCACCGTGGCCGAGGCGCTCGCATACGCGCACAGCCTCGGCGTGCTGCATCTCGATCTCAAGCCGGCGAACATCCTGCTCGACGAGAAAGGCGTGCCGCACGTCGCCGACTTCGGGCTCGCGCGGCGCATCGACAGCGCGCTCGCGAGCGACGCCGAGGAGATTTCCGGAACGCCTTCGTACATGGCGCCGGAACAGGCCGAGGCGCGTGCCCAGAAGATCACCGCAGCGACCGACATCTGGGGTCTCGGCGCGATCCTGCACGAATTCGTCACCGCCGAGCCGCCGTTCCGCGGCGCCACGGCGAACGAAGTGCTGCGCCTCGTGCGCGAGGGAAACGTGCCGCCGCCGCGTCGGCTCGCGCCGGGTCTGCCGCGCGATCTCGAGGCGATCATCCTGAAGTGCCTCGCGCGCACGCCGGCCGACCGTTACGCGAGCGCGCGCGACCTCGCCGACGACCTCGCGCGCTTCATCGAGCGCCGTGCCGTGCGCGCGCGTCCTCTGAATGGCGTGCAGCGGCTCGGCCGCTGGGTGCGGCGCGAGCCGCGCGTCGCGATCGCGAGCGGCATCGCGGTGGCCGCGCTCGTCGCCGGGCTCGCCGCGACGACGCGGGAATGGCATCGCGCCAGGGACAACGCCGCGCACGCGGAGGGCGTGGAGGAGTTTCTCATCGACCTCTTCAGCGAAAGCGGCCATGGCCAGTCGATGTCCGCGCGGGAGATCCTCGAGAAAGGCGAGAAGCAGCTCGACGGCGGAGACGTCGACGATCCGGTGCTGCGCGCCGACCTCGTCGGCATCATCGGCAAGATGTACTGGGACATGGGCGATTACGATCACGGCATGAAACTCATCAAGCAGGCCGTCGCGCTCGACGACGATCCGCGCGTACCGGACAAGATCAGGGCCGACAACCTGATCGGCCTCGCCGACGCCGAGAACCAGCAGAGCCGGCACGTCGAGGCGCTGCAGCACGCGGGCGAAGCCGCGGCGATCGCCAAGCGCATCGGCGCGCTCGACGAGGTGTCCGAGAGCCAGCGCATGAGCGCCAGCATCTACGTCTCGCAGGGCAACTCGCAGGCCGCGGAGCCGCTGCTGCGCGAAGTGCTGGCGCGCGACACGCAACGGCTCGGCGAGACGACCCAGCCCGTCGCCGACGCCTGGTGCCGCCTCAGCCAGGCGCTGCTCAATCTCTCGCGGTTCGACGAAGCGATCGAAGCCGGACGGAAATCGATCGCGATCATGAAGCAGCTCGGCCGCTATCAGGACAGCGCCGTCGTCGCCGCGCTGGAGAACATCGGCGCGGCGCAGAAACAGCAAGGACGTTACGCCGACGCCGAAACTTCCATGCGCGAAGGTTACGCGCTGGCCGAAAAGGTCTACGGCCCGGACCACCACCTCACGCAGCTGACGCACTCGAATTTCCTGCGCGTGCTGGAAGCGGAGGGCCGCTACGCCGAAGCGCTCACCGAAAGGAAGCAGCTGCTCGAAGCGGCGAAGGCGATCGTCGGGCAGGAGCCGCAGATGACGGCGTTCGCTCACCGCTATCTCGCGGACGATGCGCTCGCGCTCGGACACTTCGCCGATGCCGAATCGTCGGCGCGCGAGTCTCTTGCGGTCTGGAAATCGGTCGAAGGCTCGAACGACGAGGCCGACAGCTTTCCGCCGCTCGCGATCGTCGCGAACGCGCAGAAATACGAGGGCCGCTTCGCCGATTCGGAAGCTTCGTTCCGCGCGCTGCTCGCTCTCCAGAGCAAGGCGGACCCGCCGGATTCGGTGTGGCTCAACGAGAATCGCCTGGCGTTCGCCGAGCTCCTGCGCTGGATGGGACGCGGCGCGGATGTGCGCGCGGAGATCGATCGCGTGCTCGCAAGCCTGCCGCCCGGAGATGGCATCGATCGCGCCGAAGCGCTCGCGCAATCGGCGCTCGCCGCGCAGGATGCCGGCGAGGGCGCGAAGGGCCTGTCGGATGCGACAGAAGCCGTCGCGATGATTCGAAAGGCGGTTCCGGATGGAAATTACCGCCTTGCGACGCCGCTGATCGCGCTGGCTCGTGCGAAATCGTCCGCGGGCGATGCGGCCGGCGCGTTGCCGCTGATCGACGAGGCGCTCCGTGTGCTGACGCCGATCCGGGCCGACGACGATCCGCGCATGGTCGAAGCGAAGGCCGTGAAGGTCGGCATTCTCGCGGCGTTGCATCAGGACGAGGCGGCGCGTGCGCTCCGCTCGGCGATCGC
>DASZYR010000064.1:0-3933 GCA_035545255.1 Rhodanobacteraceae bacterium
TACAGCGTGTACATCGCGCGTCCCCCTTGACCCGACGAGGCCGCCGGCGCCGCGCAATGTAGCAGGCTTGAAGTGCAGCCGGCGGGCGCCGACATGACGGCCATCGCACAAATCGGCGATCATTGCCATTCCGCGACGCGGCGCATTGCGGCCGAACCGATCCGGTTCGCCGTCGCCGCGCAGAACACGCGGCCGCCGCGGTGCGCGCGGCGGCGAGGCTTTCAGGAGGTTTCATGGCGACGCGCGAAGCCAGGGTGCCGGACATCGGCAACTACACGAACGTGCCGGTCATCGAAGTGCTGGTGAAGGCGGGCGACGCCGTGACGAAGGATCAGGGCCTCGTCACGCTCGAATCGGACAAGGCGACGATGGAAGTGCCGGCGCCGTTCGACGGTGTCGTGAAGGAGGTCAAGGTCAAAGTCGGCGACGAGGTGTCGGAAGGCGCCGTCGTCGCCGTCATCGAGGAGGGGGGCGCTGCGTCGGCGAAACCGTCTTCGCCTCCCCCGCGTGCGGGAGAGGCCGACGCGCAGAGCGCGTCGGGTCAGGGAAGCGGCGGAACGGCGTCGCAAGAGCCGCCCGCTCCCCGGCCCTCTCCTGCAAGCGGGAGAGCGGGTCCTTTCTCGACCCCGGAGCCGACGCCGATCGCAGGCGATACCTCGCCGACGGCGCTCGCCCGCGAGGAGCGCGCGATGCCGGCCACGCCGCCGGTGCCGTTCGACGCGAGCACGGTCATGCCGGACAAGGTGCCTTACGCGAGCCCTGCCGTGCGCATGATCGCGCGCGAGCTCGGCGTCGATCTCCATCTCGTCAAGGGCAGCGAACGCAAGGGCCGCATCACGAAAGCCGACGTGCGCGCTTACGTGAAGTCCGTGCTGAGCGGCCAGTCGACCGCTCCGCGCGCAGGTGCAAGCGGCGGCGGATTGAATCTGTTGCCGTGGCCGCAGATCGATTTCTCGAAGTTCGGCGAGGTCTCGACTACGCCGCTCTCGAAGATCAGGAAGATCTCCGGCGCGAACCTCGCGCGCAACTGGGTCATGATCCCGCATGTGACGCAGCACGACGAGGCCGACGTCACCGAGCTCGAGGCGCTGCGCGTCGCGCTCAACAAGGAAAACGAAAAGGCCGGCATCAAGCTCACGATGCTCGCGTTCCTGATCAAGGCCGTCGTCTCGGCGCTGAAGAAGTATCCCGAGTTCAATTCCTCGCTCGACGCGGGCGGCGAGAACCTGACGCTCAAGAAGTACTTCCACATCGGCTTCGCCGCAGACACGCCGAACGGACTCGTCGTGCCGGTGCTGCGCGATGCGGACAGGAAGGGCGTCATCGAGATCGCGACCGAGACCGGCGAGCTTGCGAAGAAGGCGCGTGAAGGCAAGCTTGGTCCTGCCGAGATGTCGGGCGGCTGCTTCTCGATCTCCTCGCTCGGCGGCATCGGCGGGACTTCGTTCACGCCGATCGTCAACGCGCCCGAGGTCGCGATCCTCGGCGTGTCGAAATCGCAGACGAAGCCGCATTGGGACGGCAAGGCCTTCGTGCCGCGATTGATGTTGCCCCTGTCGCTGAGCTACGACCACCGCGTCATCGACGGTGCCGCCGCGGCGCGCTTCGCGGCGTACCTCGCGCAGGTGCTTGCCGACATGCGGCGCATTTTGCTGTAACGCACGGAGGCGGAAATGGCGAACGCGATCGAGGTCAAGGTTCCGGACATCGGCAACTACTCCGGCGTGCCGGTCATCGAAGTGCTCGTGAAGCCGGGCGATACCGTCGCCAAGGATCAAGGGCTCGTCACGCTCGAATCGGACAAGGCGACGATGGAAGTGCCGTCGAGCGTCGCCGGAGTCGTGAAGGAGATTCGCGTCAAGGTCGATTCGACGGTGTCGGAAGGCGACGTCGTCGCGATCGTCGAAACCAGCGAAGCGATGCCTTCGCCTCTCCCGCGTGCGGGCGAGGCCGACGCGCGCAGCGCGTCGGGTGAGGGCAGCCGCGCGTCGTCGTCGCAAGAGCGGCCCTCACCCCGGCCCTCTCCCGCAAGCGGGAGAGGGGGAAAAGAAAGTGCGCCGCAAGCCGCGCAGGAAACGGGCCGCAAGGCCGACATCGAATGCCAGGTCGTCGTGCTCGGCTCCGGGCCCGGCGGCTACACGGCCGCGTTCCGCGCGGCCGATCTCGGCCAGAGCATCGTGCTGATCGAGCGCTACGCCGCGCTCGGCGGCGTCTGCCTCAATGTCGGCTGCATTCCGTCGAAGGCGCTGCTGCACGCGGCGCGCGTGATCGACGAAGCCGCGCACGCGAAGGATTACGGCATCGAATACGGCGTACCGAAGATCGATCTTGCGAAGCTGCGTGCCTACAAGGACAAGGTCGTCGCGCAGATGAATTCCGGCCTCGCCGGCATGGCGAAGCAGCGCAAGGTGGCGGTCGTCAACGGCACCGGAATGTTCGTCTCGCCACGCGAGATCGAAGTCGAGACGAAGGACGGCAAAAAGCTCGTGCGCTTCGAGAAGGCGATCATCGCCGCGGGCTCGCAGTCGGTGAAGCTGCCGGGATTCCCGTGGGACGACCCGCGCCTAATGGATTCGACGGGCGCGCTGGAGCTCGCCGACATCCCGAAGAAACTGCTCGTCGTCGGCGGCGGCATCATCGGTCTCGAGATGGCGTGCGTGTTCGACGCCCTCGGCAGCGAGGTCACGGTCGTCGAGCTCATGGATCAGCTGATGCCGGGCGCCGATCCCGACCTCGTGCGCCCGCTGCAGCAGCGTTTGTCCAAGCGCTACGCGGGCATCCACCTCAAGGTGAAGGTCGCGAAGATCGAGGCGACGAAGGAAGGCCTCCGCGCGACGTTCGAAGGCGAGAAAGCGCCGGAGCCGCAGACCTACGATCGCGTGCTCGTCGCCGTCGGCCGCAGCGCGAACGGCAACACGATCGGCGCCGAAAAGGCCGGTGTCGCCGTCACGGATCGCGGCTTCATTCCGGTCGACCGGCAGATGCGCACGAACGTGCCGCACATCTTCGCGATCGGTGATCTCGTCGGCCAACCGATGCTTGCGCACAAGGCGACGCACGAAGGCAAGGTCGCGGCCGAAGTCGCGGCAGGGGAGAAGAGCGAGTTCGTCGCGCGCGTCGTGCCGTCGGTCGCGTACACCGATCCCGAAATCGCGTGGGTCGGCGTCACCGAAACCGAAGCGAAAAAAGCGGGCATCAAGTACGGCGTCGGCAAGTTCCCGCACGCGGCATCGGGCCGCGCGGTCGGCATCGGCCGCACCGAAGGCTTCACCAAGCTCCTGTTCGACGAGGCGACGCATCGCATCATCGGCGGCGGCATCGTCGCGCCGAACGCGGGCGATCTCATCTCCGAAGTCGCGCTCGCGATCGAGATGGGCTGCGAGGCGGCCGACATCGGCCTCACGATCCATCCGCATCCGACGCTCTCGGAATCGGTCGGCATGGCGGCGGAAGTTTACGAAGGCACGATCACCGATCTCTACGTGCCGAAGAAAAAATAGGGTGGGCTTCAGCCCACCGCTTTCGATAAATGTCGCGGTTGGTGGGCTGAAGCCCACCCTATGCTCACGGGTGTGCGGCGCATCGGCCGCTCACCGCTTCGCGCGCGCTATCGGCGCCGCGTCCTTCGCCGCGACATCGCCGGGCATGATTTGCTCCGCGACTTCGTAATGCCGCACGAGCGGCTCCATCTCGAGCAGGTACTGCTCGTCCTCGGGATAGTAGACCGAGCGCTCGGGATTCTCGCCGGCGAACGCGCGCACCGCGGCCATCGATTCCCAGAGCGAGATCAGCACGATCTCGCAGTGTTCGCCCTGAAGGCGGCGCAGCACGCTGACGCCGAGGTTGCCGGGCGTGTTGGCGTAATCCTTGAGCCCGGTCTCGTTCAGGTAGTCGATGTAGGCGTCGGCTTTTTCCGCGAGCGTGATACCGCGC
>DASZYR010000065.1:0-9570 GCA_035545255.1 Rhodanobacteraceae bacterium
CGTTCGACGACGACTTCGCGCACGCCTTCGCCGACGCGGATCTCGGCGCCGGCGGCGATCGCGGCCTTCGCCATCGCCTGCGTGATCGCGCCCATGCCGCCGATCGCGTGGCCCCACGCGCCCTTGACGCCGTTGACTTCGCCGAACACGTGATGCAGCAGCACGTAGGCCGAGCCCGGCGTGTACGGGCTCGCGTAGTTGCCGACGATGCCGTCGAAGCCGAGCACGGCCTTGATCGGATCGCTCTCGAAGAAGCGCTCGAGGTATTCGGCCGCGGAGATCGCGAAGAGATCGAGGAGGTCCGTGCGCAGCGCGGTGTCGATCGACGCGAGGCGCTTGCCGAGGCGGCCGGCGCGCAACAACTCCGGCATCGCCTTTCGCCAGCCGGCGTCGGTCACGTTCGGCGGCGGCTCGAGCGCGAGCGCGCGCAGGACGTCGGCGATGGCGTCGAGCCGGCGCTCGTATTCGGGAAACCGGTCCGCGTCGCGCCGCGAGAACTTCGCGATCTCGTCGAGCGTGCGACCCGCGCCGGTCGCGAGATACCGGCCGTCCGGCAGCGGCAGGAAATTGTTGAGCCTGCGCATGACGATCCTGAGGCCGTGCGCTTCGAGATCGAGATCGCGGATCACCTTCGGCTGCAGCAGCGAGACCGTGTATGCGGCGACGGAGTTGCGGAATCCCGGATGGAACTCTTCGGTCACCGCCGCACCGCCGACGACGCCGCGGCGCTCGAGCACGAGCACCTTGAAGCCGGCTTTCGCGAGATACGCGGCGCAGACGAGGCCGTTGTGGCCGGCGCCGATCAGGATCGCGTCGTAGCGGGGATTCGTCATGAGCGCATTATGCGGCAGCGGCTTCCTCGTTGCCGTCGGATCTCGTTTGTCGTCATTCCCGCGAAAGCGGGAATCCATTTGCTCTTTCGCGCAACTCAAGCAAAATGGGTTCCCGCTTTCGCGGGAAATGACGACGCTGCTTGCCGCTGACGCACGACTCTTGAGAACCGTCACCGCCACCCGCTACGTCACGCCGCTGCGCGAAGGCGGCTCGCTGCCGGCGATCGTCGAGGCCGACGATCAGGGCATGTACGTGCTGAAATTCCGTGGCGCGGGCCAGGGTCCGAAGGCGCTGATCGCCGAGCTCGTGGCCGGCGGGATCGCACGCGCGCTCGGCCTTCCGGTGCCCGAGATCGTCTTCGTCGAGCTCGACGCCGAGCTCGCGCGCACCGAGCCCGATCCCGAGATCCAGGACCTCATCAAGGCGAGCAGCGGCCTCAACCTCGCGCTCGACTACCTGCCGGGCGCGGTCACGTTCGACCCGGTCGTCGAGCCCGTCGACACCGAGCTCGCGTCGAGGATCGTCTGGTTCGATGCGCTCGTGACGAACGTCGACCGCACGCCGCGCAATGCGAACCTGCTCGTCTGGCATCGCAGGCTCTGGCTCATCGATCACGGAGCGGCGCTCTACTTCCACCACGCGTGGGACGACTGGCTCGCGCGCGCGGCGGCGCCTTTCGCGCTGGTCCGCGATCACGTGCTGCTGCCGCGCGCGGAGAAGCTTGGCGAAATCGATGCCGCGCTCGCGTCGCGGCTCGATGACCGCACGATCGACGGCATCGTCGACGAGATTCCGGCGGCGTGGCTCGGCGCCGACGCGCCGTTCGCCGATCATCGCGCGCACCGCGGCGCTTACGCGACATGGCTCAAGCGGCGCCTCGCGGCACCGCGCGCATTCGTGGAGGAGGCGATCCGTGCCCGCGCACGCGACCTATGACTACGCGGTGATCCGCGTCGTGCCGCGCGTCGAGCGCGAGGAGTTCGTCAACGTCGGCGTGATTCTCGCCTGCCAGGACGAATCGTTCCTCGAAGCGCGCATCGAGGTCGACGAGGCGCGTCTCGTCGCGCTCGATCCGGCGCTCGATCTCGCGACCGTGCGCGCGCATCTCGCGACGATTCCCGCGATCTGCGCGGGCGGAGAATCCGCAGGTCCGATCGGGCGGCTGTCGCGGCGCGAGCGTTTCGACTGGCTGACCGCGCCGCGCAGCACGATGATCCAGACCTCGCCGGTCCATGCGGGCCGCTGCACCGATCCGCGCGCGGCGCTCGAGCACCTGATGCGCGCGATGGTTCGCGCTCCGGCGGAGCGCACGTGAGAAAGCACCCGTCATCCCGGCGCAGGCCGGGATGACGAAGCGAGGCACGGATTACTGCGCCGGCGTCAGTGCGAGATTGTCGATCAGGCCGCGCGGCGCCGACGGCTGGCCGTCGTACGTCGCATAGAGCTTCAGGCTGTCGAAGCTCCCGGCGCTGACGCTGAGCGTCGTCGTCGTCGGATTGTCGCGGCCGCCGCCGTCCGCAATCGTCAGGACGTCGCTCGCGACGACCTTGCCGGCATCGAGCGCGTCGAGGTGGAACTCGATCCGGCCCCACGGGCCGTTCTCGTAGTAGGCGAGGTCGACGGACGCGGCGCGGGCCGGGACATCGAGATCCATCGTCACGCGCACGAGCGGACCGATCGAGAGGTTCGGGCCCGGAATCCAGACCGATCCGAACGTCAGCGTGTTCGGCGAGCTGCCGAAATCCGGGAAATCGACGAAGAGATCGGTCGAATCCTCGATGATCAGCTCGTCGCCGACATCGTCGGCCGTGAACGTGCTGCCGTCCGGGAAGACGCCGCCGATGCCGTTGACGTCGTGGTAGGAGACGCCGTTGTACACGGTGCTGGTGCCGAGCGTGCCTTCGACAAGATCGTCGTAGTTGCTGATGACCGGCAGCGCGATCGGGATGCAGACGGAGCCCGGCGCGTTGCTGGTGCAGATCGCCGTGCCCACCGCGGGCGCGGAGGGCTTGAAGCTGCTGAAGGCGGGGCCGCCGCTCGCCGGACCTCGGACGGGGCCGGCGAACGCGCAAGGTGTCGCGATCAGCGCGAGCAGAAGCAGACGTTTCGGAAATTTCGGAATGGCGTGATGCATCATCTTGGGTACCTCTTGCGGTGCTGGGGGAGGAAAAGCGCCGGTGGAGGACGCCCGTAACTGCGCCAACCTAGCCGGCCGGCGCGAAAACGCTTTTGCGTTCGGTGTCGAACTCGTTTCCTGGACGTTTCATTTCCGTCAAACCGCCGGCGCGACCGTCCGTGGCGATGCGATCGCGGCGGACGCGATCCAGGCGGCCGTCACGATGCCGACACCGCAGAGCGCGGCGACGTAGTGCGCCGGCGCGAACGGGTGATCCTTCATGAGGAGCGTCACGAACAGCGGCGTCAGCCCGCCGAATATCGCATACGCGACGTTGTAAGCGAAGGAGATCCCCGAGAACCGCACCGGCGGGGGGAATGCGCGCACGAGGACGACCGGTATCACGCCGACGACGCCGACGGAGAACCCCGCCACGGCATAGAGGCCGTCGAGATGCACGGTGCTCCGGGCGAGGCCGAAATACAGCGCGTACGTCGTCGCGAGCAATGCCGCGCAGCCGAGCATCAGGAGGCGCTCGGCGCCGAACCGGTCCGCGAGCCAGCCGAAGACGACACAGCCGATCGACAGCCCGAGCGTCGCGAGGCTGTTCGCGGCAAGCGTGTCCGCAGGCGCGATCGCGAAGAGCTTCTGGATCAGCGTCGGCGTCATCAGCATCACGACGACGATCGCCGCAGTCAGCACCCAGGTCAGCAGCATCGACACGATCACCGCGCGGCCGTGACCGGCGAGCACGACGCGCAGCGGCAGGCCTTCGACGAGCGCGCGGCGCCGGCGCATCTCCTCGAACACCGGCGTCTCGACGAGAAGGCCGCGCAGGAACACGGCGAGAAAGCCGAACACGCCGCCGACGAGGAACGGAACGCGCCACGCGAACGCCTGCACCTCCTCGGCGCTCCAGGTGCGGTTGACGAAGGTCGCGATCAGCGAGCCGAGCAGGATGCCGACCGTGAGGCCCGATGTCAGCGTGCCGCAGGCGAATCCGACGCGGCGCGGGGGCACGTGCTCGGAGACGAACGTCCACGCGCCCGGAATCTCGCCGCCGACCGCCGCCCCCTGGAGGATGCGCAGCGCAAGCAGCGCAAGCGGCGCCGCGTAGCCGATCGTCGCATAGGTCGGCAGGAACCCGATCAGCAGCGTCGGGATCGCCATCAGGAACACCGAGAGCGTGAACATCCGCTTGCGTCCGCTGCGGTCGCCGAAGTGCGCCATCACGATGCCGCCGAGCGGGCGCGCGAGATAACCGGCGGCGAAGAGGCCGAACGTCTGCGCCTGGCGCAGCCAGTCCGGCGTCTCGGGCGGAAAGAAGAGCTGGCCGATCACCGACGTGAAGAACACGAAGATGATGAAGTCGTAGTATTCGAGCGCGCCGCCGAGCGCGGCGAGAACGAGCGTGCGCGCGTCGCTTCGCGTCAGCAGGCGATCGGCGGGATCCATGGCCGGTTCGGGCATCGGATTCGTGCATTCATGGCGAAGGCGCACATATACCACGCCCGCCGCGGCCCGCAGGAGCGGCATCGTGTGCCGGCGAAAAAAGGCTCACCGCAACGCCGCCGCGACATCGCCTTCGAGCGACTTCGGCGTGTCGGTCGGCGCATAGCGTTTCAGGACCGCGCCATCCTTGCCGACGAGGAACTTCGTGAAGTTCCACTTGATCGCCTCGCTGCCGAGAAGGCCCTTCGCCTCGCGCTTGAGATATCTGTAGAGCGGGTGCGCGTCCGCGCCGTTGACGTCGATCTTCGCGAACATCGGAAACGTCACGTCGTAGTTCAGCGAGCAGAAATTCCTGATCTCTTCCTCGTCGCCAGGCTCTTGGTGACCGAACTGGTCGCACGGGAAGCCGAGCACGACGAATCCCCTGTCCTTGAACGAACGGTAAAGCGCCTCGAGCCCTTCGTACTGCGGCGTGAAGCCGCATTTCGAGGCGACGTTGACGACGAGCACGACCTCGCCGCGATACGCGTCGAGCTTCTGCTCGTTGCCGTCGATCGTCTTCGCGCTGAAATCGTGGATCGATGCCATGGCCGGCTCCGGTTGCAGCGGCAGTGTAGCGCGTTCGCTCAGCCCCAGACCTCGCCGAAGACGCGCAGGAAATTGCCGCCGAGGATCTTCGCGATCCGCGCGTCGGAATGCCCGCGCGCCGAAAGCTTCGCGGCGAGCAGCTCGAACCGGTTCGGCGCGTCGAGATCGGGGATGAAGAAGTAGAGCCCTTCGGCGCGGCGGCCTTCCCCGAAGTAGCCTTGCGCGACGGTGTCTTTCATCAGCGCGAGATTCTGCTTCTCGAACTCGGGCGTGCGTTCGGTCGACGCGATGCCGCCGTCGGTGCCGATGCCGACATGGTCCTCGCCGCAGACGTCGATCGCGTGCTCGATGTGGCGGATCACGTCGATCGCCATCGGCTGGCCCTCGCGCACGAGATACGGCCAGAACATGATGCCGATGACGCCGCCGGTCTTCGCCATCGCGCGCAGCGTGTCGTCGTCGGCGAGCCGCGGCAGGTCCGAAAGAGCGCGGCAGCCCGAATGGCTGATGATGACGGGCGCCTTCGACGCCTCGATGCCCTCTTTCATCGTCCGCTGCGAGCCGTGCGCGACGTCGACGACGACCTTCCCGGCGTTGAGCCGCTCTACGAGTGCATGGCCGAGCACGGAGAGGCCTGCGTTGCCGGGCTCGGTCGAACCGTCGCCGACGAGGTTGCGGCGGTTGTGCGTGAGCTCGACGACGCGAAGGCCAAGCTCGCGGAACACGTCGACGCGATCGAGCTCGTCGCCGATCGGTTCGGCGCCCTGGAAGCGAAGGATCAATCCGAGCTTGCGCTCGCGATGCGCGCGCTCGACATCCGCCTTCGTGCGCACGAGGAGGAACGCCTCTTCGTGCGCGTCGATGCGGGCGCGCACGCGCATGAGATCGCTGATGGCCTGATCGAAGTCCGAATGCACGTTCGTGACCTGGAACAGCGTCGCCGAGAGTCCCGAGGCTCGCGCCTCGGCAAGCTCGCGCGCGACGGCCTTCTCGTCGAGGCCATCCTCGCGGAGCACATCGAGCCCGCTTTCGCCGTCGATCGCGATGACGTCGCGGTAGCCTCGCCAGACGGGCGCGCCTTGCGCCGCTTGCGCGCGGAACGCCGGCGCGAACGCGGAAATCGCGGCGAGTTGCAGGAAACCGCGGCGCGCGATCATGGCGTCACGTCCATACTTCGGTGAACACGCGCAGGAAGTTCCCGCCGAGGATCTTCGCGATGCGTGCGTCGGAGTGCTTTCGGGCCGAGAGCATCGCGGCGAGCACTTCGAAACGGTTGTCCATGTCGAGATCCGGGATGAACGTGTAGAGCTCGTCGGGCCGGCTCTTGTCGAAGATGCCGTCCTCCTTCGCGCCCCGGACCCACTCGCGGTTCTGCTTCTCGAATTCGGGCGTGCGCTCGACGGCCATCACGGAGCCGTCGGTGCCGATGCCGACATGGTCCTCGCCGCAGACGTCGATCATGTGCTCGATGTGGCGGATCACGTCGATCGCCATCGGCTGCGTGTCGGTGCGAAGGTACGGCCAGAAGATCACGCCCGCGACGCCGCCCTTTTCGGCGCATGCGCGCAGGTTCTCGTCGCTCGTGCAGCGCGGCAGGTCCGAAAGCGCGCGCGCTCCGGTGTGGCTGATCAGCGGCGGCGCCTTCGTCGCGCGGATGCCGTCGGCGATCGTTTGCGGCGCGCCGTGCGCGAGATCGACGACGACCTTCTCGGCGTTCAGCCGCTCGACGACTTCGTAGCCGAAGCGGCTGAGGCCCGCCTGGCTCGGCTCGGTGCAGCCGTCGCCGACGAGATTGCGGCGATTGTGCGTCAGCTGGATCACGCGCACGCCGAGATCGCGGAACATCGGAATGCGATCGGAATCCTCGCCGAGCGGCTCGGCGCCCTGGAAGCGGAAAACGAGGCCGACGCGCCTGTCGCGATCTGCGGCCTCCAGATCGTCGGCGCGGAGAATCTGCACCAGCACGTCGGAATGCCGGGCGATCTTCGCCTTGCACGTCGCGATCTTCTCTTTCGTGCGCTCGAACGCCGCGTCGTTCATCCAGAAGCGGCCTTCGGGCGCGACAGTCAGCAGCACGCCGCTGAGGCCGCATTCGCGCGCGGCGACGAGCTCCTTCCGGACGATCGGATCGTCGTCGCCGACGAAGAGGAGGCTGAATCCGCCCTCGCCGTCGATCGCGATCGTGTTGCGGTACGGCTTCCAGCGCGGTGACGCTCTTGCCGAGACGTGGCCGAGCGTGCCGCTCGCGATCGCCGCGGCCGCAAGCGTCGAGATCTTGATGAATTCGCGCCGGCCCGGCATCGCGTGCGTCTCCCTCGTGGGATCGACGTACTCTAACGTACGCTTCGCTTCGTGGACAGCGGGTCAGTCGAGGCTCGACAGCGGCGCCGCGACGTCCTCGAGCGGACGCCGCTCCGCCGCGACGCCGAGCCGGAGCTCGATCGCGGCCGCCGCGAGCATCAGCGCCGCACCGAACGCATAGCCGCCGGCGATCTTCGAGGGATCGCCAGTGCCGATCAGCACACCGAACAGCCAGGGCCCGGCGACACCGCCGATCGCGGTGCCGAGCGCGTAGAACACCGCGATCGCGAGCGCGCGCACTTCGAGCGGGAAGCTCTCGCTGACCGTGAGATACGCCGAGCTCGCGGCAGCCGACGCGAAGAAGAACACGACGGACCACGCGATCGTCATCGTCGTCGCGTCGAGCTTGCCGGCCGCGAACAGCCACGCGCTCGCGAGCAGGAGGAGGCCCGAGATCGCGTACGTCGACGCGATCATCGGCCGCCGGCCGATCGTGTCGAACCAGCGGCCGAGCGCGAGCGGCCCGAGGAAATTGCCGGCGGCGAACGGGATCAGGTAGAGCCCGACGCGTCCGGCCGGGATGCCGAAGAACTCTCCGAGCACGAGGGCGTAGGTGAAGAAGATCGCGTTGTAGAAGAACGCCTGCGCGGTCATCAGCGCGACGCCGAGCGCGGAGCGCCGCGGATGCAGGCGGAACAGCGAGCGTGCGAGCGCGGCGAAGCCTCCGCGGCGAGGCCGCAGGCGAAGTCGCGCGGTTTCGGCAACGACACCGGTTTCGCGCACGGTGTCGCATTCGATTGCCGCGATCACGCGCTCGGCTTCGCCGACGCGGCCGTGCAGCACGAGCCAGCGCGGGCTTTCAGGCACGAATCTGCGAAGGTAGAGGATCGGCAGGCCGAGCAGCGCGCCGATGCCGAACGCCGCGCGCCAGCCGACGTCCGGCGGCAAGAGGCCGGGATCGAGGAGCGCGACCGCGCCGATCGCGCCGATCGCGGCGCCGATCCAGAAGCTGCCGTTGACGACGAGATCGGTGCGGCCGCGGTAGCGCGCGGGAATCATTTCCTGGATCGCGGAATTGATCGCCGTGTACTCGCCGCCGATGCCGGCGCCGGTGAGGAAGCGGAACAGCGCAAATGCCGCGAAACTCGTCGAGAACGCCGACGCCGCCGTCGCCGCGAGATAGAGGCCGAGCGTGATCGTGAAGAGCCGCTTTCGTCCGAGCGCGTCGGTAAGCCAGCCGAAGAACAACGCGCCGATGACCGCTCCCGCGAGATACGCGCTCGCCGAAAGTCCGATATCGGTCGCGGAAAGATGGAGGCTCGGGCTCGCCTGCAGCGCGCCCGCGAGCGCGCCGACGAGCGTGACCTCGAGTCCGTCGAGCACCCACGTGATGCCGAGCGCAACGATCACGAGCGTGTGGAAGCGGCACCAGGCGAGCCGGTCGAGCCGTGCGGGAACGTCGGTTTCGAACGTTTCGGACGCGGATGCCGCGGCATTCATTCGGTGATCTTCACGCGGAACGCCGGCATCGCAAAACGGACGACCTCCTGACACGCCGGAAGAAACGCCTCCGCGGCGAATCGCGAAGCCGCGCGCCGCTCACGTTCGGCGGCGCCACGTCTGGATGCCGCCGACCGCGAAGCACGCGAGAGCCGGCCAGAACGTGAAGAAGAAAAGCAGGCCGGGCCCGATCGGATTCGGGTTCGGATCGGGCCAGAGCCCGATCGCTGCCAGCAGGATGATCAGCAGAAGCGGTCCCCAGCCGAGCACGACAAGCGCGAGGCCGGCCTTGCTCCAGCGATTCGCGAAGAACGCTTTCATCGGCGGCTTCCCTTTGTCGCGGACCGAATTTGTCGCGAAGCGATGCGCTGTTCCAACCGACCCGTTTCTAGCCGACCTTGTCGAAACGCAAACCGCCCGGCGTGAACGCCTGCGGAGCGAGGTAATGGTCGACGAGCAGGAACGCGAACAGCGCCATCAGGTAAATGATCGAATAGTTGAACACGCGCATCGGGAAGAAATCGTCCGGCGGATTCAGGAGGCGGATCGCGTAGTAGAGAAACCCGAATCCCAGCACGAGCGCGCCGCCGAAGTAGAAGAGCCCGCTCATGCCGGTGAGGTACGGCAGGATCGTCACGAGCACGAGCAATATCGTGTAGAACAGGACGTGCCAGCGCGTGTACGTGACGCCGTGCGTGACCGGCAGCATCGGTACCTGCGCGCGCGAATAGTCGTCGCGGCGGAAGATCGCGAGCGCCCAGAAGTGCGGCGGCGTCCAT
>DASZYR010000066.1:0-10227 GCA_035545255.1 Rhodanobacteraceae bacterium
CGGCGCCCGTTATTGCGGGGCCGACGTGATTTTCAGAAACGGGTTCGATTTGCCGTAGAACGCCGTCATGGAGCGCCCGAATGACGGAAGCCGAATGGCCGAGAATCCATTTCGACCTTGCATCATCCGCGAAAAATCAAAATGCGTCCCCGCTTTCGCAGGGATGACAGTCAGGGGTGTTCGGGCGGACTCGGCGATTTCGGCTTCGCTGGCGGCACTTTCGACTTGTCGCCTTTCGGAGCATCGAGCGTGGCCGGTGGCACATTCGTGCCGTTCTGGATCTCGCGCCGCAACTCGTCGACGCGTGCCGCGATGTCGGCGTCCTCGGCGGCTTCCTTCGCCGCCGATGCAGCAGCAGCGGCTGCGGCCTTCTCTTCCGGCGGCGGCTCGGGATTCCCGGTCGCGACGTAGCGGCGCAGCCGCTCGACCTGGGCGCCGAGCACTTCGTCGACGCTCGACGCGAGCGCATCGAGCCCGCTCGCGTTCGAGCCGTTGACGCGGTATTCGACCGTCAGCGTCGTCGCGCTGTCCTCGTTCCGCAGCCAGAACGTCAGGATGCCGTTCAGCGCGCGCTCCTGCAGCGGACCCAGTGCGGTGCGGAGCCGCAGCATCTTTCCCGGCATCGCCATCAGCACTACGCCGTGCTCGACGCTACCGTCCTTCCATTTTTCGCAGAAGCAGCCGCCGGCTTCGGGCCGGATCGAGAGATTCGACGATTTGCCGGAGTACGTGTGCTCGCTGTCCCACCAGCGGCCGATCTGCACGATGTCGGCGTAGGCTTTCGACGTCGACGTCGCGAGCGCACCTTGATAGGAGAGAAAGAAGGCGTCAGCGCTCGATTGCTTGACCTCGGCATGCGCGAACGGCGCGAATGCGGCGATCGCGAGCGTGAACGCGGCGAGCGCGATCGATGAGCGCGTCATCGGGATGCTTTGCGGATTCATGCGGTCTTCGAGGCGCCGCGGACGGAAAAGTTCGGCCGAACGCGGCTTCACACGTCGCCGTCCTGCGCCCAGCCTTCGCCCGTGCCGCGATGGATCACGCGATCGCCGTCGAGCACCGCGCCGGCCGGTATCGACGGCTGCTCGGCAAGATCGGCGTAGATCGGCAGGAAATCGGGATACGTCGCTTCCATCAGTTCGTCGAAACCGTCGATGACGAAATACGTCTTCTGGTACGTGTCGATGCGATAGCGCGTGCGCATGATACGCGCGAGGTCGAAGCCGATGCGGTTCGGCGCCGGCGACTCGAGGCAATGGATCGACTCGCCTTTCGAGCTCACGATGCCCGAGCCGTAGATGCGAAGGCCGTCGTCCTCGCGGATCAGGCCGAACTCGACCGTGTACCAGTAGAGCCGCGTCAGGTTCACGAGCGCCTCGCCGCCGATGCCGTGCGCGCGCACGCCGCCCTTTCCGTACGCCTGCATGTAATCGGCGAAGACCGGATTCAGCAGCAGCGGCACGTGGCCGAAGAGATCGTGGAAGAGATCGGGCTCGGCGATGTAGTCGATCTGATCGGGCTTGCGGATCCACCACGTCACCGGAAAGCGGCGGTTCGCGAGATGATCGAAGAACGTCAGCTCCGGCAGGAGGCCTTCGACGCCGACGAGCCGCCAGCCGGTCGCCTTCGCGAGCACTTCGTTGAGATCGTCGAAGCGCGGAATCGCTTCGGGCGTCATGCCGAAGCGCTGCTGGTTTTCGATGAACTCGCGGCAGGCGCGTCCGGAGAGGATCTCGCGCTGGCGGCGGAACAGCGTCGCCCAGGTGGCGTGATCGTCGCTGGTGTATGTCGACCACGGCTGATCGACGACAGCGGTGGTGTAGACCGGCACGTAACCCTTGTCGGTCTGGAGATGCTCGATGCGTTGCGGCGAGTTCACGGCCAGTTCTTGTCCGGTGACGCAGTCGCGCACAGCGCGACGATCGCTCCCCCTCTCGCGCTTGCGGGAGAGGGCAGGGGGTGAGGACACAGCCGGCAAAACGCGCCTTTGCTCTCACCACGACGCGAAGCTTAGCGCGGTTCGACCGCGCCTGCCCCGCGGTTCGTCAATGAACGCTCGGCGGCGGCACCTCGGCGTTGCTGCGGCGCACGAAACGGATCACGTTCGCGCTGCCGGCTCCGCCTGAACCGCCTCGCGGACCATCCCAGAGCGCCGGCACGTCGGTCGGGCGCGGCAACTCGAACTCCTCGTCGATGGCGGGCTCGGTGTCCGGCTCGTCTTCCCAGCTGTAACGCTTTCGTGGCGGCGCGGGATCGATCCGGTACAGGAGCAGCGCCGCAAGCACGCCGGTGACGGCGCCCGCGAGATGGTATTCGAAGCTGACGTGAGCCTCGCGCGGCAATACGCCGAGCAGCATGCTGCCGTAGAGAAAGAAGACGACGAGCGACGTGACGACAGCGAGACGATCGCGACGCAGGAGGCCCATGACGAACAGGAAAAGCATCAGCCCGTTCGCGATGCCGCTTGCGCCGACGTGCACCGACGGCCGCGCGAACAGCCACACGCCGAGCCCGGACAGAAGCCAGATCATCGGGATCGCCCGGCGCGCGGCGAGCGGATAGCAATAGAGCGTCAGCGTCGCGAGCAGCGCGAGCGGCAGCGTGTTCGACATGAGATGCTCGAACGAGGCGTGCGCGAGCGGCGCGGTCAGGATGCCGAGAAGTCCGCCGGGCTGGCGCGGCGAAATGCCGAGATCGCCGAGCGACCAGCCGAAGACCTGCGAGGCGATCCATGCGATCCAGACGCCGGCCACGAGCGCGAGCGCGCCGAGCGCGGCGTAGCGGACGCGCTTGCGATCGTAGTCGACCGCGGTCGGCGTCGGATCGGGCTGGGCGGGCACGTTGACCATCCAGCGAGGATTGGGCCCGGCCCCGCGCTTGCAAGGGGCGCCGCCCGTCTCCGAGTGGAATTTTGCAAGATGGCTGTCACTTGGCCGCTGCCGTCCAGTAGCATGGCCGCGAGCCGCAGCGCGAGGGGCGCTGATGGCGGGGACGGGGGATGTGCGGATGTCATCGAAGTGCGCGAGCGCGCCGTCTCCCTTCGTGACTCGGCGTCGGCGGATCGCATGCATTTCGACATTCTGACCGCAATGTTCGTGACGTCCGCGCTGACGCTCGCCGTCGGCGCGAGCCTCGCCGTCGCCGTGTCGCGCTATCCCGATCGGCTGCGGCATGCGATGCACATCTGGATCGGCGGCCTCCTGCTGCAGATCCCGGTGTTCCTCGGATTCGGGTTCATCGGCGCGCTGCCCGGCGTCGCGACGGTCGTGATCGCAAACTTTCTGTTCGCGACCGCCTATGCCGAGATGGGACGCGCGGTGCGCGTTTTCGCCGGCGGCGATCCGCGCACGAGCCGCGTCGAGATCGCGCTGATCGTGGCGCTGACCCTGATACCGGTCGTTTTCGGGTACCTCTGGCCGGATCCGCGCTGGCGCCTCGCGCTCGGGGCGCCGCTCCTCGCCTGGCTCAGCCTTTCGGTCGCACGCTCGATCCTCGCACGCGACGGCGAGCTGCGCGCCGCCGACTATCTGACCGGCGGTCTTTTCATCCTGAGTGCGCTGCCGATGCTGCTGCGCGCCGCGGTCGAATTCGCCGGGCCTGCGTTCGATGTCGAAGCGGCTCGCGGGCTCGGCCGCAACCTGTTCTTCCTCATGGGATCGGCGCTGCCGCTGATCGGCACGATCGGCTTCCTCCTGATGTGCAACGACCGCATCAACGACGAGCTCTCGCGCCTCGCGATGCGGGATCCGCTGACCGGCGTGTTCAACCGCCGCACGTTCGAGGAACGCGCCGGGCGCGTGATCGGCGATGCGGCGCGCGGTCTCGCGCCGCTGTCGCTGCTCGCGGTGGACCTCGATCACTTCAAGCACGTCAACGACGAGCTCGGCCATGCCGGCGGCGACGAAGCGCTCCGGCTCGTCGTCGCGCTGATGCAGGAGGTGCTGACCGACGGACAGATCCTCTGCCGCATCGGCGGCGAGGAGTTCGCCGTGCTGCTTCCGGGCGCCGACGAGGACGATGCGGGCGACGTCGGCGAGCGGCTGCGCCGGCATCTGGAGCGCTCGCCGGTGCACGTCGAGGGTCGGCTGCTCCAGCTCAGGATATCGGTCGGCGTCGCGACATTCGGCGCGCCGCACGAGACGCTGCCGACGCTGCTGAAGGCCGCCGACCGCGCGCTGTACGCGGCCAAGCGCGCCGGCCGCAACCGCGTGACGACGAGCGCGTCGCTCGCCGAAACCGGCTAGCTGGCGTCGCGACCCGCACGCGGTACGGGCCGTATCCAGAGACTCGCCAGCATCGACGCGCCGATCAGGAGCGCGACGACGCCGAGCGCGATGCCGATCGGAATCTTCCAGACGTCGACGATCAGCATCTTCGCTCCGATGAAGAGCAGCACGGCGGCGAGCCCGTAGTTCAAGAGATGGAACCGCTCCGCCGCGCCTTCGAGCATGAAGAACATCGCGCGAAGGCCGAGCACGGCGAATACGTTCGAGGTGAGCACGACGAACGGATCTTCGGTGACGGCGAAGATCGCCGGGATCGAGTCGACGGCGAAGATGACGTCGGTGACGGCGATCAGCACCATGACGACGAAGAGCGGCGTGTAGAGCCGCTTTCCGCCCTCGACGATGCTGAGCGCGGCCCCCTTGAACCGGCGCGTCAGCGGAAGATGGCGCTGGATCAGGCGCAAGGCCGGATTCGCCTCGAGATCGGGCTCCTCGTTCGCGTGGCGCAGCATCTTGATGCCGGTGAACACGAGGAAAAGCCCGAACAGGTAGAGGATCCAGTGGAAGCGCGCGACAAGCGCCGCGCCGACGAAGATCAGGATCGCGCGAAGCGCGATCGCGCCGAGCACGCCCAGCATCAGCGCGCGCTGGCGCTGCTCGGCCGGCACGGCGAAATAGCTGAAGATCATCAGGAACACGAAGATGTTGTCGACCGCGAGCGATTTCTCGACGACGTAGCCGGTCAGGAATTCGAGACCGATCTCGTTCGCGATCGCGCGGCCCGCCTGAACGTCGAGCCACCACCAGAGCCCGAGGTTGAACGCGAGCGCGAGCGATATCCACGCGATGCTCCAGAGAAGCGCCTCGCGAAACGCGACGCGGTGCGCACCGCCCGAGCGCAGGACCAGGAAATCGATCGCAAGGGCCGCGATCACGACGGCGATGAACGCCCCCCAGAGGCCCGGTGTTCCGATCGTATGCATCTTGCGCTCTCCGAAAACGCGAAACCCCGTGAGCCGGCGGCGCACGGGGTCCGTTCTCGGGACGCACCTTCGCCGCGACCGGCGAAGGTCTCGCTCGCAGCGCCGTCATGGACGATGCTGCCCGCCGGACCGGAGCCTTGCGGCTCGTGCTGACGATCGCGGCGGCGGGAGCTACTCCCCTTCTGTGGGCGCCAAACTAGCGGTCCCGACCGTCATTGGCAATAGGGTGGGCCTTGGCCCACCGACGGACGGCATCGTCAGCAAGACAGTGGGTCGAGGCCCACCCTATAAAATGCAGCGATGAAATCCGAAAACACCGGCTCCCTCCCCGTCATCCAGCTCAAGACCGAGCGCCGCTCGACGCATCCCTGGATCTTCCAGAAGATGGTCGAGAAGCCGGCCGTGAAGCCGAAGCCCGGCAGCATCGTCGAGATCGTCGATCGCGAGGGCAGTTTCGCCGGCCGCGGCTTCTACAACGGTCATTCGCGCATCGCGCTGCGCGTCCTGACGGCCGATCCGGCCGAGCACATCGACGAGGCCTTCTTCGCGCGGCGGATCGGCGATGCGCTCGCGCTGCGGCGCGATCTCCTGAAGCTCGACGCCGTCACCGACGCGTACCGGCTGATCCATTCGGAGGGCGACGGGCTTTCCGGTCTCGTCGTCGACCGCTTCGCCGGCACGCTCGTCGTCGAATATTTCTCGGCGGGCATGTTCCGCCAGCGCGAAGCGATCCGCCGCTGCCTGCTCGAGCATTTTCCGGGCGCGAGCATCTACGCGTTCGCCGAGGAACACGTGCAGAAGCAGGAGAGCTTCGATTTCGCGAGCCCCGCGCCGCCTCAGGCGACCGTGATCCACGAGCATGGCGTGAAATTCCATGCCGCGCCCGGCACGAAGCACAAGACCGGATTCTTCGCCGACCAGCGCGACAATCGCAGGTTCCTTTCGGAATTCTGCGAGGGCAGGCGCGTGCTCGATCTCTGCTGCAACTCCGGCGGCTTCGCCATCTACGCGAAGACGATCGGTGGTGCGAGCGAAGCCGTCGGGATCGATCTCGACGAGGAGATCCTCGGCGTCGCCGAGCGCAACGCGAAGCTCAACCGGGAGCGCGTCCGGTTCGTGCAGGCCGATGTCTTCGCGTGGCTGCGCGATGTCGCCGTCAACAATCGCGATCAATACGACGTCGTCGTGCTCGATCCCGCGAAGATGACGCGCGATCGCGAGCAGGTGATCCCGGCGCTGAAGAAATACCTCGACATGAACAAGCTCGCGCTCGCCGCCGTGAAGCCGGGCGGAATCTTCCTGACGTGCTCGTGCACGGGCCTCGTCAGCGAGGAGCAGTTTCTCGACATGCTGCGCCGCGCGGCGTTCTACGCGAATCGCACGGTGCAGGTGCTGAAAGTATCCGGCGCGGGACCGGATCATCCGTTTCTCGCGAACGTGCCGGAATCCCGCTATCTGAAGGCCGTGTTCTGCCGAGTCGAGTAGTCGCGAGAACCGCAGCGGTCCTGGCCTTCGTCATTCCGGCGAAAAACCGGAATCCATTTGCTTCTGTCCGGCCGGCAGACCGAAATCAAACGGGTCCCGGCTTTCGCCGGGACGACGGCATGTTGGCTCGATGGGGTCTCGCTAGCGATGCGCCGGCGGAATCCGATCGGCGAGAACGAGTTTCATGGCCGCCGTCTTCCCGTCGCGCACGCGCTCGACTTCGAGCTTGGAGCCGGCCGGCAATTCGCGGAGCTTCGCGCGAATCGCCACGAGAGATTTCGACGTCGCCGGCTCGCCATCGATCGACGTGATGCGATCCTTGATTTCGAGCCCCGCACGCGCCGCCGCGCTCTGCGGCGCGACGTCCGCGACGAGGAGCGCATCGCCGTCGCCGATCAGGAACAAGCCGCTGCGGTCGAACGCGTCGGATTTCGCGAAGCCGTCGTTCGGCGCGAGATACATGCGCTTGTTCGCGTAGTCGAATGCGACCGTGAAGCGCTTCAGCACGCCGCCGCCGAGATTGCCCGAAAGATCCGGATTCGCGAACGCACCCTTGTCGCCCACGTAGAGATCTGCGGCAATGCCCGATATCGCGCGATCACCGAGCTTCAGCGTGCCGAGTCGCACCGGACGCCCGCGCGCCGGTCCGCCGACGCCCCACCCGGTGACGGCTTCCGGCGCGGCGCGATACCGCTTGACGAGATCGTGCTCGCGCACGAACGGCGAGTGCATCGTCAGCGAAGCGCGCGAGCCCGTGTCGACGCTGAGGCGCACCGGCACGCCGTCGAGCGCGCCGGCGACTATCGGAATGCGATCGTCCAGTTCGAACGGCACGACGCTCGCGCCGGCCGGCGGCGAGAACTTCTTCGGGTCGGCCAGCGTCAACTCGTGCTTTTCGTAGTCGATCGTGACGCCGAAGCGGCGGAACATCTCGTAGCCGACGAGCCCGTCGCATTCGGCGCCCTCGACCTTCGGCAGATCGCCCAGATCCATGATCACGAACACCGGCTTCGCGAGCACCGCGTCGCCGAGGCGCACTTCGCTCGCGTGCGCGAACGCGACGTCGACCTGCTCGTCGCCGACGCCGCGGCCGGCGAGCTTGCCTTCGCCGGAGATGCCGAGCCGGGCGGCGGCCGACGGCGTCAGGAGGTTCATGCCGCCGGTATCGACGAGGAAGCGAACCGGCTTGCCGTCGATCGCGCCGTCCGCGTAGATGTGGTTGTTGACGAGATCGAAGCGGACGCGCGCAACGCCGGATGCATCGTCGATGCGCGCGGTCGCGGCCATCGCCGGCATCGCGAAATCAGCGTCGGCGATCGCGTCGCCGAAGCGGATCGACGCAAGCTCGATCTCCGTGCGATTGCGCGGATCGACGCGTCCGGCCGCATCGGTGCGATCGCTGACGATGCGAAACGGCATGCGCACTTCGCCGGCTTCGCGGTAATCGTCGAGCATCGTCGTCACGGTATCCTGGCCCTCGCGCTGGACGATCCGCGCGAGGAGTCCGGTCGATGCGTCGAACCACAGGGTCACGGGATCGCCGCCGTCCGGCGTCGCCGTGACGACGCGATAGCGACGGCCGCCGTCTTCGCGATCCGTTACGTCGCCATAAGTCGCGCCGATGCGCTCGGGATACCAGTAGCCGAGCGCGTCGAGCCACGACTGGCTGCGCGCGCGGCGCTTCGCTTCGGGTGCGTCCTGCGCCGCGACTTCACCGCCGGGATCCCGCGACCACGCCTGCGTGCCGTCGTAGCCGTTCGCGCCTTCGATCGGACCGAGCTCGTAGCGATTGACCGTGCGGCCGCCGACGATGTCCTGCTCCGTGGACAACTCGCCGCTCAATCCGCCGGTGCGCAGCGTGCCGGTCGCATGCATCGTCTTCACGCCATCCCACGCGTTGCCTCCGCTTGCGCTCTTGTAGCGCGCGAACAGCGACGTCGCGTCCTCGGCCTCGACCGTCGTTGCCGCGAACAGCAGCAGCGAGGCGGCGAGTGCCCATCCCCTCCAGCGCCCGAACATGTCCCGTCTCCTCGTCTTGGTGCGCGATCCCGGCAATTGCGCCGCGGAACCTTTCGTTGAATAATCTTCGCAAATTTCAATGCAGGCAAGCCAACCAATGGCACATGGGATGAAATCCGCCCGCGGCGCGATCGAGCGCGCCGACGAGATCGCGCTGCTCGCCTCGCCGACGCGCATCGAGCTGATCGACACGATCGAGGCGCTCGGCGGCGAGGCCAGCGTCGCCGAGCTCGCGGCGCAGCTCGGGCGTCCGGCCGACGGGCTCTACTACCACCTGCGCCAGCTCGCCGAAGGCGGCCTCCTCGCCGAGACGGCGACGCCGGAGGGACGCCGCTATCGCACGCGGATGCCGCGCGGAGAGCGTGTGCGCCTGCGCTACCGGCCCGGCAGGAACGCGAACGCGGCGGCGGTCGGCGACGTCGCGTCGAGCGTGCTGCGCGTCGCCGGACGCGACTTCTCGCGCGCGATCGCCGATCCGAAGTCGATCGTCGAGGGTCCGCTCCGCGAGCTCTGGGCCGCGCGCAACAAGGGCTGGGTCGGCGACACGGAGCTCGCCGAGATCAATCGCCTGCTCGTCCGCATCAACGCGCTTCTCCAGCGTCCGCGATCGGCGGCGCGCGATCGTCTCGTCGCATTGTCGTGGGTGCTCGCGCCGATCGACGCGAAGCCCGCGCGCCGCGCGCAGCGCAAGGTCCGCTGAGATTGCACATGCGTCGCGCCGTCACGCGGACGCGGCCTGCTAGACTCGGGCCGCCATGCCGCCGGAGACGCCGATGAAGAAGCCGAAGAAGCCGGCCGTGAGCCAGAGCGATGCCGAAGCCGCGGTGCGCACGCTGCTGCGCTGGGCCGGAGAGGATCCCGCGCGCGAAGGGCTCGTCGACACGCCCAAGCGCGTCGTCGAGGCGTACCGCGAATGGTTCGCGGGATACGCGACCGATCCCGACGAATACCTTCGCCGCACGTTCGAGGAAGTCGCCGGCTACGACGAGATGATCGTGCTGCGCGACATCGAGTTCGAGTCGTTCTGCGAGCATCACATGGCGCCGATCATCGGGCGCGCGCACATCGGCTACCTGCCGACCGACAAGGTCGTCGGAATCTCCAAGCTCGCGCGCGTCGTCGACGCTTACGCGCACCGGTTCCAGGTGCAGGAGAAGCTGACCGCGCAGATCGCGCATTGCATCGCGACCGCCCTGAAGCCGCGCGGCGTCGGCGTCGTCATCGACGCCGTCCACCAGTGCATGACGACGCGCGGCGTGCACAAGCGCGGCGTGTCGATGATCACGAGCCAGATGCTGGGGAGCTTTCGCGACGATGCGCGGACGCGCGCGGAATTCCTGCGTTTCATCGACATCCACGCGAAAGGCTGAGGCCTTTTCCCCTCTCCCGCTTGCGAGAGAGGGTAGGGTGAGGGCGAGCCAGGTTCACACTCGTCTCTTTTGCGAAACTGAACGCACCACTCCGATTGCCCTCACCCCGGCCCTCTCCCGCGAGCGGGAGAGGGAGAAAAGATT
>DASZYR010000067.1:0-6282 GCA_035545255.1 Rhodanobacteraceae bacterium
TGCCGGGGCGATTGCCGGGCGGCGCCGGCTTCGGATACGGCGGCTGATAGCGGAAGCTGCCCGGCGTGTCGATCGCGCCGAGCAGCAGCTGCAGGAGATGCAGCGTCCTGCACGTGTGGAATCCGTTCGCGTGCGCCGAGATGCCGCGCATCGCGTGCATCGAGACCGGGCGGCCGATCATTTCGGCGTACTCGCGGCCGTCGGTGTCGGTCCAGCGTTGCGGCAGCGTGATCGCAGCGTCGAACGCGGTCTGTGCGAGTTCGCGCGCTAGCCGGCGGATGGTGTCCTCCGCGACGCCCGTGATCTTCGCGGCGCGCTCGGGCGAGTATTCGTCGGCGAGATAGCGCTCGGCGAAGAGATGGAACGCGGGCACGGCCTTGCGGCCGCCGGCGAGCGCGTATTCGCCGACGACGAGCGGCGAAATATCGGGACGCGACGCGTCGACGACGTCGTAACCGGAGGCGCCGCGCGACGCCCCGACTTCGTCGTTCCGGCGAAAGCCGGAATCCATGTCGCTTTCATCGGCGCTCGGAAAAACCGATGGATCCCGGCTTTCGCCGGGATGACGATCCGGGGAGCGGACGGCGCAAAGCGGCTTTCCATTTTCGTCGCGCGCGATCATCCCGTCGTCGGCCGTGCCGGGCGCGCGGATCACGAGATGGTGCGCGTTCGTATAGCGCACGAGATAGTCGAGATCGACGCGATCGGTGCGGAGCAGCTCGTGGATCAGCGCGCCCGCGAGCAGTCCGTCCGTGCCGGGATTGATCGCCACCCATTCGTCCGCGATCGCGCCGTAACCGGTCCGCACCGGATTGACGACGACGATCTTCGCGCCGCGCTTCTTGAGCGCGCCGAGTCCGAGCTTGATCGGATTCGAATCGTGATCCTCGGCGACGCCCCAGAGCATCAGGTATTTCGTCAGCGCCCAGTCCGGCTCGCCGAACTCCCAGAAGCTGCCGCCGAACGTGTACATGCCGGCCGCGGCCATGTTGACCGAGCAGAAACCGCCGTGCGCGGCGTAGTTGATCGTGCCGAACTGCTGCGCCCACCAGCCGGTCAGCGCCTGCGACTGGTCGCGGCCGGTGAAGAACGCGAGCTCATCAGGTTCGCGCGCCCGGATATCGCCGAGCCACTTCGTTGCGAGCCCGAGCGCTTCTTCCCATTCGATCTCGCGGAACTCGCCCCTGCCGCGCTCGCCGACGCGGAGCAGCGGTTTGGAAAGCCTTGCCGGCGAATAGTGCTGCATGATGCCGGCCGATCCCTTCGCGCAGATCACGCCCTTGTTGACCGGATGAGCGGGATTTCCGTCGATGTAGCGGACGCGGCCGTCCTTGAGGTGCACGCGGATGCCGCAGCGGCACGCGCACATGTAGCACGTCGTCGTCTTGACGGCGTCGCCGGTCGGCTTGTCGAGATCGAGATGGGCGTGGGGCAAGAGCGGAGGCGTCGTCCGATGCGCTGGCGCCATGTTAATGGATGTGCCGCCGGCCGCGACCTGGCGAAACGCCGCGCATTCCGCCGTGGTGCCGCTTTGCCGCTACCATGGGCCATCCGGAGCCCGGGGAGGATTCCGCATGAACATGCCGACGCCGAACGCGCGCGCCGCGTCGCCTCGACTGCGCGCCGTCCTGATCGTGCTGCTCGTCAACGCGGTGCCGCTGATCGGCATTCATCGCTACGGGTGGTCGGCCGCGAACGTGCTGGTCCTCTACTGGTTCGAGAACCTCCTGATCGCGATCTGCACTTGCATCCGGCTTCTCGTGCACCGGCGCCTCACGCGCAAGAAGGGTTACTGGCGGCGCAGGAACCGCTTCGGCATCGAGGTCAACGGCGAGCCGGTCAGGACCGGCCCGATCGGCGAATACGCGACCGGCGCGTTCGCGTTCACGCTCGCGCACGGCGTATTCGTCGCCGTCATCGTGATGATCCTCGCGCAGAACCATCCGGACGAGCCGATGTGGCACGTCTCGCTCTCGCAGGTCGCGCGCGGCGTCGCCGCGATCACGGCGATGCTCGGCGTCGAGCTGCTGGTCGATCTCTCGTCGATCCGCGCCCGGAGCTTCGCGGCGATGCAGGACTACGCGCAAGGCCGCATGAGCCGCATCGTCGTGCTGCATCTCGCGATCATCTTCGGCATGCTCGCGATGGCCGTCAGCGGATCGCCTTTTGGCGTCCTGTACGTGCTGATCGGCCTCAAGACGCTGGTCGAGCTCGGCGCCGCGCTCGCGCGTCCCCGTGGCGAGAGCACCGATGCCGCGCCGCCGGCGTGGATGCTCAAGGCGGCCGACCGCCTTGCCAAGGACAAAGGCGGTGCGGCCGGCCTGATCAAGCAGATGCGGCACGACAGCGAGGCCGCGAAAGAAGGCGCAATCGAGGACGAGGAACCGATGCCGGCGACGTCGCGATGACGGCACGCGCCTGAAAGTGGGCACAATAACGCGATGGACCGCTACGAACGCATCCTGACCCTGCACCGGCTGCTCAAGTCCGCGCGTTATCCGGTCACCCTGCAGCATCTCAAGGACGAGCTCGGCTGCTCGCGCGCGACGCTGTATCGCGACATCGCGTTCCTGCGCGACGCGCTCGGCGCGCCGGTCGAGAGCGGCGAGGGCGAGGAGACCGCGATCCGCTACGCGGCCGACGAGGCCGAGCGCTTCGAGCTGCCGGGCCTCTGGCTCACGAGCGAGGAGCTTGCCGCGCTGCTCGCGCTGAACGAGCTGCTCGGCCGATCCGATCCCGGCGTGCTGGCCGGCGCGCTCGCGCCGTTTCGCGCGCGCATCGAGCGGCTTCTTTCCGACCACGCGAGCGGACGCGCGCTTCCGATCGAACGCATCCGCGTCATCGCGAGCGGCGCGCGCAAGCTCGATCAGGCCGCGTTCCGCACCGTCGCGAGTGCATTGCTGAATCGCCAGCGCCTCAAATTCCGCTATCGCGCGCGCTCGACCGATTCGCTGACCGAGCGCATCGTCTCGCCGCAGCGCCTCGCGCACTACCGCGACAACTGGTATCTCGATGCATGGGACCACGCGCGCGACGCGCTGCGCAGCTTCGCGCTGGACCGCATCCGCGATCCCGAGATGCTCGAGGAAAGCGCGCTCGATCGCGACGCGAGCGAGCTCGATGCGCACCTCGCCTCGAGCTACGGCATCTTCTCCGGATCGCCGAAAGCGTGGGCGACGATCCGCTTCTCCTCGCACTCCGCGCGCTGGGTCGCGGACGAGCGCTGGCATTCGCAACAGCAGGGCGCGTGGCTGCCGGACGGTCGCTACGAGTTGCGCCTGCCGTATTCGAACTCGCGCGAGCTCCTGATGGACGTGCTGAAGTACGGTCCGGATGCCGAGATCGTCGCGCCCGTTTCGCTGCGCGAAGAGATGAAGATCATGCTCCAGCTCGCGCTCGGCGCGTATCAGGCGCCGCCGTGAGCGCGCTCGCGCAGGCGCCGGGCACGGTCTCGCTGGTGCTGGGCTCGGGCGGCGCGCGCGGCTACGCGCACATCGGCGTCATCGAGGCGCTCGAAGCCAGCGGCTTTTCGATCCGCTCGATCGCAGGCAGCTCGATGGGCGCGCTGATCGGCGGAATCTACGCGGCCGGAAAGCTCGAGACCTACGCCGACTGGGTGCGTCCCCTGCAACGCCTCGACGTGCTCCGCCTCCTTGACTGGACGCTGTCCGGCGGCGGGTTCATCAAGGGCGACCGCATCATCGGCGTCCTCAAGGATCTGATCGGCGACGTCGACATCGAAGGCCTGCCGATTCCGTACACGGCCGTTGCGGTCGATCTCGACGCGCAGCGCGAGGTGTGGTTCTCGCGTGGTCCGCTGTTCGATGCGATCCGCGCGTCGATCGCGATTCCGACGATCTTCCGTCCGTACCGCTACGAAGGCCGACTGCTCGTCGACGGCGGCCTCCTGAATCCGCTGCCGGTGTCGCCGACGTTGCGCGACCTGACCGACGCGACGGTCGCTGTCGACGTCAACGCGCCGTCCGAGCCGCTCGACGGCGCAGGCGCAGGCGCCGTTGCGGATCGCGGCGCGGCGGGGCAGGCGTCACCGGAAATGCTCCCCGAGGCGACGCCGACGTCCGCCGACGCGAAGCGCGCGAGCTACCGGCGGCGCATCGCGGAGTTCATCGAGTCACGGATCGAGAAGCGCGAACGCGCCATCGTCGAGAGCGAGCCTGGCGCCTTCGAGCTGTTCGCGCGTGCGCTCGACGTCGTGCAGGAGACGATCACGCGCCTGAAGCTCGCGGCCGAGCCGCCGGACCTGCTGATCACGATTCCGCGCAATGCCTGCGCGTTCTACGAGTTCCACCGCGCCGACGAGCTGATCGCGCTCGGACGCACGCGCACGCTCGAGGCGCTGGAGCGCTGGCATCGTCCGACGCGGCGCGTGGCGTCTCCGGCGTAAAGCCGAAGCGCGTTTCGTCGTGATTTCGCAAGAGCGCTTCCTGCTCGCGCTAGAGAAAAGCACGCGGCCCGCGAGTGGTTTCACCTCTCCCGCTTCGCGGGAGAGGTCACCGCGCGCAGCGCGGCGGGTGAGGGAAAGCGTGGCAGCGTGAACCACGCTTGCCCTCACCCTGCCTCTCCCGCAAGCGGGAGAGGGGAAAAGCAAGGCGCTTCCCTCTTCGATTGTCGGCGCTCGCGACAACGCCGCTCGAAGCCGTGCTGTTGATGGGAACCGCAGCATTGGATGGCTGCTTTTGGACTTCCCGGAGCTGATTTCGCTGAATCTCGAGCCAGCCCGGCAGGCCGCAGCGATCCCGGACGGATCGCAAAAGAAACGGCCCGCCTGGGGAAAGGCGGGCCGGGGAATCGCGGTCCCTCTTGGGGAGTGAGGCTGGGGAGTCCTCGTGCGGACCGCAGGCACAGCCTACGGCGACGATCTTTCAGCCGGCTTTCGGCGATCGGCGCAAAGCCGCTGATTCTTTTGAAGTTTCGTTAAATTCCGTCAAGACGCGCGACGTGCGACCGAAGGCGAGATCCCCATAGGGTGGGCTTCAGCCCACCGATTGATCCGCTCGCAAAACAATACGGTGGGCTGAAGCCCACCCTATGGATTTCGTGTCCCGCCTTGGGCACGGCGGCGAACGACCGTTGCCGCCGCAAATCAGCCGCGTTTCATCGCGCCGAAGAACTCGTCGTTCGTCTTCGTGTTCTTCATCTTGTCGAGCATGAACTCCATCGCGGCGAGCTCGTCCATCGGATGCAGGAGCTTGCGCAGGATCCAGATCTTCTGGAGCTGGTCCGGTTCGATGAGAAGCTCTTCGCGGCGAGTGCCCGATCGGTTGATGTTGATCGACGGATACACGCGCTTCTCGGAGATGCGGCGGTCGAGGTGCACTTCCATGTTGCCGGTGCCCTTGAACTCCTCGTAGATCACCTCGTCCATCTTCGAGCCGGTGTCGATCAGCGCGGTGGCGATGATCGTCAGCGAGCCGCCTTCCTCGACGTTGCGCGCGGCGCCGAAGAAACGCTTCGGCCGCTGCAGCGCGTTCGCGTCGACGCCGCCGGTCAGCACCTTGCCCGACGAGGGCACGACGGTGTTGTATGCGCGCGCGAGACGCGTGATCGAGTCGAGCAGGATCACGACATCCTTCTTGTGCTCGACGAGGCGCTTGGCGCGCTCGATCACCATCTCGGCGACCTGCACGTGACGTACGGCGGGCTCGTCGAACGTCGAGGAGATGACCTCGGCGCGCACGCCGCGCTGCATCTCGGTGACTTCCTCCGGCCGCTCGTCGATGAGCAGGATGATCAGGTGCGCATCCGGATGGTTGTGCACGATCGCCTGCGCGACGTTCTGCAGCATCATTGTCTTGCCGGCTTTCGGCTGCGAGACGATGAGGCCGCGCTGGCCCTTGCCGATCGGCGCGATGAGATCGAGGATGCGGCCCGTGATGTCTTCGGACGATCCGTTGCCGCGCTCGAGATGGAAAGCCTTGCGCGGGAAGAGCGGCGTCAAGTTCTCGAAGAGCACCTTGTTCTTCGATGCTTCCGGCGGCTCGCCGTTGATGTTGTCGACTTTCAGCAGCGCGAAGTAGCGCTCGCCTTCCTTCGGCGGACGGATGCGGCCGGTGATGTAGTCGCCGGTGCGCAGGTTAAAGCGGCGGATCTGCGAGGGCGAGACGTAGATGTCGTCGGGACCGGCGAGATACGACTCGTCCGGACCGCGCAGGAAGCCGAAGCCGTCCTGCAGGATCTCGAGCACGCCCTCGCCGTAGATTCCGCCGCCGGCGCGCGCATGCGCCTTCAGGATCAGAAAGACGATGTCTTGCTTGCGCGCTC
>DASZYR010000068.1:0-2910 GCA_035545255.1 Rhodanobacteraceae bacterium
GCTGCGCGGGCGCTTGCTCGCCGGGTGTGGTTAGATGATCGCCCGAAAGAGGTAACGAGCAATGGCCTGGAACGAACCCGGCAGCGGCAAGCAGCGCGATCCGTGGAAGGACGGCGGAGGCGGTCCGTCGCCCGACCTCGATGCGCTCCAGAAGCGCATCGCCGCGTTCTTCAACCGCCTCTTCGGCGGCGGCGGAGGCGGCGGCTTCGCCGTCGCCGCGTTCGGCATCCTGATCGCATGGCTGCTGTTCGATTCGTGGGTGGCCGTCAAGGCGAGCAATGTCGGTGTCGTGCTGCGTTTCGGCGAGTTCGCGCGCGAGATGGCGCCGGGCTTCAATCTCAAATGGCCGCGCCCGATCGAGAGCGTGATCGTCGTCGACGCAAAGCAGACGCGCGCGACGAGCGACCAGGTCCGCATGCTGACCAAAGACGAGAACATCGTGCTCGTGGACTTCAACGTGCAGTACACGGTCGCCGATCCCAGGCACTTCCTCTTCAGCGTCCGCGATCCCGACGAGACGATCAAGCAGGCCGCCGAGAGCGCGGTGCGCGAGGTCATTGGCGCCAACGATCTCTCGGCCATCATGCCGGATCAGCTGACGCAGACCGACGTCGAGGCGAAGGCCGACACGGCGACGGCTGCGGCGGCTTCGCCGCCTCCGGCATCGCCCGCGAATCCGAGCGCCGAGCTCGCGAACCAGGCGATGACCGTGCTGCAATCGACCCTCGATCGCTACGACACCGGTCTCATCGTGAGCCAGGTCCTGTTCCAGAACGTGCGCCCGCCGCAGGAAGTGAAGGAAGCGTTCGACGACGCGATCAGCGCGCGCGAGGATCGCCAGCGCCGCAGCAACGAGGCCGACGCGTACGCCAAGCGCGTGATCCCCGAAGCGCGCGGCGAGGCGGCGCGCATCCTCGCCGAGGCCGACGGTTACAAGGCCGAGCGCGTCGCGAAGGCGCAAGGCGATGCCGAGCGCTTCAACCTGATCGCGTCCGAATACAAGAACGCACCCGAGGTGACGCGCAAACGCCTCTACATCGAGACGATGCAGAAGGTGCTGGCCGAGGCGAACAAGGTCATCGATTTCACGGGCGGCAAGAATGTCCTCTATCTGCCGGTGGACGGCGCGCGCGCACCGCCGACGCAGGCCGTCGAGGCGATCACGCCGGCGGTCGGCGCGACGCCGGAATCCGGCAAGGGAGGCCGCTGATGCGCGCCTTCACCGCGATCGTCGCTGTCGTCATCGTGCTCATCGCGAGCAGCTGCTTCTTCGTCGTCAACGAAGGGCAGAGCGCGATCCTCGTCCAGTTCGGGCGCATCGTCGATTCCGGCTTCAAGCCGGGATTGCATTTCAAGCTGCCGGCGCCCCTGCAGCAGGTGATCCGCTTCGACCGGCGCATCCTGACGCTCGATTCCGCGCCCGAGCGCTATCTCACGAGCGAGAAGAAGGACGTCAACGTCGATTTCTTCGTGAAGTGGCGCATCGCCGATCCCTCGACGTACTACACCGCGGTCGCCGGCGACGAGACGCGCGCCCAGCAGCGTCTTTCGCCGATCGTCAAGGGCGGCCTGCGCACCGCGATCAATTCGCGCACGTTGCAGGAAGTGGTCTCGAGCGCGCGCACCGATCTCACGCGCGCGCTGGTCGAGGCGGCGAACCGCGCGGCCGAAGGGCTCGGTATCCAGATCGTCGACGTGCGCATCAAGCGCATCGATCTTCCGGAAGAGAGCTCGGTGCTGCGCTCGGTTTACGAGCGCATGCGCTCGGAACGAAAGCAGGTCGCCGACGCGCTGCGCGCGGAAGGCGCCGAGGCCGCCGAGCGGATTCGCGCCAACGCCGATCGTGAGGCCCAGGTGCTGAAGGCCGAGGCGGCGCGCGATGCGGCGAAGACGCGCGGCGAAGGCGATGCGAAGGCCGCCGAGATCTACGCTGGCGCGTACGGCCGCGATCCAGAGTTCTATTCGTTCTACCGCAGCCTCGAGGCGTACCGCGAATCGCTGACGACGCAGAACGGCGTGCTCGTGCTCGATCCGAAATCGGAATTCCTGCACTACCTGCAGGAAAGCAAGTAGCGGCGCGTGGCGAACCTTGGCGCAGCGCTCTGCCTCGTGCTGGTCATCGAGGGCCTCTTCCTTTTCGCGTCGCCCGGCGGCTGGAAGCGCGTCGCCGCGCAATTGCAACAGATCGACGACAGGACGTTGCGTATGATTGGCGCCGGCATGGTCGTGGTCGGCCTCGTTGTGTTGCAGTTCGTGCATTGACGGCGGGAATGAGGAGTCGGGAATCGGGAATAGCTAAAGAGCGCTCCCATTCTCGATTCCCGATTCCCGCCATTCCGAGAGAAGCAAAATGGGCAAATCCGTCGTCATCCTCGGCGCCCAATGGGGCGACGAGGGCAAAGGCAAGATCGTCGACCTCCTGACGGAGGACATCGGCGCCGTCGTGCGTTTTCAGGGCGGTCACAACGCCGGCCACACGCTCGTGATCGGCGGCCGGAAGACCGTGCTGCACCTGATCCCGTCGGGCATCCTGCGCGACGATGCGCTGTGTCTCATCGGCAACGGCGTCGTGCTGAGCCCGGCCGCGCTGCGCCAGGAGATCGACGAGCTCGAGGCGCGCGGCGTCGAAGTGCGCTCGCGGCTCAGGATCTCGCCGGCGACGCCGCTGATCATGCCGTACCACATCGCGCTCGATCAGGCGCGCGAAAAGGCGGCGGGTGGCAAGGCGATCGGCACGACGGGGCGCGGCATCGGTCCGGCCTACGAAGACAAAGTCGCGCGGCGCGGCGTGCGCGTCGCCGATCTCCATTATCCCGACGAGCTCGCCGGGAAGCTCCGCGCGACGCTCGACTACCACAATTTCGTGCTGACGAAATACCTCGGCGTCGAGGCGGTCGATTTCCAGAAGAC
>DASZYR010000069.1:0-10834 GCA_035545255.1 Rhodanobacteraceae bacterium
CCGATGCCCGGAGTCGCATAACGCGACTGCGCCCAGTCGGCGGAGCTGATTCGGTTCTGGTCGAAGTGGCTGATGTCGGCGAAGAACTCGTAGCGCTCGCCGCTGCCGCCGAACGAGATGTTGCCGGACCACGTCTTGCCGTCGCCGACCGAGTAGTCGCCGGCGTAGAGCTTGACGCCGAAGCCGTCCTGCTTCTTCTTCGTGATGATGTTGATGACGCCGGCGATCGCGTCGGAACCGTACAGCGAGGACGCGCCGTCCTTCAGGATCTCGATGCGATCGACGATGCTCGCCGGGATCGTGTTGAGATCGACCGCCGCGGACACGCCCGACGCCGACGATTCGTTGACCCAGCGCAAGCCGTCGACGAGCACGAGCGTGCGCTTCGCGTTGAGGCTGCGCAGCGAGATCGTCGTCGAGCCCGAGCCGACGCCGCCGCCGTCCGGCGGGAAGCCGAAGTTGCCGGCGGAATTGAACTTGGTGTTGAGCGAGGAGCCGCTGACCGACAGCTGCTGGATCACGTCGCCGATCGAGCCGAGGCCGGTCGCCTCGATGTCCTTCGAGGTGATCGTCAGCACGGGCGTCTGGCCCTCGACTTCGGCCTTCTTGATGCGCGAGCCGGTGACCTCGATCGCCTGCAGTTTCTGCACATCGTCGCCGCCGCGCTCCTGCGCCGGCGCCGGAATCGCAAGCAGTCCGGACAGGACCGCGCCGGCCGCGAACGCCGCCGAAAGGCGCCGGATTTGACCGCGTGATTTCATGAGCTTTCTCTCCCGCTTCGGAATGTCGAAACAGCCGTGAATGGCCAGTCCGCTCGGGGGCCCCCTCCCCGCAGCAAGCGTCAAGAAAATGTAAAACAATCGTTCTAATTTAGCTAGGGCCGGCATTTTGCCGATCCGGCGGCAATGCCATTGCGATTCTTGACGGCTGGTTTGATCGGGCGATATCGGCCAGTCTTCCGGGACGGGCGCGCTACACTTCGGGCCGGTAGCCGAAACACCGTCCCCGCATGCCGATCGATGCCCTGCCGCGCGGAGCGCGGTACCTGCTTCTCGCTCTGATTGTCGGATTCGCCGTATCGCCGGCCGCGGCGCAGGAACGCGTCACGCAGCGCGATGCATTCCGGGCGGCCTACGCCGCGGCGACGCGCAATCCTCCCGGCGACTGGAAAAAGCTCGCGGCCGGCCTCGAGGACTATCCGCTCTATCCGTACCTCGAAGCCGCCGTGCTGCGCCGCAATATCGCGAAAGCGCCGCGTGCGGACATCGAGCGCTTCCTGACGCGCTGGGCGGGCTCGCTGCCCGAGAGCGACCTTCGCGAGGCGTACCTGCGCGAGCTCGCGCGCCGCGGCGACTGGACGTCGTTCCGCGTGTTCTGGAACGGCAGCCGCGCGCGCGACCTCCAGTGCAATGCGCTGCAGGCGCGGCTCGCCGCCGGAGAGAAGCTCGATTTCGATGCCGACATCGCACCGGTCTGGTCGAATCCGCGCGCCTTGCCGAGCGCCTGCGACGGCGTGCTCGGAGCCGCCCGCGCGAGCGGCTCGCTGACCGACGCGCGCGTCTGGGATCGCCTCTCGGAAGCGGCCGCGTCCGGCAACACCGAGAGCGCAAGAGCGGCCGCCGCGCTGCTCGCTGGGCGCGACCGCGAAGCGGCCGAGCGCATCGTCGACGCGGTGCGCAATCCGTCCGCGACGCTCGCGAAAGCCGATCAGTGGTCCGATGAGCCGCGCGCGCGCGACGCGATCGCGTATGGTCTCGCGCGCTACGCGCGCCGCGACAGCGCGTCCGCCGAAACGCTGTGGGCGAGGCTCGGCGACAAGTTCAAGTGGGACGAAGCGCAGAAGGATCGCGTGCTGAACGCGCTCGCCGTGTACCGCTCGACGAGCTACTCGCCCGACGCGCTCGCGCGACTCAAGGCGTTGCCTTCCGACGCGAAGGACGATGCGAGCCGCGAGTGGCACGTGCGCATCGCGCTCGCGGCCGCCGACTGGAACGAAACGCTCGCCGCGCTCGACGATCTCTCCCTGGAACAGAAGACCGATTCGCGCTGGCGCTATCTGCGCGCGCGCGTGCTCGGCAAGCTCGGCCGGAAGGACGAGGCCGCGGCGATCTTCGCCGACGTCGCGCGTGAAGCGAGCTTCCACGGTTTCCTTGCCGCGGACTGGATCGGCGCTCCCTACGCGATCTGCCCGCGCACGCTCGCCACCGATCCCGCCGCCGAGAAGTCGATCGCGAATCAGGGCGATCTCGCGCGCGCGTTCGAGTTCCACGCGCTCGGCATGCTGCCCGAGGCGCGGCGCGAATGGGATTTCGCGATGAGGAAGCTCGACGAGTCCGAAAAACGCCTCGCCGCCGATCTCGCTTTCCGGCGCGGCTGGTACGACCGCGCGGTATTCCTCTATTCCGCCGATCCCGAAACGCAGCGGCTCTACGAGCAGCGCTTTCCGCTCGCGCAGGAGACGCGCGTCAGGCGCGAAGCCGCCGATGCCGGCATCGATCCGGCCTGGGCTTACGCGATCATCCGCGCCGAGAGCGCATGGATGACCGACGCGCACTCGCACGCGGACGCCTACGGCTTGATGCAGCTCCTGCCCGGCGTCGCGAAGCAGCTGGCGAAGAGCGAAAAGCTTTCGTACAACCGGCCGAGCGATCTCTTCGATCCCGCGCTCAACATCGAGCTCGGCACGCGCTACCTCGGACGCATGGCCGATCGTTACGACGGCAGCCCCTGGCTCGCGAGCGCGGCCTACAACGCGGGCGAAGCGCCGGTCGGACGCTGGCTCGACGCACGCGGCACGCTCGACCCCGATTTCTTCATCGAGACGATCCCGTACAAGGAGACGCGCGAATACGTCGCGCGCGTGCTCGCCTTCAGCGTGATCTACGACTGGCGCATGAACGGCAAGGCGCTCGCGCTGTCGGCGCGCATGCCGCGCTTCGGGCAGGCCTATGCCGCGCCGACCGACGCGACGCCGCGCAAGGGCGTAGTCTGTGCGGCTGAGGCGACGCCGGCGGCAGGGACGACGCAAGCGGAGAAGACATCGCCTTGAGACAGCAAATGGCGCATGGCGAAAGCTGCATGCGTCTTTTCGCGATTTGCGATCACCACCGCCGGACGACACCAGGCCAAGACATGAAGCCCCAACGCATCGTGATCCTCGGCGGCACCGGCTTCGTCGGCAGCCATCTCGTGCCGCGCCTTCAGGCGGACGGCCATTCGATCAAGGTGCTCTCGCGCAACCGCGAACAGCATCGCGCGCTCACGGTGCTGCCGCGCGTCGGCGTCGTCACGGTCGACGTCGACGATCGCGCGAAGCTGCGTGCCGCGATCGCGGGCGCCGACGCCGTCGTCAATCTCGTCGGCATCCTCAACGAACGCGGCAGCGACGGCAGCGGATTCCGCAAGGCGCACGTCGAGCTGACCGCGAGCGCGATCGCCGCGTGCGAATCCGAAGGCATCGCGCGATTCGTGCAGATGAGCGCGCTCCGCGCCGGCGAAGGCGAGAGCCGCTATCTCAAGACGCGCGGCGAAGCGGAGCGGCGCGTCGAAGGCTCGCGGCTTGCCTGGACGATCTTCCGGCCTTCGGTGATCTTCGGGCCCGGCGACGGACTCTTCTTCCGCTTCGCGAGCCTCCTGCGCATGACGCCGGTGCTGCCGCTCGCGCGAGCGCACGCGAAGTTCGCGCCGGTCTGCGTCGGCGACGTCAGCGAAGCGATCGCGCGCGCGCTCCTGCATCCGCACACGGCCGGGCATGTGTACGAGCTGTACGGTCCACGCGTGATCGAGCTCGTTGAGCTCGTGCGCTGGACGGCCGAGCTGACCGGCAAGCGGCGCTGGATCATTCCACTGCCGGATTCGCTCGGCTATCTGCAAGCCGCGCTCGGCGAATGGCTGCCGGGAAAACCCATCTCGCGCGACAACTTCCGCTCGCTGAAGCTCGATTCCATCGGCACCAGGGACGGCCTCGCGGCGCTCGGCATCGTCGCGACGCCGATGGACGTCGTGATGCCGCCGCTCCTGCGCGGGGAGAACCGGCAGCGCGAGTTCGATCGTTTCCGCGAGATGCATTCGTGAACTGCGTGGCCGGGCGAGTTCACGACCTTCCGACTTCGGCGACGCCGGACGACGACAGTTCGCAAGTTCTTTGCTCGCCATCCCCGCGAAGGCCGGAATCCCGCTTGTAGAGCCTCGGAACCGGACGCCGGCCTTCACCGGGACGACGAGCGAAAGCGAGCGTCCGCCGTCGTCGACGAAACGCGACGCCGGCGCGCTCTGGCAGAATCCGCGTATGCAAACCTATCTCGTCGGCGGCGCGGTGCGCGACCGGTTGCTCGGACGGCCGGTCGTCGATCGCGATCACGTCGTCGTCGGCGCGACGCCGGACGAGATGACGCGCCTCGGCTTCCGTCCCGTCGGCCGCGATTTTCCGGTGTTCCTGCATCCCGACACGCACGAAGAGCACGCGCTCGCGCGCACCGAGCGCAAGAGCGGACGCGGCTATCACGGTTTCGTCTTCGACACCGATCCTTCCGTCACGCTCGAGCAGGATCTCGAACGGCGCGACCTCACGATCAACGCGATCGCCGAAGACGCGGACGGACACCTGATCGATCCCTGCGGCGGCCTGCGCGACATCGAGGCGCGCGTGCTGCGCCACGTCTCGCCGGCATTTGCCGAAGACCCGGTGCGCGTGCTTCGCGTCGCACGCTTCGCGGCGCGCTTCGCGCCGCTCGGTTTCCGCGTCGCCGACGAGACGATCGCGCTGATGCGCCACATGGTCGGCGAGGGCGAAGTCGCGCACCTCGTTCCCGAACGCGTCTGGGCCGAGACGCGCAAGGCGCTCGCCGAGCCCGCGCCCTCGGCGTTCGTGCGGACGCTGCGCGCATGCGGCGCGCTCGCGATCGTGTTTCCCGAGATCGACGCGTTGTACGGCGTGCCGCAGCGCGCCGAATTTCATCCGGAGATCGACACCGGCACGCACGTCGAGCTCGTGCTCGACATGGCCGCTCGCCTCGCGCCGGGCAACGATCTCGTCGGTTTCTCCGCGCTCACGCACGATCTCGGCAAGGCGCTGACGCCGGTCGACCGTCTGCCGCGCCACATCGGCCACGAGCACGCCGGCGTTGCGCCGCTCCGCGCGCTCGCTGCGCGACTTCGCGTTCCGGCCGAGCACGCGGCGCTGGCCGAGTTCGTCTGCCGATTCCACCTCGACATCCATAGCGCGTTCGAGCTTCGGCCGGAAACCTTGCTCTCGATCATCGAGCGCATCGACGCGTTCCGTCGTCCCGAGCGGCTCGATCCGATCCTGATCGCGTGCGAGGCGGACAAGCGCGGACGGCTCGGCGCATCCGAATCGGCGTATCCGCAAGCCGACTACGTCCGCGCTGCGCATGCAGCCGCGGCGGGCGTCGAGGCGCGGACGTTCGTCGCGAAAGGCATGCGAGGCGAGGCGATCGGCGAGGCGATCCGCGATGCGCGCCGGCAGGCCATTGCAACCGTGCGTTCGGAGCGCGGCGCCGGCCCGGAGTCGGAAAAGCCGGGATTCGGGATTCGGGATGATTGAGGCGCGTCTGCGAATCTCGAATCTCGAAACTCGAAATCCGGTTTTTCGGCCTCACCAGGCCGCGCGAAACCGGTAGACGATCTCGCCGACCCACTCGTGCAAGGTCGCGTCGGCGTTCGCGATCGCACCGGCACTCGGCAGGAGATCGGCGGGCCCGTCGTACGGCGCCGAGCGGTAGTCGCTCGCATGTGCGCACGGCTCAAAGCCCGCGGCGCGGAACGCGATCAGCGCCCGCGGCATGTGCAACGCCGAAGTGACGAGCGCGATGCGCGTCGGCAGTTTCGGTTCGAGCGCGCGAACGTCGCGGGCGTTTTCCCACGTCGTCGTCGACTCGGTCTCGACCCGGATCGCTGCGCGCGGCACGCCGAGGCGCTCGGCGACGCCGGCCATGACGGCAGCCTGCGAGACGTGGCTGCTGCCCCCGACGCGCGCGCCGCCAGCGAAGACGACCGCGGCGCCGGAAACGTTCCGCGCAAGCGCCGCGCCGGCGAGCGTGCGCTGCAGGCTCGCGACGTTGAGCACGCCGAAATCGGCCGCGTTTTCGGCGTCTCGACGCATGCCGCCCGAGAGCACGACGATCGTGTCCGGATCGGGCGCCGTGCACGCGGCGAGCGCGGCGCGCTGCTCCTGCCACGACGTCAAGAAGTTCGCGCCGACCGGCGTCGTCAGGAACAGGCAGGCGATCTCGACGGCGATGCCGGCGCGAAAGACGCCGCGCGGCAATCGCCGCCGCGAGAGCCAAAGCACGAGCGCGAGCAGGAGCCCGAAGCCGAGCGGCGACAGGAACACGTCGACGAACGCCATGAGTCTCATGAGAGCCGGCGCATCAGAGTCTTCGCGAGAGATCGAATGCGGCGAGGCCCGACGGCACGTCGGTGACGCCGCGCGCGAATGCGATCGCCTGGAAGCGCTCGCCCATCTCGCCGGGCAGCGTCAGCCGCTTCGCTTCGCCGACGACGCGCATGCGCGCCGCTTCGTCGAGCGATGCGGTCTCCTCGAGCAGCGCGGGCAATCCGCTCGACAGCAGAAACTGTCCTTGGGGCGCGTAGCCGACGAGCTCGAAGCCGGCGTTGACGCCGGCTTCGGCGACCGCCGTGAAATCGACGAACGCGGTGATGTCCTCGAGACCGGGCCAATGCAGCGGATCGGCGTGCGCCCGGTGCCGGAAATGGCAGACGAGCGTGCCGTCGCTGCGCTCGGGCAGGTAATACTCGCTGCGCGGATAGCCGTAATCGACGAGCAGCACGACGCCCCGATCGAGCGCGCCGATCACGGCCGCGAGCCAGTAGGGCAGCTGCGGCAGGATCTCCGAGCGGTAGCCGTCGGGAATCGCGGCGCCGAGATAGCGCTCGACGTGGCGCACGGCCGCGCCGACGAGCGCGTCGGCCGGACGATCCTCGCGCGCGAGCGCGCCGTCGCGGACGACGACGCATTCCTCGTGGACCTCGCTGCCGTGCATCGCGAAGCGCGTCGTCGGCAGCGCGTCGATGACCTCGTTCGCGAACAGGACGCCGTTCCACGGTGCCTCGGGCGGACGCTCGATCCATTCGACGCGCGCGGCGAGATCGTCCGGCAACGACGCCGCGATGTGCTCGCGCTGGCGCTCGCGAAGATCGGCCGAAGGTTCGAGCAGGCGATAATGGCGCGGCAACGCGTTTCGTTTCGAGAGCTCGCGCAACGCGTCCGCCGCGAAGCGTCCGCTGCCGCCGCCGAGCTCGACGAAATCGGCGTCGGGCCCAAGCTCAGCGAGCGCCGGCGCGAGCGTGCCGGCGACGGCGCGAGCGAAGAGATCGCCGAGCTCGGGCGCCGTCACGAAATCGCCGGCCGGACCGAACTTCGTCTTGCCGGCGCTGTAGTAGCCCTGCCCCGGCGCGTAGAGGCAAAGCTCCATGTAGCGCGAGAACGGCATCGGCCCGCGCGCGGCGATCTCGTTGCGGATCAGCGCGACGAGCGCGTTCGAATGCGCTTCCTCGTCGGCATCGGGCACCGGCCAGTCGTTCTTCAACGAAGCTCCTACGCGCGTTCTGCGACAATCGCCGCGCGGCGCCGTCCTGCGGACATCGGCCCGTGGCAATCGGCACGATCCGGCCGCTCCGGATCGCGTGGGCCGCAGCATAACGGCCGGAACGGAGAACTCAATGTCGAGCAACGGCGGGAACGACCGTCCCGTCGCGCTGGTGACCGGCGCGGCGCGGCGCATTGGCGCTTCGATCGCACGGACGCTGCATGCGGCCGGCTACGATCTCGCGCTGCATCGCCACCGCTCGCGCGACGAGCTCGACGCGCTGGTCGAGACCTTCGAACGCGCGCGGCCGCGCAGCACGCTCGCGCTCGAAGCCGATCTCGCCGACGTCGACGCGCTCGCGCCGATGGTCGCCGCGACGCACGAGCGCTTCGGCCGTCTCGATGCGCTCGTCAACAACGCGGCGACGTTCGCGCCGACTCCGCTCGGCGTGGCCACGCGGCAAGCGTGGGATGCGCTTTTTTCCGTCAACGCGCAGGCGCCGTTCTTCCTCGCGCAGGCGGCGGCGCCGCATCTCGCGGCGCGTTCCGGCGCGATCGTCAATCTTCTGGACGTCTACGCCGAAACGCCGCTGCCCGATCACGCGATCTACTGCATGAGCAAGGCCGCGCTCGCGATGATGACCAGGGCGCTCGCGCAGGACCTCGCGCCGCGCGTGCGCGTCAACGGCATCGCGCCGGGCGCGATCCTCTGGCCCGACGGCGGCAAGAGCGAAGAAGAGCAGCGCCGGCTGATCGAGCGCACGCCGCTCCGACGCACGGGAACGCCCGAAGACATCGGCTCGGCCGTGCTCTGGCTGCTGCAAGGCGCGCCGTTCGTGACCGGCGAGATCATCCGCGTCGACGGCGGCCGGCATCTTTCCGGGTGAGCCTCGCTCGGCGCTTGCCTTCCAAGGGAGCGGCGTCGGGCGGTCCTTGCGCTCCTCGCATCGCGAGATCGCCGCGATCAAGGCGACGATGCGCTTTCGATGTAGCGGTATTGCCCAGGCGGCATGTAGAGCGGCAGCAGCGTCGATTCCTCCTGCCGGACTGCCTGGCTGAAGAGCTGCGCGACGCGCACGACGTCGTGCACGAAGCGCCGGCGACGGTAACTGTCCCAGGGCGCATCGAGATAGTCGGTCAGCACCGCCTCGATCAGGAGGGCCGCGCGTTCGATCTCGCGATGCGTCGACTTGAACTGGATCGTCGCCATGCGATCGTTCTCGAGCGCCCAGCGCAGGTACGGATAGAGCTGCACGCTCTTGATCAGCCCCGTGCGGCGGAACGCGTCGGCAAAGCGGCGCAGGCAGACGATCTCGGCGTCCTCGTCCTTCGCGCGGCACGCGTCGAGCAGCGCCCGCATCTGCTGGCGGATGACTTCGTGGCCTTCCAGCACTTCTGCCGTCAGGCGCGGCCGGAAGCGGACCGCCCCGGCCAGGGCGGCATCGTGCATATCCGGATCAGCCGACGCCTGCGACCGTGTCTGGGGGCGGCCGAAGGTCGCCGCCAGAAAATTGAACATGGGCTGCGCACCCGGCAATCACCCCCGTCGGAGGCCCCGTCCCGCAGTTTCCCTCAAAACTGTGAACTAATCGACAGTTTTGTGCCGGCTTGGAGTCAATGTGGCCTGCCGGCATGTCCGGACAGGTCCAGCGGAACTCGCTCCAGCTCCGGCAGCGGTTCCAGCTGGCGCCGAAGCTCCTCTACGGTCCGGCCCTCGGGCGGAATACGCGCGTCCGCCGCGATATCGCAGAGCGGCACGAGGACAAACGCCTCGTAAAGCTCCGGCCGCGGAATCCTGAGATGGCCGGGACCTTCCATCACCGTCTCGCCGAACAGCACGATGTCGACGTCGAGCGTTCGGCTCGAATAGCGAGGTCCGTCGCGCCGGCGGCCGTGTCGCCGTTCGAGCCCGTGCAACCATGCGTCGAGCGCCGGAGCATCCAGATCGCTGTCGAGGCCGACCGCGAGATTGAGGAAATCGGGCCCGTCGAATCCGACCGCGGCGGATCGGTAGACCGGCGATACGCGAAGCTCGCCGAAGCGCTCGCGAAGCTCGGCGACGGCGGCGGCGAGATGACGTTCCGGATCGATGTTCGAGCCGAGGCTGAGGCAGGCGCGGGTCACGGCCCTCTGCTCATCGGCTGCCGCGCTCGATGACGACGCCGACAGCGCGCGCGCCGCGCACCGCGCCCGGCTTCGACAAACGCAGCCGCAGCCACGAGACGCCGAACTCCTCGCGGATCAGCGCCGCGCAGCGCTCGGCCAGCGTCTCGACGAGCTGGAAGCTCGACGCTTCGACGAACCCGATCAGGCGCTTGGAGACAGCCTTGTAGTCGAGCGTATCGCCGATCGCATCGCTCGCCGCGGGCCTCGTGTTGTCGAACGCCATCTCGACGTCGAGCGCGATCGTCTGGCGCGTGCGGCGCTCCCAGTCGTAGATGCCGATGACGGTGTCGATGCGGAGGTCTTCGATGAAGACGAGGTCCATGGCGTGGGATTAGGGATTAGGGATTGGGGACAAGCCTACAAGATCGTCATCCCGGCGAAGGCCGGGATCCATTTTCGCTTTTGCGGCAAGATCAAAATGGGTCCCGGCTTTCGCAGGGGCGACAGCGTGCTTCACGCGACCGGCGGCAGCGACGCGAGATCCCAGCGCGGCCGCACCGCAATGGCCGGCGTCTCGGCCTGCCCCGCCCGCAACCGCAGCGCGCCGGCGAGCGCGATCATCGCCCCGTTGTCCGTGCAGAACTCCGGGCGCGGGAAATACGTCCGAAAGCCTTCCTTCGCTCCGGCCTCGGCGAGCGCAGCGCGCAGTCGGCGGTTCGCACCGACGCCACCGGCGACGACGAGCGAGCGCGCACCGGTTGCGGCGAGCGCGCGGCGGCATTTGATCGCGAGCGTCTCGACGATCGCGTCCTCGAACGCGCGCGCGACGTCGGCCTTGGTCGCATCGCTCTGGTCGCTGGCGCGCCAAGCCAGCAGCACCTGGGTCTTCAGGCCGGAGAAGCTGAAATCGAGTCCGGGACGGTCGGTCATCGGCCTCGCGAAGCGGAAGACGCCTGACCTGCCCTGTTCGGCGAGCTTCGCGAGCGCCGGGCCGCCGGGATACGGCAGGTCCATCAGCTTCGCGGTCTTGTCGAACGCCTCGCCGGCGGCATCGTCGAGCGTATCGCCGAGCAGACGGTAGCGGCCGATCGCCTCGACCTCGATCAGCATCGAATGGCCGCCCGAGACGAGCAGCGCGACGAACGGCGGCTCCGGCGGATC
>DASZYR010000070.1:0-3764 GCA_035545255.1 Rhodanobacteraceae bacterium
CGAAGTCAACGGCGTCAAGGGCGCGTGGGGCCACGCGATCGGCGGCATGGGCGCGATCACGCAGGCGATGGCGAAGGCCGCGATCGCCGCCGGCGCCGAGATCCGCGTCGGCGAAGGCGTGCGCGAAGTCGTCGTCGAACGTACCGGATCGGGGCCGGCCCGCGCGGTCGGCGTCGTCACCGAAAAAAGCGAACTCGTCCACGCGCGAGCGATCGTCGCGAACGTCAATCCGAAGCTGCTTTACGAGAAGCTGATCGCGCCCTCGCTGCTGCCGGAGCCGGTGCGAGAGCGCATGGCGAACTGGCGGTGCGGCTCGGGCACCTTCCGCATGAACGTCGCGCTTTCCGAACTGCCGCGTTTCACGGCGCTGCCGGAGGCGGGCGATCACCTGACGGCCGGCATCATCCTGGCGCCGAGCCTCGACTACATGGATCGCGCCTATCTCGATGCGCGAGCGCACGGCTGGTCGCGCGAGCCGATCGTCGAGATGCTGATTCCGTCGACGCTCGACGATTCGCTCGCGCCGGCGGGAAAGCACGTGGCGAGCCTCTTCTGCCAGCACGTCGCGCCGCAACTGCCCGACGGAAGATCGTGGGACGATCATCGCGAGGAAGTCGCCGATCTCATGATCGCGACCGTCGATCGCTTCGCGCCGGGTTTCGCGGCATCGGTGCTAGGCCGGCAGATCAAGAGCCCGCTCGATCTCGAGCGTGATTTCGGCTTGATCGGCGGCGACATCTTCCACGGGGCGCTCTCGCTGAACCAGCTATTCAGCGCGCGGCCGATGATCGGCTACGCCGACTATCGCGGCGCATTGCCGGGGCTCTATCTTTGCGGCGCCGGCACGCATCCCGGCGGCGGCGTCACCGGCGCGCCGGGGCACAACGCTGCGGCCGCGATCCGCGCCGATCTCCGGCGACGTGGGAGTTGAAGCATGAAACCGTTGAATGTTCTCGTGTTCGTCCTCGCGCTGACTCCGCTCGTCGCATACGCGGCCGATCGCGAGGTCGTCAAGGCCGACACGAAGGCCGCGTTCGACAAGGTCGCCGCCGACGTTCGTACCGAAATGACCGGCGATGGACGCTACACGTACGTCAAGCCGGACGAGCGCGCGAAAGTCGAAGCGGCGCTCGACGAAATGAGCCGCCTGTTCGAGGCGAATGGCTCGGTCGATCGCATGGACAAGGCGACGCAGGTGAAGCTCTTCAACGCGCAGGAAAGCATCAATGCGATCCTGACGCTGCGCGATCGCGACCGCCTCGTCTGCGAGCGCGCCGCGCAGCCGGGCTCGCGCATCGTCGGCACGACCTGCCGCCGCTACGGCGATCTCGAAGCCGCGCGCCAGTCGAGCGAGAAATTCATGAACGAGCGCGCGGTGACGCCGTGCAACGCACCGTCCTGCACGGGACATTGAACGCAACGGAGCGCGCGCCGATCACGCGTTGCCTGTGCGGCCGAGTGCGGCCTGCAATTCGCGCAGCTCGTTCTTCTCGACATCGCTGAGCGCAGCGAGGCCGCCTTCGCGGATCTTCGCCTCGATCTCTCCTCGCCTCTGCAATCGCGTCTGACGCTCGAGCTGGCGCAGCGCGTCGAGGAACTCGGTGCGCGCCTCGGTATCGCCGCCGGGGAATTCCATCACGGCGAGCTTCTGCAGCGCGCGCGCTTCCTCGCGATCGGCGAAATGCTCGACCACCGCGCCGGTCGTGATTTCCGGCCGCTCGCGGCACAACGCGATCAATTCGACGAGCAACGGAATGCCGGGCTGGCGCAATTCGGCGAAGGTCCATGGCGGCTCGATCGCAGCGGCGAGCGACGGACTCTGCACGAGCAGCGCGACCGCCGAGCGCACGAGGGAGCGCTGCTGCGGACGTGCTGGACGCTGCGCCATGCCCGCCTCTTCGGGCGCGGCGATCTGCACGTGCACGCCGGCCAGGCGGTCGAGTTCGGCAAGCATCAGGTCGCGGAACGCGCCGTCCGGAATCTGTGCGAGCATCGGCCGCGCGCGTTCTGCGAGCCGCGCCTTGCCGTCGAGGCTCGAAAGGTTCACGTCCTTGCCGATCTCGGTGAAGAAGAACTCGCTGAGCGGCGTCGCGCTCGCGAGGCGCGACTCGAATCCGGCGCTGCCTTCCTTGCGGATCAGGCTGTCCGGGTCTTCGCCGTCCGGCAGGAACAGGAACAGCGCCTGCCGTCCGTCGCGCATGCGCGGCAGCAGCGACTCGACCGCGCGCCACGCGGCCTGCCGTCCGGCGCGGTCGCCGTCGAAGCAGAAGTAGACGTCCGCGCATTGGCGAAAAAGTATTTCAGCGTGATCGCGCGTCGTCGCGGTGCCGAGCGTCGCGACCGCCTGCGGAACCCCGAACTGGTGCAGGCTGATCGCGTCCATGTAGCCTTCGACGACGACGAGCCGCGGAATCTTCTGGTGCGCCTCGCGCACTTGCCAGAGCCCGAACAGTTCACGGCCCTTGTGGAAGAGCGGCGTCTCGGGCGAGTTCAGGTATTTCGGCGTGTCTTCCTTGACCAGCACGCGCCCGCCGAACGCGATCGTGCGTCCGCGCCGGTCGAGGATCGGAAACATCACGCGATGGCGGAAGCGGTCGTATTTCGAGCCGCGCTCGCCGCTCGTCAGCATGCCGGCCTTTTCCATCAGCGCGATGCGCTGCGCAGTCGTGCCGAGCGCGTTCTTGAGCGCATCCCACTGGTCCGGCGCGTAGCCGAGGTTGAATTTCGCGATCGTCGATTCGTCGAGCCCGCGGCCGGCGAAATACGCACTCGCGGTTTCGTTCGCGCCGAGCTGTTTGCGGAAGAATGACGCGGCGGATTCGAGCACCGCGTAGAGATCGGTCGTGTCCTCGCGCGGCGCCTCGCGGCCGCCTTCGTACGGCACCTTGAGACCGGCGCGGCTCGCGAGTTCCTCGACTGCGTCGGGAAACTCGAGGCGATCGTAATTCATCAGGAATCCGATCGCGCTCCCGTGCGCGCCGCAGCCGAAGCAGTGGTAGAACTGCTTGGCCGGGCTCACCGTGAACGAGGGCGAGCGCTCGTCGTGGAACGGACAGCGCGCCGACCAGTCGCGCCCGGACTTCTTCAACGGCACGCGCTCCTGGATCACGTCGACGATGTCGACGCGGGCGAGGAGCTCGTCGATGAATTTTTCTGGGATGCGGCCGCGCATGATCAGCGGCTCAGGAAGTCGTCGGGCTCGATGGCCGCTTGGCGAAGTATCGCGCGCAGCGTGCCTTCGGGCATATCGCCGGGGTGATTCGGGATCGTTGTGAAGCGGTTCGTCGCTGCGTTGAACCAGATTTCATGAGAGCCGGCCGCTTGCCGATCGAATGCAAACCCGAACACTTTCAATCGACGAACGACATCCCGATACGCCCAGGCGCTCCACAGATCAGCCGAGGATGAGGGGATAGTCGAAAGATTCGCGGACGGCCGTGAGTCGCGTTGTGGTGCCGTCACGCTCGTCCTGTGCTTCGATCCGTTTTTTGGCGACGTCGCGTGCGATCTCCAGCGTTTCGGCTACGGTGCGGCCTTGCGCTACCAGACCTTGGACGTCTTCGCTCGTCGCGAGGTAGACGCCCTCGGGCAGTTTCTCGATGTGCACATTGACGATGCGTTCCATGACGTAAATGCAGTCTAACCCAGCGCGGAGAGCTTGGCCTTCACGGCCTGCGAGATCGCGCCCATGTCGGCGCGCCCGGCCACCTGCGGCCGCACGAGCCCGATCACCTTGCCCATGTCCTTCGCGCCCGTCGCGCCCG
>DASZYR010000071.1:0-6384 GCA_035545255.1 Rhodanobacteraceae bacterium
GCAGCTGGTGCGCGGCGTCGGCGATGAAACGGTCCTGGAGATCGAGCAGGCCGCGCAGGCGCGCGAGCAGAAGATCGACCGTGTGCGTCAGCGGATGGATCTCGACCGGTACGATGCTCTGGTCGAGCGGCGAGAGATCGCTCGCGCGCCGTCCGGCGAGGTGCCGCGTCAGCGGATCGAACAGATGCAGGCCGCGGTTGACGCCGTACCAGACGAGGATCAGCACGAGCACGATCAGTCCGAGCACGATCGGCAGCACGCCGGCGAGGATCTCGCGCGCCAGCGCGTGCCGCTCGCGCAGCGTCTGCGCGACCGAGACGACGATCCGGTCGCCGGGTTCTTCGCCGGCGACGGCGAGCGAGGCCATGCGCAGCTTGCGATCGCCGATCGTCAGCGATTCGACGCGCGGCTTCGTGCCGGGTGCCGGCAAGGGCTCCGGCATCGGCAACTCGAGGTTCGAGGCGAGCGTGCCGTGCCGCACGCTGCGGATCGTGTAGTAGTTCGGATCTTCCGAATCGACTTCGAACAGGATGCGCGCCTGCGGATTCAGCTCCTGATAGCGCGCATCGCTCCGGACCATGCGTTCGAGCGCGCGCAGCGAGTCGGTCAGCGCGCGGTCGTAGCTCGTGTTCGCGTAGTGCAGCGCGAGCACGTAGACGAGCACGCCGCTGAAGAGCCAGGCAAGCGCCACCGGCGCGACGAGGAACGCGAGCAGACGCCGGCGCAGGCTAGGCGGTCGGCGCATGCTCGGTTTCGAGAAGGTAGCCGAGCCCGCGCACGGTGCGCACGCGCACGCCGCTGCCTTCGAGCTTGCGCCGGAGGCGATGCACGGCGATGTCCAGGCCGTTGTCGGTGAGGCTCGTGTCCCAGGTGCAGAGCGCGTCGATCAGCTGCTCGCGGCTCATGACGCGATCGAGCCGCGCGACGAGCGTTTCGAGGAGGCCGAATTCGCGCGGTGTCAGCTCGAGCGGCGCGTCGTCGACGTGCGCTCGCCGCCGTGGCAGGTCGAGCCGGAGCCGGCCGAGCTTCAATTCGGGCACGCCCTGCGTCGTGCGCCGGCGCAGGAGCGCGCGCACGCGCGCCTCGAACTCGCTGAGCGCGAAGGGCTTCACGAGATAATCGTCGGCGCCGAGATCGAGCGCGCGCACGCGCTCGTCGAGCGCCTCGCGCGCGGTCGCGACGAGCACCGGCACGGCGTCGGCGCGCGCGCGCAGGCGGCGCAGCAGGTCGACGCCATCCATCTCGGGAAGTCCGAGATCGAGCACGACGAGATCGTATGGATGCGCCTGCAGCGCGGCGTCCGCCTGGCGCCCGCCGAACAGCCGGTCGACGGCGTGTCCGGCGCGCGTCAGCGCGGCGACGATCGCGTCGGCGATCGCGGCGTCATCTTCGATCACGAGTATCCGCATCGGAAGGTCCTCGGCGCTGTCATGGTGGCACGTTCGGGCGATAGCGCGTCGATCCGGCAAGGACCGCGTTTCGTGCCCGAGGTTTCGTGTTGTCGAACCGGGCCGCCTTGAACACGATTGCGAGTCATTTGCATTTGTGTTCGAATGGCTGCACCGGCGTTCGCGCGGCGGGCTGCGTCGGGCTGGCGTCACGCGGCGATGTCTCGCGCGAGCCGATTTTCTTCCCTCGAAGAACCCGGATTTCGCACGATGCCGCTTCCGCTCAAGCGCGTTCTGTTCCGCCTGCACTGGATCGCCGGCCTGTCGGCCGGCCTCGTGCTCGCGGTCGTCGGTGCGACCGGCGCGATCCTCGGGTTCGAGGACGAGCTGACACGGCTCCTGAATCCGCAGCTTCGCGTCGTCGCAGAGGGCGGCCCGCAGTCGCCTGGAACGCTCGTCGACGCTGCGCGCGCGGCGAATCCGGAGCTTCATGCGCGCAGCATCGCCTGGAACGGCGACAGTGCCGCGCTGATCGTGCGCATGGCGCGCGGCCGCGAGCGCGGCGGCGTCGAGGTTCCGGTCGATCCGTACAGCGGCGCCGTGCTGGATCGCGTACGCGGCAAGGGCTTCTTCGAAACGGTCGAGCAGCTTCATCGCAATCTTGCGGCGGGCCCGGTCGGCAAGGAGATCGTCGGCGCGAGCACGGCGCTGCTGCTCCTCCTTCTCGTCACCGGCATCGTGCTGCGCTGGCCGCGCCGCGCACGTTCGGCGCGCGCGTGGCTGACTTTCGACACGAAGCTGAAAGGCCGCCCGTTCCTCTGGCATCTGCACGCGGTCGCTGCGACGTGGACGTTCGTGCTCTATCTCGTCGCGGCACTGACCGGGCTCTGGTGGTCGTACGATTTCTACCGGAACACCGTGAACGGGCTTGCCGGCGTGACGACGCCGATGCGTCGCCCGCCGCCGTCGGACGAGCACGCTTTCCTTGCGCCCGCGGCGCTCGATGCGGCATGGACGGCGTTCCGCCGCGAAGTCCCGGATGCGACGCGCGCGACGATCGCGCTCGGGGCCGCAGACGGGCCGATCGAGATCCGCTACCAGACGCCATCGAGCCCGCACGGGCGCGCATGGAACACGCTCAAGATCGATGCGGCGAGCGGGCAGAGCCTCGCGAACGAGCTTTACGCCGAGCAGCCGCGCGGACGCCGGTTCGTTTCGAGCCTGTTTCCGCTGCATTCGGGCGATTTCCTGGGCGCTCCCGGCCGCATCGCGATGGCGATCGCCGCCTTGCTGATGCCGCTCTTCTTCGTGACGGGCATCTGGATGTGGATCGCGCGGCGCACCGCGGCAAAAGCGCGCGGGCGGCGAGCGGCCGAAAGCGGCGCGATCGCGGATTCCGCAGCCGCGCGCCGCGTCGCGCGCGCGACGTGACCGGTCATTTCGCGGGGATGCGCGTGTCGCGATAGCGAACAATATTGAGAATCATTATCACCATGAGGTAAATTTCCGGACTGGCGGCGCGGCTTCGCGCAAACGCGGATCGCATGAGACGGGTTTCGCCAGCCGCTTCGGTTTGCCCGCGAACAACCAGAGATCGCGTCGCAGTCGCGTCCGCGATCGACAACAGGGGTAACGACTCATGTCATCCGGCAAGCTCATCGTTTCGATCCCGGCCGCGCCGCGCCGTCTGCTCGCGACGGCGCTCGTCGCGCTGATGCCGCTCGCGGCCGCGCATGCGGGCGACGATGCGGCGCCGGCGCCGGACGACGCCGGCCCCGATCAGCGAAAGAGCGTCGAGCTCGATACCGTCAATGTCGAAGGCAACGGCGTCGAGCCGGTATCGCCGAAATTCACGGCGCCGCTGCTCGACACGCCGCGCTCGGTCACGATCGTTCCGCAGTCGGTCATCACCGACACGGGCTCGACGACGCTGCTGGATGCGCTCCGCACGGTGCCCGGCATCACGTTCGGCGCGGGCGAAGGCGGCAATCCGGTCGGCGACCGGCCGTTCATCCGCGGCTACGACGCCGGTGCCGACATCTACGTCGACGGCGTGCGCGATCTCGGCTCGCAATCGCGCGAGGCGTTCGACATCGAGCAGATCGACGTGACGAAAGGACCGAGCTCGGCCTACACGGGTCGCGGCGCGATCGGCGGCAGCGTCAACATCGTCTCGAAGCTGCCGAAGGCCGACGATTTCGTGCAAGGCAGCGTCGGCGTCGGCACCGATGCGTATCTGCGCGGCACGATCGACGCGAACAAGAAGATGGGCGACGACGCCGCGTTCCGCGTCAACCTCATGGGCCACGAAGCCGACGTTCCCGGCCGCAACGGACCCGACATGAATCGCTGGGGCATCGCGCCGTCTGTCACGTTCGGGCTCGAATCGCCGACGCGCGCGACGATCTCGTACTACCACCTCTCGACCGACGACACGCCGGACAGCGGCGTCCCGTACAACAACCCGTTCTCCGCGACGAATCCGAACGCGCCGCTGAACGGCGACGGACGTCCGGTCGACGTGCCGCGCGATGCGTTCTACGGTCTCTTCGATCGCGATTTCCGCAAGACGAAAGCCGACATCGGCACCGTGATCGTCTCGCACGATTTCAGCGACAGCTGGGTGCTGCGCAACACGACGCGCTACGGCCGCAGCGCGAACGACTACATCTGGTCGAATCCCGACGATTCGACCGGCAACTTCCTGCTGAACGGCTACGTCTACCGCTCGGCGAAGTCGCGCGTGACGTCGACCGATACGGCGGCGAACCAGACCGATCTCGCCGGCAGCTTCGATACCGGCACCGTGCATCATGCGATCGCGACCGGCATCGAATTCGACCACGAGCACACCGAGGTCGATCAGTACATCGTCACGAACCCCGACGGCATCACGAACCGCGACTGTTCGAATCCGCTGCTCGTCGAGGATTTCGTCTGCACGCCGTTCCTCGATCCGGATCCGCACGATCCCTGGCTCGGCACGATCGCGCGGCGCAACAACCCGAACGTCTACACGACGAACACGCAGTCGGCCTACGCGTTCGACACGATGACGCTGAGCGAAAAGTGGCTGCTCAACATCGGGGCGCGCTTCGACCGCTTCTCGCAGAAGGCCGATCTCATCGCGACATCGAGCGTGCCGGCGGCGCAGATCCGGAATGACGACAATCTCTGGTCGTACCAGGCCGGCGTCGTCTACAAGCCGGTCCCGAACGGCAGCATCTACGCGTCCTACGGCACCTCGGCGAGCCCGTCCGGCGCCGCGAACGGCGAGGGCGCGTCGGGCGACAACGTCAATGTCACGGCTTCGATCGCCGATCTCGATCCGATCAAGAGCAGGAACATCGAGCTCGGCACGAAGTGGGATTTCCTCGACGGCAAGCTCTCGCTGACCGCGGCGGTGTTCCGCTCGGAGATCACGAACGCGCGCGTCGCGACCGACAACGGCACCACGCAGCTTGCCGGCGACAAGCGCGTGGACGGCCTCGAGCTCGGCATCTCCGGCGAGATCACGGAACGGTGGAAGGTATTCGGCGGCTACACGCACCTCGACAGCAAGCTCGTCGATGCGGGCCTCGTCAATGTCGGCACGGCGCAGGATCCGGTGTACGTGCCGAGCCCGGACGACGGCAACCGCTTCCCGAACACGCCCGAGGACGGCGCGACCTTGTGGACGACGTACCAGCTCTCGCCGAAGCTCGTCGTCGGCGGCGGCGCGTTCTGCACCTCGAAGGTCTACGGCAACACCGCGAACACGAAATGGGTGCCGGGCTACACGCGTTTCGATGCGATGGCTGCGTACAAGGTCAACGATCATCTCGACCTGCAGCTCAACATCCAGAACGTCGGCGACAAGCTCTACTATGACAAGGCGTACCAGACGCACTACGTTTCGGTCGCGCCCGGAAGGTCGGCCGTGCTGACTGCGAACTTCCGGTTTTGATTCAAAGCTGGGTTTTGATTCAAAGCCGGTTTTGATTCAAAGTCGGTCTTGATTCAAAGTCAGTTCGTGGTCCTTCTCCCGCTTGCGGGAGAAGGTGCCGGCAGGCGGATGAGGGAAGCTTTGGCATGTCGTCTCAAGTCTTCCCTCACCGCGCCTTCGGCGCGACCTCTCCCGCAAGCGGGAGAGGTAAGAACTGCGCGCCAATTGGAAGGCGGTTCTGATTCAATGCGGTTCCTGATCCCGTCCGGCTCCGATCCGATCCGGCTCTGATCCCGAAAGGCGAGACGGCATGCTGCTGCACGTCGCGAATGTCCTCACCGCCCCGCAGGTCGCTGCCTGCCGCGGATGGCTCGAATCGGCCGAGTGGCGCGACGGCCGCGCCACGGCGGGACACCAGTCCGCGCTCGCCAAGAACAACCGCCAGCTCGCCGAGGACGATCCGGTCGCGCGCCGGATCGGCCAGACGATCCTCGACGCGCTGTCGCACAATGCGACGTTCTTCGCCGGCGCGCTGCCGCGGCGCATCTATCCGCCGCTCGTCAACCGTTACGAAGGCGGCGAGTCGTTCGGCCTCCACGTCGACAACGCGATCCGCTACGACCACGGTTCCGTTCCGCCGCAGCCGATCCGCACCGATCTTTCGGCGACGCTGTTTCTCTCCGGGCCGGACGAGTACGACGGCGGCGAGCTCGTCGTCGAGGACACCTACGGCGCGCACGCGGTGAAGCTCGAGGCCGGCGATCTCGTGCTGTATCCGGGATCGAGCCTGCACAAGGTGCAGCCGGTCACGCGCGGCGCGCGCATCGCGGCGTTCTTCTGGATCCAGAGCCTCGTGCGCTCGGAGATGCAACGCCGGCTCCTGTTCGATCTCGATGTCGCGATCCAGGACCTGACCCGGCGAGTTCCCGGCGCGCCCGAGCTCGTGCGCCTGACCGGCGTCTATCACAACCTGCTGCGCGAATGGTCGGACGTCTGAACGGCATCGTCCGCATCACGATGCCGGCACGAGCTTCACGAACACGATCTCGCCGGCGCCGCCGATGACGACGC
>DASZYR010000072.1:0-15449 GCA_035545255.1 Rhodanobacteraceae bacterium
GAGAGGAACAGCGAGTCGGCGGCTCGCGAGAGCGTGCCGAGCTTCGCGATCGCGCAGAACGCGCGCAGCTGCTTCAGGCGGTTGCCCTTGTAATAGAACCGCGTCGGCGCCGGCGAGCGGATCGGGCGACGCCCCGTTCTCATCCGTTCATCCGTCACGCAAGCAGTTCCTCGTTCGAAGGCACCTCAAAAGGACAACTCTTTCAGTTACTTGAATATCACTTTGACGCTGTTAATTTGTTGCATTGAAACATGTGCTTTGTCAAATGACTTTTGCACGCCTAGTCTTCCCCTCCCGCGACAAGGACCGTTTCCACGATGGCCGCTTCGATCCGCCCCGCTTCTCCGCCGCCCCGGCCATCGGATGCCGATGACGCCTCGGTCGAAATCCTCACGGAGGCGGCACGCGCTTTCCTGGTCGATCTCCACGGCCGCTTCGAAGGACGTCGTCAGGCACTGCTGCAAGCGCGGGCCGAGCGACAGGCGCGTCTCGACGCGGGAGCGCTTCCCGATTTCGCGAGCGACACGACGCCGATCCGCGAGTCGGACTGGCGGGTCGCGCCGATTCCGGCGGCGCTTCGCGATCGCCGCGTCGAGATCACGGGGCCGGTCGATCGCAAGATGATCATCAACGCGCTGAACTCGGGCGCGAGGGTGTTCATGGCCGACTTCGAGGATTCGACCTCGCCGACGTTCGAGAACCTTCTCGACGGCCAGCGCAATCTGCGCGACGCGGTCGCCGGCACGATCGCGTTCGAGTCGCCCGAAGGCAAGCGCTACGAGGTGAAGTCCGATCCCGCCGTGCTGATGGTGCGCCCGCGCGGCTGGCATCTGCCGGAGAAGCATTTCGTCGTCGACGGCGAGCCGATCGCAGGCGCGCTCTTCGATCTCGGTCTTTTCGCGTTCCACAACGCGCGGTCGCTCGAAGCGCGCGATCGCGGTCCGTACTTCTATTTGCCCAAGCTCGAGAGCCATCGCGAGGCCGCACTCTGGAACGACGTGCTCGATCACATCGAGAGCGTGCTCGATCTTTCGCCAGGTGCGATCAAGGTCACCGTGCTGATCGAGACGCTGCCCGCGGTCTTCGAGATGGACGAGATCCTGTGGGCACTGAAGACGCGCATCACGGGACTCAACTGCGGGCGCTGGGATTACATCTTCTCGTACATCAAGACGCTGCGCGGACATCGGGATCGCGTGCTGCCCGAGCGCGGGCAGGTCGCGATGACGGTGCCTTTCCTGAAGGCGTATTCGGAGCTCCTGATCAGGACCTGCCATCGCCGCGGCGCGTTCGCGATGGGTGGCATGGCCGCGCAGATTCCGATCAGCAACGACCCGGCGGCGAACGAAGCCGCGCTCGGAAAAGTGCGCGCGGACAAGCTGCGCGAGGTGAAGGCAGGGCACGACGGTACCTGGGTCGCGCATCCCGCGCTGGTGCCGGTCGCGCGCGAGGTGTTCGACGCGCACATGCCGGGACCGAACCAGCTCGAGCGGCTGCGTGAGGACGTCGCCGCGACGCGCGACGCGTTGATCGCGCCCCCGGCGGGCACGATCACGCGTGCCGGCTTCGAAGGCAACGTCGAGGTGTGCCTGCGCTATCTCGCGGCATGGCTCGACGGGCAGGGCTGCGTGCCGATCCATCACCTGATGGAAGACGCGGCGACGGCGGAGATCTCGCGCGCGCAGCTCTGGCAATGGCTCAACGCGGGCGGACTCCTCTTCGACGACAACGGCGTGCCCGGCGATGGCGCAGCGGGCGATGGCGCGCCTGTCGACTTTCCGCTGTTCGACGCGACGCTCGCGACCGTTCGCCAGCGCCTCGCCGCGACCGCGATGCCCGGCCAGACGCGCGTCGCGCGCGCGGCCGAGCTTCTTTCCGAGCTGACGCATGCGCGCGAGCTCGGCGATTTCCTGACGCTCGCCGCGTATCCCGAGCTGCCCTGAAAGCACGACCTTCGAAACGAGACCCATCATGAAGACTTCGCTGCCGACCGCCGAACAGATCCGCCTCGACTGGACCAACAATCCGCGCTGGAGCGGCGTCAAGCGCAATTACGCCGCCGAAGACGTCGTGCGCCTGCGCGGCACCGTGCACGTCGAGCATTCGCTGGCGCGCATCGGCGCCGAGAAGCTCTGGAGCCATCTGCACAAGGAACCGTTCGTCAACGCGCTCGGCGCGCTGACGGGCAATCAGGCGATGCAGCAGGTCAAGGCGGGGCTGAAGGCGATCTATCTCTCGGGCTGGCAGGTCGCGGCCGACGCGAACCTCGCCGGAGAGATGTATCCCGATCAGTCGCTGTATCCCGCCAACTCGGTGCCGATGGTCGTCAAGCGCATCAACAACGCGCTCTTGCGCGCCGATCAGCTGAACCACGCCGAAGGCGACGACAGCGTCGATTATCTTCAGCCGATCCTCGCGGACGCCGAAGCGGGATTCGGCGGCGTGCTCAACGCCTTCGAATTGATGAAGGCGATGATCGAGGCCGGTGCCGCGGGCGTGCACTTCGAGGATCAGCTCGCATCAGTCAAGAAGTGCGGACACATGGGCGGCAAGGTGCTCGTGCCGACGCGCGAGGCCGTCGAGAAGCTCAACGCGGCGCGCCTCGCGGCCGACGTGTGCGGCGTGCCGACGATACTCGTCGCGCGCACCGACGCCGAAGCCGCCGATCTCCTGACCAGCGACGTCGACGAAAACGACAAGCCGTTCTGCACCGGCGAGCGCACGGTCGAAGGATTCTTCAAGACCCACAAGGGCCTCGAACAGGCGATCAGTCGCGGCGTCGCGTACGCGCCGTACGCCGACCTCGTCTGGTGCGAAACCGGCAAGCCCGATCTCGAATTCGCGCGGAAGTTCGCCGAAGGCATCCACGCGAAATATCCCGGCAAGCTCCTGGCCTACAACTGCTCGCCGTCGTTCAACTGGAAGAAGAACCTCGACGACGCGACGATCGCGAAATTCCAGCGCGAGATCGCAAGCTACGGCTACAGGTTCCAGTTCATCACGCTTGCCGGCTTCCACGCGCTCAACTATTCGATGTTCGATCTCGCGTATCACTACTCACGCAACCAGATGAGCGCATTCGTCGAGCTGCAGGAAAAGGAATTCGCCGCGGCCGATCGCGGCTTCACGGCCGTCAAGCACCAGCGCGAAGTCGGCACCGGCTATTTCGACGCGGTGACGCAGGCGATCCAGCAGGGCCAGTCGTCGACGACGGCGCTGAAAGGCTCGACCGAGGAAGAGCAGTTCCACGCCGATCGCACGCCGCACGCGGCGTAGCTCGCACAAGATCACGCATGCCGTTCGCCTCTCCCGCTCGCGGGGAGAGGCCGCGCCGCAGGCGCGGGTGAGGGAAGCTCTTGCTAAGGCGAACCGAGTCCTCCCTCATCCGGCGCTTCGCGCCGACTTCGCCCGCAAGCGGGAGAAGCGACAAACAGACGAGTGCGGCTGTTCAAACTCGAAGCGGCAACTGTTTCATTTGTGATCCACGCTCGGCGGGAGTGGACTCAATACGGCAAATGAAACGGCGGGTGGACACTCGCGCATATTGCCGAAAGTGCGCCCGCCGGCATCGAAACGGGGGTTGGGGAGGAGGCGGCCCGGGCTGGGGGGTGGCGTTTCCGGGCCGTGCGTTCCGATGCCGGCGCTGCGCGGGACGCCGGAATGGGGTCGGCGCCCTGTCACTAGGACGGTGCGACCAGGGGTTCCGTCGCACGATCCACGTAGACGTTCGTAGATTATCGAGGCTGGGTCTCGCGGAGGTTCGTTTCGTCGCGCGACGAGCACGTTTCGCGGATTCGCAAGCTCATTTCGACCGCGCGGACGAAATCGATCCGGCGAAGGCGTCTCCCGGCGTTTAAGCGCCGCGTAAGCCTTTTCCTACAGCAGACAGTGACACCGTCGGATGAGGACTTGCGGCACATGCGCTACCATCCTGACCCTCGATGGACCTGTCGGGAGGGTTCAGGTGTCGGCGATCGACGCAGAACGGGTGGCTTCGTCCGGCAACGCGGTCTTGTCGGTCGTTCGCTCGCGCGCGGCCCTCCTGCCCCGCGAGCTGTCCGAGGAAGAGCTCGCGCTGTTCGCGCGCGTCGGACGGCGCCGCGAGCTCAAGCCCGGCGAGGTGATCTTCAGCCGCGGAGAGCTCGGCCGGGCGATGTTCATCGTCGAATCGGGCGAGATCCAGCTCGAGTTCGGCGACGGCATGCCGGACAAGCTGATCGGCACGCGCGAGTTCTTCGGCGAGCTGGCGCTCTTCATCGGCAACCACGCGCGCGTCGCGAACGCCGTCGCGGTCTCGCCGAGCGCGCTCGTCGTCGTCGAGCATCCGGCGTTCGACGATCTCATCGTCAGCGAGCCGCGTCTCCTCGCGCAGTTCATGCGCCGCTCGTTCTCGTATCTCGTCGCGAGCGAGCAGCAGCTGATCCAGAACCTGAAGCGCCGCAACGAAGACCTGATGGTCACGCTCGACTCGCTGCGCCAGACGCAGACGCAGCTCTCGACGGCGCAACGGCTCGTGCAGACCGACGAGCTGACCGGCCTTTGCAACCGGCGCGGCCTCTACATGTTCCTCGAGCATCTCGAGGAGCAGCGCCTGCCCGGAACCGTGCTCGGCCTCCTGCTGGTCGATCTCGACCGGTTCAAGCAGATCAACGACCATTGCGGCCACCTCGTCGGCGATCAGGTGCTGCGCGCGATCGGCGAGGAAGTGTCGAACGCGGCCTCGCCGTGCGACCTGCCGTGCCGCCTCGGCGGCGACGAGTTCGCCTTGCTGATGCAGGTGACCGGCATCGAGGAGCTTCGCGCGCGCGCCACGCAGATCATCGGCGCGGTGCGCACGCTGCGCTTTCCCGGCTGCGGCAGCGAGCCGCTTTCCGTCGCGGTCAGCGTCGGCGGCAGCCTCTGCGCGTCGGGCGCGGATTGGGCCGTCTGGTACAGCGACGCCGACTGCGCGCTGTACGAAGCGAAAGGCATCGGCGGCGACGGCTATCGCGTGATCGAGGGAGCAGGAGCGCCCGCCGCTCCCGCTTGATCGGCCATGCCGTCCGCCACAGGGAAGAGTGCCCGGGGAGACAAGCCCATCGCAATGGCCTTCCGTGCGATGCGCGATGCACCGTTGCTCCGCGTTCGTGATATTCCGATCGGCCTCGCTTGCACGAGTGGAGCGCCGGCGTGAGCGCGATCCTGCGATCGTCGGCGGATCCGGCCCCCGAGGCGCGCGCGCCGGTGCCGCTGCTGCGCACGCTCGTGCTCTGCGATCTCGTCGACTCGACCGCGCTCGTCGAGCGCCTCGGCGATCTCCAGGCCGCCGAGATCTTCCGCCGGCATGACCGGCTGACGCGCGCGCTCGTGCACCAGCACGGCGGCCGCGAGATCGACAAGACCGACGGTTTCCTCTTGATGTTCGACCGGCCGATCGCCGCCGTCGCGTTCGCGCTCGCGTACCAGCGCGCGCTGCGCGATCTCGGCACCGACGCCGCTCCGCTCCGTGCCCGCGTCGGCATCCATTTCGGCGACGTGCTGGCGTGGGACAACGCGCCGGAAGACGTCGCCAAGGGCGCCAAGCCGTTCGAGGTCGAAGGGCTCGTCAAGCCGGTCACCTCGCGGCTGATGCAGCTCGCGCTGCCGGGCCAGATCCTGCTATCGGGCGTTGCTTATCAGCTCGCGCACCGCGGCCAGGACGAGCTCGGCGACGCAGCGGCGACGGCGCTCTGGCGCACGCACGGCCGCTATCGCTTCAAGGGCCTGCCCGATCCCGTGCCGGTGTTCGAGGTCGGCGAGAAGGACATCGCTCCGCTGAAGGCGCCGCCATGGTCCGGCAAGGCGCACCGCGAAGTGCCGTTCTGGCGCCGGCCCGCGACGCTCGTCTTCGAGAGCGCGCTGCTGCTCGCGCTCGTCGCGCTGCCGCTCTGGTACCTCTTCCGTCCCGAGCCCGCGATCGCGTTCGCGCAGCGCGACTGGATCGTCGTCGGCAGCCTCAAGAACCTCACTGACGATTCGAGCTTCGACGATTCGCTGCAGACCGCGTTCCGCATCGGACTCGAGCAGTCGCGCTACGTCAACGTGCTGTCCGATCTCAAGGCGCGCGATACCGTCGAACTGATGCAGCGCGATCCCGAGCACACCGAGATCGACCGCACGGTCGGCTCCGAAGTCGCGATCCGCAACGGCGCGCGGGCGCTGGTTCTTCCTACCGTCGCAGAAATCGGCGGCCGCGTGCGCGTCACGGCCGAAGTCGTCGACCCGGACACGCAGACGACGGTCTGGTCCGAATCGGCCGACGGCGTCGGCGAGGCGTCGGTGCTGCCGTCGCTCGACGAGGTCAACCGCAAGCTGCGCGTCAGGCTCGGCGAAGCGCTCGCGACGGTCTCGACCGAATCGCAGCCGCTCGACAAGGTCGCGACGAGGAATCTCGACGCGTTGCGCGCGTACTCGCTCGGCGAGCGCGCGTACATCAGCAATCCCGACGAGGCATTGCAGCTGTTCCGGCAGGCACTGAAGCTCGATCCGCAATTTGCGCTCGCGCATCTTTCGATCGCGCGCATCCATACCAGCGCGGGACAGGACGCCGACGCGATCCGGGAGCTCGAAGCCGCGCTCGCGCTGCGCGAGCACCTGCCCGCGCGGGACGCCATGTATGTGGAAGCGCTGCGCGCGAGCTTCGGCGCACCGCGTCCGGCGCTCGATCAATGGAAGCTCCTCGCGAAGCTCTATCCCGATTTCTTCGCCGCACAGGGCACCTACGCGTATTTCGCGTGGGAGCTCGGCAACCGCTACGAGGAGGTGCTCGAAAATGCGAAGCGCGCGGCGTCCGACAAGAATCCGCATCCCGATGCGAGCGTCCTGTTGCTTGGCACGCTTTATCTGGGTCTCGAGCGATACGACGACGCGCTGCGCGAATTCGAGGGTTTCAGCTGGGCGCCAGGCACGCCCCTCGGCTTTCATGCTTCCGCGCTTGCCGCGCTGCGCCGCTACGACGAGGCCGAAGCATTGTTCGATCGCGAGGAGCCCGATCGCCGCAGCCCCGAAGGCGCGCGCATTCGCGCGGCATTCGCGGTGGACCAGGGAAAGTGGAGCGAAGCGCGCGACATGATCCGCAACGCGAAAACGAAGCCGGATCTCCCGTCGACGCTCGCGCGGCAACTGAGCGTCATGGATCTCGGTTTCGCTGCGATCGAAGCGAAGACCTCGCCCGCGTTCGCGCGCGCTCTCGGCGACGCCGTGAAGCGCGAGCGGAGCGAAGCCCGTTCGATCTCTCTCGCCGAGCAGAGCGCGACGCAATTCCGCATCCTGTTCGCCGCTTATCTCGCCGCGAAGGCCGACGACGCCGAGCAGGCGCGCGCGGCGCTTGCGGCGACGACATCGATGACGCGCGACGCGGACTATCCCGTGCTCGTCAATCTTCGCGAAGTCGCCGAAGCGGAGCTCGCGCTCGCCGAACACCGGCCGAACGATGCGATCGCGATGCTCGCCAGGCGCGTCGACGGAACGGAGCTTTACGTCACGCACATCGTGCTGAAGGATGCGTATGCCGCGAGCGGCAAGCCGGCCGATGCGCTCAAGGAGGCGACGTGGCTCGCTTCGCATCGCGGTCGGGCCTACACGGAGTTCGGCGCCGAGTGGGTGATGGTGCCGTTCGACGTCGCGCAGGCCAACCTCGCGATGCTCGACGCGGCCGAGTATGCGCGAGCTGCCGGCCAGACAGGCGAGGCGCGTCAATGGCAAGAGCGGTTCGCGAAAGCGTGGCCGAACGCAGCCGCCGTGCCGTTCGTCGCAGCACGGCTGGCGGCGAAACCGCAGTAAATTCGACTATTTCGCCTGACCCGTAATCGTCGCGTGCGGCACGACCATCGAGAGCGACTCGGTATCGGCATCGCTCTGCAGCGCATTGAACGTCTTCTCGAGATCGCCGAAGTCCTCGACGCGTCGCGATGCGAGACAGCGCGCGTTGAGATTGACGACGGTTTCCGCCGGCACGCCGATCTCGAGCAGCGCGGCAGCCGGCTTCTCGGCGAAGCGGCGGCGGAAGCCCGGATTGGTCCTGAGCTCGGCGAGCAGCGTCAGTCCCTGTTTCTTGGTAAGGACGGCGTCAGTCATTGGTGTCTCCCCCGCGGGTGGTCCGAACGAGATCCATTCCCTGGTCGATGCCCCGCCCGCGCGCATGGCGCCGGCAGCCCGTTTTGGCAATCAGGTGTCGCGGATCGGATACTACCGTAACTGCCCGCCCGATTTGACCGGATTCGCAAGCGATGCGCGTGCGCCGTTGTTACTTTCTGACGCTCGCACCGTGCGAGCGGACCGATTTCGATCTGCTCGGCTTCGTCGAAGGCGGCAGCGGACTCTCGAGGCGGATGGAGTGGCTTGCGGTCGTGCCGCACGCCGCGACGTCGTTCGCGGTCTCGGCTGGCGAGGCCGCGGCGCTCGGCGAGATCTCGCCGAGCGAATGGACCGAGCTCGCTGCGCTCGAGGAGCAGCATGATCGCGGCCTTCTGGACGGCCTCGTCGCAAAAGGCCTGCTCGTAGCCGAGGACAGCGAGGATGCCGTGCGCGACGAGCGCGTGCGCGAAACGCACTGGCGTCCCGAGTCGGCTGCGCTCCATTACGCATCGCGCTGGCACGGCGTCGACGCCGACACGATGCAGCGGGAGCTCGGCGAGCGATACGGTGCCGCGCTGCTCGAAAAGCTCGGTCCCGTGCCGCCAGCGGTGCGCGAGCGCGTGCCGGTCGATCGTCGCTTGCGCCTGCCGGGTGCGCGAGCGACACCACTCGACGCCTTGCTCCACGCCCGCGTGACCTGCCGGAATTTCGACGCAACGTGCGCGCTGGGGCTCGACGAGTTCGCAGCCGTGCTCTATCGCGCATTCGGCGCGCGCGCGGTCGACGACTACGCGCCCGGCGTGCAACTGCTCAAGAAAGGCGTGCCTTCGGCGGGCGGCCTTCATCCGACCGAAGCGTACCTGCTCGTGCAGCGCGTCGACGGCATCGCACCCGGTCTTTATCACTATCACGCGATCGATCACGCGCTCGAGCCGATCCGACTGCCGAGCGCCGGGGAGATCGCAGCGCACGCGCGCACGTTCGTCGGATCGCAGCCATATTTCCTCGACGCGCCCGTGTTCGTGATCCCGGTCACGCGATTTCGCCGCAATTTCTGGAAATACCGGAATCACGCGAAGGCGTATCGCGCGCTCGTGCTCGACGTCGGCCATCTCTCGCAGACGCTCTATCTCGCAGCGACGGAGCTCGGTCTCGCCGCGTTCATCACCGCCGCGATCAACGAAGTCGACATCGAGACGGCGTTCGGCCTCGATCCGCTCGAAGAAGGGCCGCTCGCGGTCTGCGGCTTCGGCCGCCGCGCCGCCGCGCGCCGCGAAGTCGAACTCGACCCGCTCCATGCCGTCTGGCCCGCCGCCTGACGGGTATACGAATCCATTAGTCTTCGAAAAGCTGGCAAGCAGCCCCTCAGGAGCGCAGAATCGCCCCTTGGGAGCAGGGGTCCCTGAACGTCGTGAGCGCCGCCGTTTCACCTGACGTTGACGCGAGAGAACCGAGCGCGAGCTCGGTGCTGCGCACGCTCGTGCTCTGCGATCTCGTCGATTCGACCGCGCTCGTCGAGCGTCTCGGCGATCAGCACGGCGCGGAGCTGATCCGCCACCACGACCGTTTCGCGCGCGCGCTGATGCTCCAGCACGGCGGCCGCGAGATCGACAAGACCGACGGCTTCCTCCTGATGTTCGAGCGGCCGATCCAGGCCGTCGCGTTCGCGCTCGCGTACCAGCGCGGCCTCGCCGCGCTCGGCGCGAAGGAAAAAGTGCCGCTGACTGCGCGCGTCGGCGTGCACGTCGGCGAAGTCGTCGTCTGGGAGAACGCGCCCGGCGACGTGCAGCGCGGCGCGAAGAAGACCGAGGTCGAAGGCCTCGTGAAGCCCGTCGCCGCGCGCCTGATGCAGCTCGCGCTGCCGGGGCAGACGCTGCTCTCGGGCGTCGCCTACGACATCGCCCATCGCGCGCAGGGCGAGCTCGGCGAGGTGCTCGACACCGTGCGCTGGCGCACGCACGGACGCTACCGCTTCAAGGGCGTGCCGGAGCCGGTTCCCGTTTTCGAAGTCGGCGAGGAAGGCCTCGCGCCGCTGAAGCCGCCGCCGTGGACGAGCAAGGCGCATCGCGAGACCCCGATCTGGCGCCGGCCGATCATCGTCGGGCTCGAAGCGCTTGCGCTCGTCGCGCTGATCGCGGTGCCGCTCTTCTACCTGACGCGCCCGACGCCGGCGATCGCGTTCGCGAGCCGCGATTTCGTCGTCGTCGGCGATCTCAAGAACCTGACCGGCGACAAGGTGTTCGACAACTCGCTGCAGACCGCGTTTCGCGTCGGTCTCGAGCAATCGCGCTACATCAACGTGCTGCCCGATCTCCAGGTTCGCGGCGCGCTGAAGCGCATGGAGCGCGATCCTGCGACCGCGGTCGATCGCACGGTCGGCTCCGAAATCGCGCTGCGCGAAGGTGCGCGCGCCCTCGTGCTGCCGACCGTCGCCGAGATCGGCGGGCGCGTGCGCCTCACGGCCGAGATCGTCGATCCGACGAACGGCACGTCGGTCTACAGCGATTCCGTCGACGGCGCCGGCGAGGATTCGGTGCTGCCGAGCATGGACGAGCTCCTGCGCAAGATGCGCGGCCGGCTCGGCGAATCGCTCGCCAGCATCGGCGAGACGAGCGCGCCGCTCGCGGACGTCACGACCCGGAATCTCGATGCATTGAAGGCCTATTCGACCGGCCTCGACAGCCTCGCCAACGGCAAGGGCCAGGAAGCGAATTCGCTGTTCGCGCACGCGGTCGAGCTCGATCCCGATTTCGCGCTTGCTTACCTCGCGCTCGCGAACGTCGCGTATTCGACCGGCCAGAAGCCGAAGGCGCACGACTACGTCGAGAAGGCGCTCGCGCACACCGATCGCCTCGGTCCGCGCGAGAAGCTCGTCGCGGAAGGTTATGCATCGTTCTTCGTCGACCCGGCCGCGATGCGCGAGAAATGGTCGCTGTTCGCGAAGCTCTATCCGGACGCCATGACCGGCCAGAACAATCTCGCACTCGGCGAATACTGGTTCGAGAACGCGCTCGACGACGCGGCCGCGAATTTCAGGATCGTCACCGAAAGCCGGCATCCGCGCCGCGGCTATTCGTGGATGCTGCTCGGCAACATCGAGCTCGCGCTTAACCAGACCGAGGCCGCGAAGAAGGCCTATGCGATGGCACGCGAGGTCGGCTCGCCGCAGCTCAATCTCGATCCGGTGAACTACGCGCTCGCCACGCGCGATTTCGCCGCGGCGGAGAAGGCGCTCGGCGAGGAGCAGACCCGCAGCTTCCCGTACTTCGAAACCGAGAAGGCACTGCGCCGCGCTTCGCTCGAAGTGAGTCGCGGCCATTTCGACGCGGCCGCAAGATCAGCAAGGGAAGGCGAGGCGATCGCGAAGAAGGCGGCGCTGACGGCGGCGCCCGAACGGGCCGAGCTCGCCGCGATCGCGGCCTCGCTCGCCGGCGGAGACCGCAAGGCCGTCGCCGCGCTCGGCGCGTTCATCACCGCCGAGGCGGCGCGTCTCGACACGGCGATCGCGAACTTCGACTACAGCGCGTACACGCACCTTTCGCTGGCCGCGATGCTCGCATTGCGGAACGGTGCACCGGAAGAAGCGCAGCGCGCGCTTCGGGCGCTCGAGCCGCATGCGGCGACGAACGGCTATTTCAGCATCCGCGAGCCCTACCAGACCGCCGCCTGCGAAGCCGGCATCGCGAGGGACGCGAAAGAGGCGGTGCGTTGCCTCGAAGCGCTGGTGTCGGACGACGCCTATTACCCGACGCGCGTCGCGTTGCTGCGCGCGTATCGCGCGGCCGGCGACGATGCGAAGGCGCTCGCGACCGCGCACTGGCTCGTCGACCACCGCGGGCGCGCCGTCGCGGAATATCTCGGCGAGTTCGCGGCGCAGGTGCCGAACCTGATCGCCGCCGACGAGGCGACGATCGATGCGGCCGAGCTGGAAGAGAAGGCCGGCCACGCCGACGCGGCGAAGAAGCTCGCCGGCGATCTCGAAGCCGCGTGGTCGAGTGCCGATCGCGATGCGCCGCTCGTGCGGCGCATGCGCGCAATCGGCGACCGCTCAGGTGCTGAGCAGAAAAAACGCTAGGCCGACGCGCCCGTCGATCTTCGACTTCAGCGCATCGCGCTGCGCGGCGATCGCGCTCGCCGGCGGCAGCTTGCGCACTGCGGGGATCGTCGCGGGATCGACATCGACGCCGTGCTCGGCGAGCGCCGCGGCGGGATCGCCGAGCAGCTTCTCGCGGAATGCGGCATCGTTCTGCATGCGGTCGAGGATCTTGTCGAGATCTGCTCCGGCTATGGTGTTCTTGCTCACGCGATGTTCCCCCGGCGTGTGGACGACTGGACGGCGACGGCGGCGCCGAAGCCCGCACGAGAGTACCGAAGAGCGCTTCGAAAGGATAGGCGAATGGCGAAACGTTCCATGCGGATCCGGCGCTGCGGCGTCGTCATGATCGAGCCTCGCGAGGAGCTCGAGCTCGATGTCGCGGGTCTTTTTTCAGGCGCGCAGGCGGTGCGGACGCGGATCAGGATGGTCGCGCTCGCCCCGCACGCCGGCGCGGAGATCGACCTCGACGAAGCCGAGGTCGCAGCGCTCGGCCGCGTCGGCGACTCCGACTGGGTCCTGCGCGACGCGCTCGCCGGATGCGTGCCGGAAAGCGTCATCGACAGCCTCGTCGCGAAAGGTCTTTTCATCGGCGACGGCGATGCCGATGCGCCGATGCGCGAGCGCGACGAGACACTGCGTGGCGTGCACTGGAAACCGCTCTCGGCCGTCGCGCATGCGTTCGGCCGCTGGCACGAGGCCGGCGTCGACGAGGACGTGCGCATCACGCGCCATCGCACGTTGACGGAGCTCATCGCCGAATCGGGCCCGCCGCCGCCGCACGTCACCTCGCGCGTCGCGCCCGACGCGCGGCAGCCCTTGCCGGCGCCGCGAACGACCGGGATCGACGCGATCCTCGCACGCCGCGCGACGTGCCGGAATTTCGACAAGTCCGGCACGCTCGACCTCGCGCGCTTCGGCGACGTGCTCAAGCGCGTCGTCGGATGCCAGGCCGAAGTCGAGATCCTGCCCGGCACGAAGGCGCTCAAGAAGGCGCATCCTTCGGGCGGAAGCCTGCATCCGCTCGAGGCGTACCTCGTCGTTCAGCGCGTCGACGGCGTCGTGCCCGGCCTCTATCACTATCACGTCACGACGCATTCGCTCGAACCCGTCGCGACGCCCGCGCCCGATGCGCTCGGCGACTTCGCGATGCGCTCGGTCGCGGGCCAGGATTTCTTCGCCGACGCGCACGCGCTGCTGATCCTCACCGCGCGCTTCGAGCGCACGTTCTGGAAATACCGGAGCCACCCGAAGGCCTATCGCGCGATCGTGCTCGAAGCAGGGCACGTCTCGCAGAATCTCTATCTCACGGCGACCGAGCTCGGCATGGGCGCGTTCGTCACCGCGGCGATCAACGAAGTCGACATCGAGGAAATGCTCGGGCTCGACGCGCTTCGCGAAAGTCCGATCGCGGTGCTCGGCTTCGGTCCGCGCGCGCCGCAGAAGACGATGCTCGAATTCGATCCGCTCGGCGAAGTCTGGAGCGGCGAAACGCTGAAGACGCATTGAGAACGCTCACGGCTCGAGATCGCGCGGCGTATCGATGTCGCGCGCGAGTTCCGGCGCCTCGATCGCCATGACATCGGACCGCGAGCGCAGCAGCGCTCGCGCGCCAATGTCGCCCGACAGCGTTGCGACGGCGCCGAACCAGCCTCGCGGCAGCAGCGCCGGCACGCCGATCACACCCGCGTACGCGCTCGCGATCGCGAGCCCCGGCGCCGCGCGCCACGCCGTGCACAGCGCATCGAGATGATCCGCATCGAGCGCCGGCTGATCCGTGACGGCGACGAGCGCACCCGCGCATCGCGCATCGAGCGCCGCGACGCCGGCGCGAAGCGAGGCGGCCATGCCGGTCGCCGCATCCGGAATCCGGACGATTCGAAGGCCGAGCCCGCCCAGAGATGCATCGAAGCGCGCGGCATCGTCGAGCACGACGATGCACTCGCACGGCGCCGTCGCGAGCACCGAACGCACGACATGCCGCAGCAACGGCTCGCCATCGACCTCGACGAGCTGTTTCGGACGGCCGAGCCGCTTCGATGCGCCGGCCGCGAGCACAATCGCGCCGTGCGCGTTCACCGACGCTCAATCGTGATGTGCATCGTGCGTCAGGTAATGTTGCAGCTGCGCGACGATCGCGAGCGCGATCGCCTCGGGTCCTTCGCCTCCGAGGCGAAGGCCGACGGGCGCGTAGAGCCGCGGCTCGAGCTGCGTCGCCGCGATGTCGCCGATCTCGGAAAGGAGCGCGTCGCGTCGTTCCGGCGGGCCGAGCAGGCCGACGTAGCCGGCGCTGCTGTCGGCAAGCCGGCGCAGGCAGCGCGCGTCGAGCTCGAAGTTGTGGTTCATGACGAGCACGGCGTCGAAATGACGGGCGCCGAGCAGCTCGGCCAGCATGTCGGGCCCGCGCGCATGGCGCAGGTCGATCCCGAAACATTCGGCGTGGACGGCCCAGCGCTCGCGGTGCTCGAGCACTTCGACATACCAGCCCAGCATGCGCGCCATCGCGCCGAGCGGGCGGGTCTCCGGCCCCGCGCCGAGCAGCAGCACGCGCGGCGGCGGCGGCAGCGCGATCGCGACGCGCTCGATGAAGCTCTGCGTGCCGCTGATCGCGCGCCCGTCGCCGCCGAAGCGCTGCACGTGCGAGCCGACGCGCGCCTCGCCGCTGCCGAGCTGATCGCTCGCCGTCGAGAGCACGAGCTTCAGCCATGCGCTGCGCATGCAGGCGTCTATCAGCGCCGCGCGCAGCGGCGATTCATCGGGCAGCAGCGGAAGCAGCAGCACGACGGTCTCGCCGCTGCAGCCGACGCCGGAGCCGAACAGGCGATCGTCTTCACCGATCGTGTTGAAGCGGGACAACGCCGCGCGGCCCGTCGCGAGCACGTTCTGCGCCTGCGCTTCGACTTCGCCCTCGAGGCATCCGCCGGACAGCGCGCCGGCACGCACCCCGGTCGCATCGAGCAGGATCAGCGCGCCACGCTTGCGGTATGTCGATCCCTGCGTCTCGACGACGACGCCGAGGACGGACGGAACGCCCGCGCCCGCCAGCTCGGCGGCCGTTTCGGCGACCGCGCGCACGCCGCCCGCAGGCGTGCGGCCCGCTTCGGACGTCGCGGCGAGGTTGATCGGTAGATCGCCCATCGGATGGACCTGCGATTTCGCGACGATGGTAAACGCGGCGGCCCGACATTCGCATGAGAGCCGAGGCGTGGCGGGCAAACCGTGCGCCGCGTCTCGTCGCGCGAGCGGCCCGCAGCTGTCCGTC
>DASZYR010000073.1:0-2285 GCA_035545255.1 Rhodanobacteraceae bacterium
TGTCCGCCGGCTGCCTCTCATCATCGCAGACTTTTGTGCGTCCTGTGACGGAGTTCAACAAACGCGACGCTTGTCAGACGGTTGCGGGCGGACCACACTCCGCCGAACCTCACGGGAACGCCGGGAATGATCCGCATCGCACTGGTCGACGATCACGAGCTGGTCCGCACCGGCTTCCGGATGATCCTGTCGCAACAACCCGGAATCGAGATCGTCGGTGAAGCCGCGGACGGCGAGCAGGGGCTCGCGCTGATCCGGCGTCTGCAACCCGATGTCGCGCTCGTCGATGTGCACATGCCGGGACTTTCCGGCATCGAACTTACCGACCGCGTGCGCAAGGGCAAGCTCGCGACACGCATCGTGATCCTCACGGTCGTCAACGAAGCGCCGTTCCCGCGGCGGCTGATCGAAGCCGGTGCGAGCGGCTATCTGACCAAGGCGTGCGCCGCGGACGAACTCGTGCGTGCGGTGAAGCAGGTCGCCGACGGACGCCGCTACCTTTCGCCGGACGTGGCCGAGCTGCTTGCGCTCGGCGCGCTCGACGGCGGTGCGGCATCGCCGTTCGATGCGCTGTCGACGCGCGAGCTCGATGTCGCGCTGATGCTCGCGCAAGGGCAGGACATGCAGCACATCGCCAGGCACCTGAAGCTGAGCGCAAAGACGGTGGCGACGTACAAGTACCGGCTCTTCGACAAGCTCGGCATCGACAATCCGGTCGCCCTCGCGCATCTCGCGCATCTGCACGGCTTGCTCGACAACCGCGCGCGCGCGCTCGCCTGACCGGCGCGCGCGGCGTTCCCGCGTTTTACGCTGTGTTGTCGGACTTGCGCTCGCCGGAGTCCGGACGATCGCCGTTTTCGTCGGCTGTTTTGCGTTCCGGCGACGCCGGCGCGACGGGCGCCGCCGCGATCGTCGGCGATGCGGGCTGCGGATTCGCGGCGGGCATCGACGCCGTCGGACGCGGAGCAGACAGCGGCAGGTCCATCGTCTCGCCCTGATCACGCGGCGAAGCGTAGTTCGGTGACGCGGTCGTCAAGCTCTCGCGCGGAATGAGCGGCGACTGCGAGATCGGCGGCCGCCCGGCGTCGGCGAACGATTCGCGCGAGCGTTCGGCGGATGCCGCAGGCGATTGCACATCCGATGGCTTCATGACCGGATGATCCGTCGCCGCGACATCCGGTGTCGCGGGTGTGAAGGGAAGCGACGGGCGAGCGAAATGCGGCCGCGTTTCCTGCTGCGCATGCGGCGGCGTCGACGCATCGGGCTTCGGCGCTTCAGGCTGCGGCACTTCCAACCGGGGCGCTTCCGGTTTCGGCGTCTGGCGCTCGGGCACTTCGGGTTTCGGTGCTTCGAGCCTCGGCGCTTCGGGTTTCGCCGTTTCGGGCTTCTCCGCTTCCGGCGTCGGTGTTTGCGGTTTCGGCACCTCGGACTTCGGCGCTTCCGGTTTCGCCGTCGTCTCGACGGCGGCGGGCCTGGTCTCGACGGCGCGAGCGCGCTCGGGATCCGTGTACGGCATCGACGAGGGGATCGCGGCGACCGGACGCGGCGCATCGACCCGACGCGTCTCGGGCGTCACGCTCGCGGCATGCGTCGCTTCGACGTTCGCGGAAGACGAAGGCTGGCGAATCGTTGGCGTCGGCGACGGCACATCGGAATTCGTGATCGCCCGCTCGCCGTCGTGGGTTCCGCCGCTCGGCGCCGGAGCCGGCGAAGGCCTTGGCGGCGTCGACGAAGTCGCGGGCATGCTGTCTTCGTCGTCGAAATCGTCGCTGCCCGGCGCGTCGTTTCGGGACGAAGACGTCACGTCGCCGGCGGCTTCGCCTGCCTTGCGGCGACGGCGCCCGCCGCGACGTCCGCGGCGGCGCGAGCGCATTTCGTCGCGCGACGTGCCTTCGATCAGCGCGGGATCGAGCGTCGGCGCGGGTAGGGAAGGCGTGCTGCGCTCGGGTGTCGCCGCGGCCGGTGTCGGGCTGCTCGTGTTTGCGGAAGAAGCGGGTGTGCCGGGCGCGGCGGCCGGAGTCCTGGGCTCGCCTTGCGGCCGCGATTGCGATTGCGGTTGCGCGGGACGTTGCGCGACAGCGGCGTGTTCACCGGTCGTCGAGCGTCCGGCGCGCTCGTCGCGACGCGGCGCGTTGCCGCGCTGCGGCTGCTGACGCTGCGATTGCGCACCGCGCGCGTCGGATGGACGGCCGTCGCGGCGATTCTGCGATGCTTCCGGCCGGCCTCGCTGAGAAGACTGCTGGCGTTGACCTTGCCCGCTTCGCGCCGCGTCGCGCGCCGGCTGC
>DASZYR010000074.1:0-8315 GCA_035545255.1 Rhodanobacteraceae bacterium
CGGCGCCGCGCTCGGCATCGACGCCGTCGGCCTCGTGTTCACGCGCGAGAGCCAGCGCTACGTCGGCATCGCGCAGGCGCGCGCGATCCGCGCGGAGTTGCCGCCGTTCGTGACCGCGGTCGCGCTGTTCAAGGACGACGAGCCCGGCTGGATCGAGGAGGTCGTCTCGGTCGTCGAGCCCGATCTTCTGCAATTCCACGGCATCGAGACCGACGGCTTTGCGTCGAGCTTCTCGCGTCCCTACATCAAGGCCGTGCCGATGGCGTCGGTGACCGACGCGGCGCAGCACATCGCCGCGTATCCCGGCGCCTCCGGCCTGCTGCTCGACAGCCATGCGCGCGGCGCGCGCGGCGGCACCGGCGCGAGGTTCGACTGGTCGAAGGTTCCGCCCGCGAACGACCGCGCGCTCGTGCTTGCCGGCGGGCTCGACGCGCAGAACGTGGCCGAAGCGCTGGCGGCCGTGCGGCCCTACGGCGTGGACGTCTCGAGCGGCATCGAGTCCGCGCCCGGCATCAAGGATGCCGCGAAGATGCGCGCGTTCGTCGCCGCGGTCCGGCTCGCCGATGCGGCGCGCATGAGCGGAACGGCTTGAACCGAGACGGCGCATGACGATCGACGACTATTTCGCGTATCCCGACCCGCGCGGCCGCTTCGGCGACTACGGCGGCAGCTTCGTCGCCGAAACGCTGATGGCGCCGCTCGCTGAACTCGCAGCGGCGTATTTCGCGCTGCGCGACGATCCCGCGTTCGTCGCGGAGCTCGATCGCGACCTGCACCACTACGTCGGCCGTCCATCGCCGATCTATCATGCCGAGCGTCTCTCGAAGAAGATCGGCGGCGCGCAAATTCTTCTCAAGCGCGAAGACCTCAATCACACCGGCGCGCACAAGATCAACAACACGGTCGGGCAGGCGCTCGTCGCGCGCCAGATGGGCAAGCGCCGCATCATCGCCGAGACCGGCGCGGGCCAGCACGGCGTGGCGACCGCAACGGTCTCTGCGCGCTTCGGGCTCGATTGCGTCGTCTACATGGGCGCCACCGACATCGAGCGGCAGAAGATCAACGTCTATCGCATGAAGCTGCTCGGCGCGGAGGTCGTGCCGGTGACGTCGGGCTCGAAGACGCTGAAGGATGCGTTGAACGAGGCGCTACGCGACTGGGTCACGAACGTCGCGGACACGTTCTACATCATCGGCACGGTCGCGGGCCCGCATCCGTATCCCGTCATGGTGCGCGATTTCAACAGCGTGATCGGCCGCGAGGCGCGCACGCAGATGCACGAGCAGTTCGGCCGGCTGCCCGATGCGCTCGTCGCGTGCGTCGGCGGCGGATCGAACGCGATCGGTCTTTTCCATGCGTTCCTCAACGATCGCGACGTCGCGATCTTCGGTGCAGAGGCCGCAGGCGAGGGGATCGCGAGCGGCAGGCACGCCGCTTCGCTTGCGGCGGGAAGGCCCGGCGTGCTGCACGGCAATCGCACGTATGTTCTGTGCGACGACGACGGGCAGATCACCGAGACGCATTCGGTGTCGGCGGGGCTCGACTATCCCGGCGTCGGTCCCGAGCACGCGTTCCTCAAGGACTCGGGCCGAGCGCAATACGTCGGCGTGACCGACGACGAAGCGCTTGCCGCATTCCACGAGCTTGCGCGGACCGAAGGGATACTCGCGGCGCTCGAATCGAGCCATGCGGTCGCGCAGGCGATGAAGCTCGCGCGCGGGATGTCGAGCGAGAAGATGATACTCGTCAATCTGTCGGGGCGCGGCGACAAGGACGTGCACACGATCGCGGCGCGCGAAGGGATCGTGCTGTGAGCGAATCGAGCGTCCCGATGCCGTCATCCCGGCGAAAGCCGCGATCCATTCTGATTTTCGTCGCCGGAGCAGAATGGATCACCGCCTGCTCCTTCGGGCGATTCGCCTTGCGGCGAATGTTCGTTTCGGCTTCCTGCCTTCGCAGTCCGGCTCTCGCCGGAATGACGAGATCGGGGAAGCCGCGATGAGCCGGATCGACAAGCGATTCGCGCGACTTCGCGAAACGAAGCGAACAGGCCTCATTCCTTTCATCACCGCCGGCGATCCGTCGCCCGACGCGACCGTCGCGATCATGCACGCGCTCGTCGGCGCCGGCGCCGATCTCATCGAGCTCGGCGTTCCGTTCTCCGATCCGATGGCCGACGGCCCGGTGATCCAGCACGCGAACGAGCGCGCGCTCGCGCGTGGCGTCGGCCTTTCGAAGATCCTCGAATGGGTCAGGGAATTCCGCACGCGAGATGCCGACACGCCGGTCGTGCTCATGGGATATCTCAACCCGATCGAGATCCGCGGCATGCATCGCTTCGCGACCGAGGCGCGCGACGCGGGCGTCGACGGCGTGCTGCTCGTCGACTGTCCGATCGAAGAAGCCGACGCGACCGCCGCGATCCGCGATGCGGGCCTCGCGCGCATCCTTCTCGCGGCGCCGACGACGGCGGAAACCCGCCTGGCGGCTATCTGCGCCGCGGCCGAAGGTTTCCTATACTACGTGTCCTTCGCCGGCATCACCGGCGCGAACCGGCTCAGCATGGATGACGTGCGCGCTCGCGTGGCGCAGATCCGGCGTCCGGCGAAAACGCCGGTCGCGGTCGGGTTCGGCGTGCGCGATGCGGCGTCCGCCGCGGCAATCGGCGCCTTCGCCGATGCCGTCGTGATCGGCAGCGCACTCGTCGACCGGCTCGCCGGCGCGGCGGATACCGAAGACGCGAGCCGGAAAGCGCGCGGATTCCTCGCGCCGATCCGCGCCGCGCTCGACGCGCGCCATGTCGCATAGTCCGCCGGACGATGCACGTTTGCCGGATGGCGCCGAGATCGCGCCGCCGATCGAATCGGGAGAAACCTACGACATGAACTGGTTGCAGAAACTGATGTCGCCGCGCGAGAAATCGGCGGCGACGACGAAGGGCAAGGTGCCCGAAGGCCTCTGGGAGAAATGCGAGGGCTGCGGCGCCGTACTGTATCGGCCGGAGCTCGAGCGCAATCTCATGGTGTGCCCGAAGTGCTCGCACCATCATGCGATGCGCGCGCGCGCGCGGCTCGCGGCGTTCCTCGACGAAGGCAGCGCGGTCGAGCTCGATGCATCGCTCGAGCCGACCGATCCCTTGAAATTCCGCGATTCGAAGAAATACCGCGATCGGATCGCGGCCGCGCAGAAGGCGACCGGCGAGAAGGACGCGCTGATCGCGATGCGCGGCACGCTGAAGTCGAATCCGCTCGTCGCCGCCGCGTTCGATTTCGCCTACATGGGCGGCTCGATGGGCTCGGTCGTCGGCGAGAAGTTCACGCGCGCCGCCGAACGCGCGCTCGCCGATCGCGCGCCGCTCGTCTGCTTTTCGGCGACCGGCGGCGCGCGCATGCAGGAAGGCCTGTTCTCGCTGATGCAGATGGCGAAGACGTCGGCCGCGCTCGCTCGCCTTCGCGACGCCGGCGTGCCGTATGTCTCCGTGCTGACGCACCCGACGACCGGCGGCGTCTCGGCGAGCCTCGGCATGCTCGGCGACGTCAACATCGGCGAGCCGAAGGCGCTGATCGGCTTCGCCGGCCCGCGCGTCATCGAGCAGACCGTGCGCGAGACGCTGCCCGAAGGCTTCCAACGCTCGGAATTCCTGCTCGAACACGGCGCGATCGACATGATCGTCGACCGGCGCGAGATGCGCGACAAGATCGCGGCGATGCTGGCGGTGATGACGAAGAAGCCGAAGGCGGCTTAAGCCACATACATCACATGAAGGCGACGTATACGCGATCTTCGATCCACCATTCGCCTCGGTCACGATGCAGCGTGTAGAACGCAACGGCGCCATGCTCGGAAATTAGAAAGAATCCGACGAGCGCCGTGAGTCCATCGGTCGATATGGCGGGCAGCAAGAACGTAGCTGCGCAACGTACATGCTTCATGAGATCGAGATAATCCAGTATACCGAGGCCAGTGAGGTCTTTCGCGATCAGGTCGCCTTCGCGCGGAATGGACCAGTCGATGCGTGTCGCGTTGATGTTGAGTTCGCGAAGGCGAGGCAATAGCGGTTGCGCGCGGACCCAGGTGTCCGGCTCCATGTAGCGGCGCAGCCACACGTCAGACACCATGCCTTCGGACGAGGTCGTGCTGGTGTTTACGACCATTCCCGACTGCGCGAAACCGTCGTTGCAGCTGGCGGAATGCGCGAAGTCGGCCGCGACGACGCGGACAAGCAGTGCGTCCTCTGGATCAGCCTTCGGCGCGGGTGTTTCGATGCGACTTTCCGTCGCGCATCCCGACACGAGTAGCGAAAGGGCAAAAGCATTGGCGACGAATCGGATGGACATCTCGTTCATTCCGCGATTCAACGGATAGCGATATCGGGCGTGCAGATGAATCGCACCGCGTCCAGCCGCGGCGCGGCCGTCGGAATCGCATGGCGCAGCGCATCGAGCTCGGCATCGAGCGCATCGATTTCCTCGTTCCGAACCGACGGATTGATCTTCGCGAGCGCGGCCAGCCGATCGCGCCCGGCACCAAGCACTCTATCGGCTGCGGAGAGCGCAGCGCCGATCTCGGTCGCCGCGAGCCCGCGCGCCTGAGTCTCCGCCGCCGCAAGCATCGGCGCGACGAGCTTCGCCAGCAGCGGCCGGTAGCGCGCGGCGTCGGCCGGCTGTTCCTTTGCGCGCGCGAGGCTTTCCTCGGACGCCTCGAATTCGTTGCGCAGGTTGAGGCGGTTGTCGACGACGACCCGCAGCGGCAGCGGCGGCAGGAAGCGCGAGACGTCGAGCTTCCTGTCCGCGACGCATTCCAGCACGAACACGCATTCGAGCAGCGCCGTGCGCGGCGGCAGCGTCGCATCGACGAGCAGCGATGCGTTGCCTTGCTCGCTCTCGAGCAGGAGGTCGAGCGCTCCGGCGACGAGCGGATGATCGATCCGGAGCAGCGGCAGTTCTTCGCGTGCGAGCGCGGTTGCGCGATCGAACGTCGCGGATTGCGGGCCGTCCTTCAATCCGGGAAATCCTTCGGTGCTGAGGTATTCGGGATCGAGCACGAACGTGCGCGGCGCGATCGTGTCGGCGTCGACGCCGAACTGTTCGAACAGCGCGAGCACGAATTCGTCGAGGCCGTCGGCGTCGGCCGCACGCACCGCGTCGGCGAGACCGTTGTCGCGCGCGTAGCGCTCCGTCGCGAGCTCGAGCAGCCGGTCGCGCCCGGTCTGGACGAGCTCGGAAAGCTCGCGATGCGCCGCGCGCGTCTCGGCGATCAGCGAATCGATCTCGGCGTCGGGATCGTCGCCGCCCTGCGCGTGGCGCTCTGCTTCTGCGACGACGCGCGCGCCGTAGCGGCGCAGGATCTCGCGGCCGTCGGACGGGCTCGCGCGCAGCGCATCGAGGCCTTCGTCGTACCAGCGCAGGAGCGCGTGCTGCGCGCTGCCGCCGACCGCAACGGCGTGCAGCGTGATGTCGTGCTTCTGGCCGATGCGATCGAGCCGTCCGATGCGCTGCTCGAGCAGGTCCGGATCGAGCGGCAGATCCCAAAGGATCAGATGATGAGCGAACTGGAAGTTGCGGCCTTCGGAGCCGATCTCGGAACAGAGCAGCACGCGCGCGCCGTCGGGTTCGGCGAACCACGCGGCGCTGCGGTCGCGCTGGAGGATCGTCATGCCTTCGTGGAAGCGCGCGACCTTGACGCCGGTTTTCGTTCGCAGCGCTTCCTCGAGCGCGATCACCTTCGATTGCGTGCGGCAGATCAGCAGGAACTTCTCGCCGGCGAGTCTCTCGATCAACGCGACTAACCAGGACAGGCGCTGATCGCTCGCATAATCGTATTCGCCGGCTGGCGGATGCATCTGCACGTCGGCGTGGAACTCCGCGAGCAGTTTCTGGCGCGCGGCGTCATCGAGATCGTCGCCGTCGAGCAGGTCGATGTCGGCAACACGGTGCGGGAATCCGCCGATCTGGGCGCGACGATTTCGGAACATCGCGCGGCCGGTGCCGTGACGATCGATCAGTGCATCGATCAGCGCCGGCGCTGCGGCGGCACCTTCGCTCGTGTAGCGGTCGAGCAGGGCAAGGAGGTCCGGATCGTCTGCGAAGATGCGCGCAAGCTCGTCGCGCGCGCCGGGTTCGAGCGCGGCACCGTCGAGCAACGCCGATGCCAGCGAGGAGAGCTGCACGTAGCGATCGCTCTCGGCGACGTACGCGTCGAGATCGGAATAGCGCGCCGGATCGAGCAGCCGAAGCCGCGCGAAGTGTCCGGTGCGGCCGAGCTGCTGCGGCGTCGCGGTCAGGAGGATGAGTCCCGGCGCGCCTGCCGCGAGACGCTCGACGAAGGCGTAGGCGGGGCTCGCTTGCTCGGGTGTCCATTCGAGATGATGCGCTTCGTCGACGACGACGAAGTCCCATGCGGCCGCGCCGGCTTGCTGCGCACGCTTCGCGTCGCCGGAGAGCCAGTCGATCGCGGCGATGACGAGCTGCTCGTCCTCGAACGGATTGCGCGAGGCGTCGGCGACTTCGATCGCCTCGCAGCGCTCCTCGTCGAACAGCGCGAACGAAAGGTTGAAACGGCGCTTCAACTCGACGAACCACTGGCTCGCGAGACTCGGCGGCACGAGCACGAGCACGCGCGTGGCGCGGCCGGTCGCGACCTGGCGCGCGAGGATCATGCCGGCCTCGATCGTCTTGCCGAGCCCCACCTCGTCGGCGAGCAGCGCGCGCGGCGGACGGCGCTCGGAAACGATGCCGGCGACGCGCAGCTGGTGCGGGATCAGGTCGATGCGCGCGCTCGCGAGCCCGAAAGCCGGCGAGCGCATCGCTTCGGCGCGGCGGCGCAGCGCCTGCACGCGGAAATCGAAGCGCTCGGGCGAATCGACGCGCGCGGACTTCAGGCGCTCGTCGGCGCGCGAGATCGGCTGCGTGTCGTCGAGATCGGATTCCGGCAGCGCGCGGTCTCCGGCGTGATAGGTGAGAAGTCCGCCGGCTTCGCTGACGCGCTCGACGACGAAGCTCTGCTTGTTGCCGATGACGCGCTGGCCCGGCCGGAATTCCGCGCGCGTCAGCGGCGCCGAGTGCAGCGCGTAGTGGCGCAGCACGCCGGCGGTCGCGAACAGCACCTGCACGCTGCGATGCTCGATGCGGACGAGCGTGCCGAGTCCGAGCTCGGGCTCGGCGTTCGAGATCCAGCGTTGGCCGGGGACGAGAGTTCGCATGGCGTCGGGCGGGAAGGGCCGCGGATTATCCGCGCATTCCCGACGCCTGCAAACTCCGGCATCAGATTTCCTCGAACCCGTTCGCAAACACGCGATCGTCGACGACCGGCATGGCGTAGCGCACGAACACGCCACTGCCCCATTCGGTCTGGCTGTCGCCCTCGGGATAGAGGCCGGCGACGAACGCGACGTCGCCGCGCGCGTTGATCGCCGGCTTGCCGCTGAATGCGGGATCGGTCGCATTGTCCTGGCCGATCTGCGCGGGGCCGCGATCGGTCGCGACGACGTCGCCGTTGCCGACGACGCGCGTCAGCGTCTTGCCGTCGCCGACGTAGATCGCGTCGCCGGCGGCGTCCTTCGCGCGGAACGCGACGAGGCCCGAATCGTTGATGGCCGGCGCGAAGAACGAGATCTCGCGGATCGTTCCGGCGGGATCGACTTCGGCGATCTCGACGGTTGTCGTGCCGTCGCTGCGCAGCACGACGCGGCGGTTGTCGGCCGCGCGCGTCGCGACGACCGCGATCGTGCCCTCGCCGTCGAGCGCGAGGCTGTTGTCGAACTTCGAATACGGCGAAGCCGCATCGATCGCGTCGTTCGCGAGGATGCGTTGCGAGTCGCCGTCGTTCGGGAACAGGCGGATCTCGACCTCGCTCGTCATGTCGTCCGAGTACGCGACTTTCGCCGCGATCGACAGGCGGTAGTTGAACGAGGGCGTGTAGAGATACGTGTAAGGGCTCGACGGCGTCACGCCGCGATCGCCGATGAACGCGCTGACGATGTTCTGCTCGCCGTCGCGCACGACGGTCGCGTAGGCGCGGCCGCTCGCGAAATTCGCCTGGAACGACATCGCACCGGCGTTGCCGATGCGCGGATAGCCGTAGTAGTCCGGAATGACCGGAGAGGTGTCGATCGCTTGCGCGCTGCCGCTCGGCGCGTCGAGATTCTTGCCGAAGAGATACAGGTTGTTGCCGATGCCGGTCGCCGAGACCGTGAACGGGATCTCGACGAAGTTCGCGCCGGGCGGACGCGTGATCGCGACGTCGTTGTCGATCGACGCGTCGATCGGCCCGGTCCAGACGATCCCGCCCTTGCCGTGGCCGCCGAACCAGAGGCC
>DASZYR010000075.1:0-15514 GCA_035545255.1 Rhodanobacteraceae bacterium
GCGGAGTCGATCCGCAAGCATCCGGATCAGGAAACGCTGAAGGCGATGATGGAGACGGCCGGGTTCGCGCGCGTCGACGTGCGCAATCTCGCGGCCGGGATCGTCGCGATCCATCGCGGGTATCGGGTGTAGCTCGGCGCCGGAATGACGGCTGGGGAGTGCTTTTTGCTTTGCACGACGTTTACATCGCCCTAGCACTTTCGTCATGGGTCCAGGCGCGCCTCCGGCGCGAAACTGGTACGTCCCGCCGTGTCATACGCCGGCGATCTCACGTTGTTCGTCGAGGACACCTCGCCATGCGCTTAGCCTGGATCGAATCGTTTCTGTTCACGTTTTTCCTGATCGCCTCGGTGCCGGCGTTCGCGGCTGACGAAGGCAAGGACGCCGACTCGTCGCAGGACAAGGACAAGGACAAGAAAAAGGACGAGAAACCCGTCCCGCCCGAGAAGACCTCCGTCACCCACGGCAGCGTCGACGTCGGCGGCCGCACGATCCGCTACACGGCGACGGCGGGCACCGTGCTGATCCGCGAAGACAAGGAACAGAAGCCCGAGGCGAGCGTCTTCTACGTCGCGTACACGGTCGACGACGGGAAGAGCTCGAAGCGGCCGCTGACGTTCTTCTACAACGGAGGCCCGGGTTCGTCGAGCGTCTGGCTGCACATGGGCTCGCTCGCGCCGATGCGCGTCGAGTCGGCGAGCGCGGCGGCGACGGCGCCGCCGCCGTATCACCTGATCCCGAATCAGTACAGCCTCATCGACAAATCCGACCTCGTCTTCATCGACGCGGTCGGCACCGGATTCTCGACGCCGGTCGGCAAGGCCAAGGGCAAGGATTTCTGGGGCGTCGATCAGGATCTCGATGCGTTCGCCAAGGCGATCACGCGCTACGTCACGATCAACCAGCGCTGGAATTCGCCGAAGTTCCTGTTCGGCGAATCGTACGGGACGACGCGCTCGGCGGGTCTCGCCTACAAGCTGCAGAGCCAGGGAATGGCGCTCAACGGCGTCGTGCTGCTGTCATCGATCCTGAACTACGCGTCGAACTCGCCGGGTCTCGACCAGAACTACATCGGCTCCCTGCCGACGTTCGCGGCGATCGCGTGGTATCACGACAAGGTGCCGGGGAAACCGGCCAGCATGGAGGCGTTCGTCGATGAGGCGCGCACGTTCGCGTCCGGCGAATACGCGAGCGCGCTCGCGAAGGGCGCGTCGCTGACGCCAGCCGAGCAGGACGCGCTCGCGACGAAGCTCTCGCGCTTCACCGGACTCTCGCCGCAATACCTCAAGGAAGCGAATTTCCGCGTGAGCCAGGGCCGCTTCCGCAAGGAGCTCCTGCGCGACGAGCGCCGCACGGTCGGCCGCTACGATGCGCGCTACGAAGGCATCGATCTCGACGCGGCGGGCGAGAATCCCGAATACGACGCCTCCGACACCGCGATCGCCGGCGCGTTCGTCGCCGCGTTCAACGACTACGTCGAAGGCACGCTCAAGTGGCAGAGCGACGTGCCGTACAAGCCGACGAGCTTCGACATCATCCGCGAATGGGACTGGAAGCATGCGCAGCCGGGCTCGCGCTTCCCGCAGCGCGTGCCGTACGTCGCCGGCGATCTCGCGCGCGCGATGCGCGAGAATCCGCGGCTGCATGTGCTTTCGGCGAACGGCTATTTCGATCTCGCGACGCCGTTCTTCGCGACCGAGTTCGACCTCGGCCACATGCAGCTCGATCCTTCGCTGCGCAGGAACCTCGAGCTCCGGTACTACCCGTCGGGACACATGGTGTATCTCAACGTCGACGCGCTGGCGAAGTTCAAGGCGGATCTCGTGACGTTCTACGACGGCGCGGTTTCGGGGTGATGGACGTTGCCGCTTTCGTGCGTGAGAGCGTGAACCAGCTTGCCCTCACCCCAGCCCTCTCCCGCACGCGGGAGAGGGGGAAGCCGCGTGCGCTCGCGGTTTGCGTCAACCCGCTTTTCGCCTCGCCCGCGTGCGGGAGAGGCCGTGCCGGACGGCGCGGGTGAGGGAAGTCGGAGCGCGAGGACGGTCGCCGAAGGACGGCGATCACTTGAGAATGGAATGATCGCGGAACACCGAGATACGCCCGGCTGCCACGACATCATGGAGCGTGGCGCGCCGGCTTCCGGCCGGCACGCCCCGTTCCGGTTCCCGGCGGCGCCCCCAGCGCGCCGACAGGTGGCCAGGAGGGAGACAGTCCGAACTCCGTCGGACCGGGCCTCTCCCTCCCGACCGGGGGGACCGATCGTCCTGCCAGCGGTCGAAGCCGCCGAGAGCGTCAGCCTGCCCGGCTTTGGCATGCCGAGGTAGCTGTAACTTCTTACAGGTCGGCTGACAGATGGCCGGCCGATGCGGTCCCGGGCTGCGTCAGGCCGCGCGAGCGGTGGGCCGGGCCGGGCCGAGCACGGCTTCGGCGCGCGCGTCCATCGGCAGCCGGAATGCGACGCTGAGGACGCAACCGACGCGCCGCGGCGGCGCGAAGCGCTCGATCGTGAGACCGAGCTTCGCGACGAGGCGCTCGACGGCGACGGTCGTGACGGCGACGAACGATTCGACGCCGGCATCGCGCGAGAAGCTGAACAGCCGGCGCCACAGCGCAAGGGAGATGTCGCCGAAGCCGAAGCCCGGCCTCGCGGCGGCCGCGGCGGGCGTCACGGCGTAGCGGCTGATCTCCCAGACGCGCGGATCGGCGGGGACAGGCACATCGCCGAGCAGTTCCGGGAAGACGTCGCGAAGCATGTACGGGCCGGTCGTCGGCAAGAGGCGCCAGCAGCCGAGCGCCTGATCGGCTTGATGCCGGTCGCGGACGATCATGTACGTCGGCGCGAGATCGTCGAAGCGATCGGTCTCGCGTCCCTCCACGCTCGTCACGTCCCAGCCGAGACGCTCGGAGAACGCCGCGCTGCGAAGGCGATACATGCTGTCGAGGATGTCGGCGGCGAGCAGCCGGCCGTGGGTGTTGCTGGTCAGAACTTCGATCATTGACGGTGACTCCTGCGTTGAAAGCAGGATCAGCAGACCGTCAAGCCGTCGATTCTTGCAGCTGTAAGTTCTTACAGGGTGATGAGCTGGAGCGCGATTGCCCGCGCGACCGCCTGGCGCCGGCCGAAGACGCCGAGCTTGCGCGCGGCGTTCTCGACGTGGAACACGACCGTGCGTTCGGAGATGCCGAGCAGGCGCCCGATCTCCCAGCCGGTCTTGCCCTCGGCGGCCCAGCGCAGGCACTCGAGCTCGCGCGCCGTGAGATGCACGTTCGTCGGGCTCTGTGAGGTCGCGAAGCGATGCCCGACCTCGTGCGTGAACGTTGCCAGCAGCTGCGCGCCGGCGACCTGCTCGAGCTTCGTGCGCCGGTCGGTGCGCGTGTCGGAACCCGCGAGCGAGAGGAGTCCCCATTGGCAGCCGAGGCCGTGCACCGGCGTCGACACGCCCACCTTGAGGCCGAAGTCGGCCGCGTCGTGGAAGAACGCCGGGCAGCGCCGCGTGCGATCGTTGAGCGGCCCGTCGGCCGTCCAGACCAGCGGCGTCGCGTGATCGCGGCAGTGCGAGACGACCGGATCGATCGTGAGATACCCGCGCTCGATGTAACGCTCGAGCCACGCAGTCGGATACGCGCTCAGAACGTACGGAAACGCATGCTGGCCGTTCGGATTCGCGGCATAGACCCACGAATCGAAACCCAGCCGCTTGGCGAACTCGCCGACTGCGCGCCGCAGCTCGTCCGGCGTGGTGCAGGCAAGCAGAGCCTCAAGCGTGTCGAGGTGCGCTCGCATCAATTGGCCCCTGTGCTCCCGGATGCCGCTCCGGGAGCAGATGCAACTATCTGCACATGTACTTTTCTGTCGTGGAGCCGGCATCGTCCCAGCAGTTTGTATATTTCCGCATTTCAGGCGCAATTGCACGCTCAAATGAAGTGAAAATCGTGTCAGGAAATGTGGAAATTCTTGCGAGGTTGGCGCGAGACGAGCGGCGGGTTATTGTTCTGAAGGCACATTTCCCCGAAATTTCATGGGATTCCGCGATGTTCATGACAAGCTTGTTGGCGATGGCGGCTCTCGGGATGGCCGCTGACGCGGCGGCCGCCGACCCGCACAGCCGCGCGAACACGGCCGAGGTCGTCGTCCGCGCGGCCGCGCTCGATCTCGACGTCGATTTCGGCCAGCGCCGGCTTTCCGGACAAGTCGATCTCTCGCTGACCTGGAAGGATCCGGCGGCGCGCGAGATCGTGCTCGACACGCGCGATCTCGCGATCGACAACGTCGAGGCCGTCGATGGCGCCGGCATCGCGAAACCCGTCAACTTCGAGCTCGGTCGGCGCGATGCGATCCTGGGCTCGGCGCTTCGGATCCACGTCGACGCGCAGGTGCCGATCGTGCGGATCCGCTATCGCACGTCGCCCGAGGCGTCGGGCCTGCAATGGATGCTTCCTGCGCAGACGGCGGGCAAGCGACATCCGTTCATGTTCTCGCAATCCGAATCGATCCACGCGCGCAGCTGGGTGCCGCTGCAGGACACGCCGTCGGTGCGCTTCACGTACACCGCGCACGTTCACGTTCCGAAAGGGCTTCGCGCCGTCATGAGCGCGCCGAACGATCTCTCGCATGCGCTCGACGGCGATTTCCGCTTCGCGATGGACAAGCCGATTCCGTCGTACCTGCTCGCGATCGCGGTCGGCGACATCGACGCGCGCGCGACCGGCCCGCGCAGCGCGGTCTATGCGGAACCGTCGGTCGTCGAGGCCGCCGCGAAGGAGTTCTCCGACACCGAAAAGATGATCGAGACGACGGAGAAGCTTTACGGCCCGTACCGCTGGGGCCGCTACGACCTGCTCGTGCTGCCGCCGAGCTTCCCTTTCGGCGGCATGGAGAATCCCTGCATGACTTTCGCGACGCCGACCGTCATCGTCGGCGACAAGAGCCTCGTTTCGCTCGTCGCGCACGAGCTCGCGCATTCCTGGTCGGGCAATCTCGTCACGAACGCGGAATGGAAGCACATGTGGCTCAACGAAGGCTTCACCACCTACGTCGAGAACCGCATCGTCGAGGCCGTGTTCGGCAAGGACGAGGCCGACGAGGAGTTCATCCTCGCCGCCGACGAGCTTCGCGGCGAGATCGCCGAAACGCCGAAGCCCGATCAGCGCCTCGTTCCGGATTTCGACGGCCGCGATCCCGACGACGCCGGCTCCGACTTCGCCTACACGAAAGGCGCGTGGCTCCTGCGCTCGCTCGAAGCGAGCTATGGCCGCGAGGTGTTCGATGCGTACCTGCGCGGCTATTTCGATCATTTCGCGTTCCAGAGCATCACGACCGGCCAGATGCTGGCGTATCTCGACGCGAACCTCATCCGCAAGCATCCGGGCCATATGAGCCTCGATGCGGTCAAGGAATGGATCGAAAAGCCCGGCATCCCGGGCGGCGCGAAAGTGCCGACGTCGCCGCGCTTCGAGGCAATCGCGGCAGCGCGCGCCGAATGGCTTGCCGGAAAGCGCAAAGCCGACGCGCTCGATGCGAAATCGTGGAACACGCAGGAATGGATGTATTTCCTCGACGGATTGCCGAAGAAGCTCCCGACCGGGCAAATGAAAAGTCTCGACGCCGCGTATCGCCTGACCGGCGCCGCGAACGCCGAGATCGCGCGGCGCTGGTATCTGGCCGCGATTCGCAGCGGCTATGCGCCCGCCCGTGCGGCGATGGCCGATTACATGACGCGCATCGGTCGGCGCTATCTCGTCGTCCCGCTGTACGAGGCGCTCGCGAAGACGCCGGAAGGCCTCGCGTTCGCGCGCGGCGTCTATGCGAAGGCGAAGGCGGGCTATCACCCGATGACGCGAGCGAGCATCGAGAAGGCGTTGAACAAGCGGCCGTGAGATTCGATATCGATGCATCCGGCCCGGCGTGATTCTCAATCCGTGAGATCGCGATGCGGATCATGAGCGCTGCACCGGATGCCAGCATTCGCCCCAGGGACGGGGCGCCCCTCCAGAAACGGCAGTCTTGCGCGGCGTCGTGAGGACGCCGCGATTTTTATCCGCCTTTCGGCTTCGCGGCTTTCGCGGCGGGCCGGTGGAAATCGGCGTCGGGCTTCCATTCGGGAAACGTCGTCTCGTCCGCGAGCTTGCGACCGACCGCATGGAACGCCGAGAGATCCTCGACGATGCCGCGAAAGTCCCAGCCCGGATCGTATTCGTCGGCCGGCTTGTGATAGCGGTTCGCCGTGTAGTCGGCCCAGGCCTTGCGACCCGCTTCCTCGCCGCCGTCGACAAGGTTCAGCCCCGAGCGCGCGTACAGCACCGGCACGCCGACGCGCGCGAAGTTGAGCTGGTCGGAGCGGAAGAAGAAGCCTTTTTCCGGCGTCTCGTCCGGAACGATCGTGCGGTTCTCCGCGGCAGCCGCATCCTTGATGTAATCGTCGATCGCTGACTGGCCAAGTCCGATGACCGCAATGTCTTTCGCCGGCCCGATGATCGGCAGCGCATCCATGTTGATGTCGGCGACCGTCTTGTCGAGCGGAAAGGCCGGATGCGTCGCGTAATAGCGCGAGCCGAGCAATCCCGCCTCTTCGAGCGTGAACGCGGCGAACAGCAGCGAGCGTTGCGGCGGGGGGTCCTGATGCGCGAACGCTTCGGCGATCTCCATCAGGCCCGCGATGCCGGTGCCGTTGTCGATCGCGCCGTTGTAGATCGCGTCGCCCTTCAGCGCCGGATCCTTGCCGAGATGGTCCCAATGCGCCGAGTAGACGACGACCTCGTCGGGCCGCTCGCTGCCGCGGATCATGCCGAGCACGTTCTCCGAGCTCGAATGATCGATGCGATTCCTGAAATGCGTCGACAGCGTCGCGTCGAGCGCGACGGGCTTGAAGCCGCGCTGGTCGGCGCTTTTTTTCGCGGCGGCAAAATCGAGACCGGCCGTGGCGAACAGCCGAGCCGCGGCGTCGGTCGTGATCCAGCCCGCGACCGGCAGCCGCGGCGCCGGGTCCTCGCGCGGCGGCAACGCATCCTGCGGTCCCGACCAGCTGCTGACGACGACGTCCCATGGATAACCCGCGCCCGGCGTCTCGTGCACGATCAGGCAGGCGGCGGCGCCGTGGCGCGCGGCTTCCTCGTACTTGTACGTCCAGCGGCCGTAATAAGTCAGCGCGCGGCCGCGGAACAGCGATTCGTCGCGATCGCCCCAGCCGGGATCGTTGACGAGCACGACGACGGTCTTGCCCTTGACGTCGATGCCGGCGTAGTCGTTCCAGTCCTGCTCCGGAGCGACGACGCCGTAGCCGGCGAAGACAATGGGCGAATTCGTGACCGCGATATCGTGGCTCGCATCCAGCGAATTGACGATCATGTCGGTGCGATAGGCAAAACGCTCGCTGCCGTTCTTCGCGGCGATGTCGAGCGTGACGGCGTCGGGATCGAGCAGCGTCGTCTCCTCCATCGGCACGGTCTGGAACCAGCTGCCGCCGTTGCCGGGCTTGAGGCCGATCTGCTCGAACTGATCCTTGATCCATGCCGTCGACATCCGCTCGCCGATCGTGCCGGGCTTGCGACCTTCGAATGCGTCGCCGGAGATCTTCTTGAGGCGAGACGCGAAGTCTTCGGCCGTGATCGCCGGTGTCGTCTTGCCTTCGGGGCTCGGCACGACCGGCGGCGGCTTCGCCGGCGCGGCAGGCTGCGGAGCCGAAGTCTGTGCGGGCGGCGGCGCGGGTTCTTCCTTGCCGCACGCGGCGAGGATCATCGCGAGCGAGACGAGCGTGGCGGTAGCGAGCGGGATCTGGCGCATCGGCGTTCCGGAATCGGGATCGAAGAAGCGATTCTAGGAACGCAAGGGTTCGCGGCGCCACAACTCGAGGTTAAGAGTCCGCAAAACGGGCGCTGCTTTCCCCTCTCCCGCGTGCGGGAGAGGGGGAACAGCGCTCCGGCAATGAGGAGTCGGAGCAGCGTTTGCGCAAGCAGGAAAGGGAGAAAGCAGCGCCTACGGATGATCGCCCGGGAATTTCTTCGCGGTCGCACCGGTGATCGTCCCGACTCTTGCCGAATCGCTCACGTAGAGATCGACCTCGCGACGGAATTCGAGCGCACCGTCGACGACCGCGTGCGGACCGATCACGATGCGCGGATTCTTGTTCTTGCCCCACGAGAATCCATGCTGCTCCTTGACGAGGATGCCGCCCTCGACGCGGGAATTCGCGCCGACGTCGATGTCGCCCGAAACGGTTTCGATGCCGCCGCCGACATGCGCCGCGTCGAGCGAGATGCGTCCGTTGACGTTCGATGTCCTGCCGGCGACGTCGGCGTCCCGGCCGAGCTCGATGTGGCCGTTGACCGCCTCGATCGTGCGCGCGACGTGCGATCCCGCGCCGACCTCGATGCCGCCGTTGACGGTCTCGATCGAATCGACCGTGACGCGATCGCCGACCTCGATGCCGCCGTTGACCGTCGAGAGCTTCTCGGCGCTTGCGCCGCTTTCGATACGGATGCTGCCGTTGACGGTCGAAAGATCGCCGGCCTGCTGGTCGCCGTCGATGTGGATCGAGCCGTTGACCTTGTCGACGTCGATGCCTCGCGCCGGCGCGCCGACGGCGAAAGCGAGTGCGAGGACCGTCGCGAAACCGGCGAAAACGCGTTTCATGGGGATTCTCCGTGCAGCGGATCGTACGCCTTCGATGCACCCCGGAGCGGGCGGGTTTAATGGCCCGTCGAGCACGCCTCGGCTAGCATGGGCGCATCGAATTTCCCCGAACGGAACCGATCGATGGCGCGACCGAAGCCGATCCTCCTGCTGATCCTCGATGGCTGGGGCCATCGCGAGGACGAGAGCCACAACGCGATCGCGCGCGCGAACGTGCCGAACTGGCGGCATCTCCTCGCGACCTGCCCGCATACGCTGGTCGAGACGCACGGCGAACACGTCGGCCTTCCGGACGGCCAGATGGGCAACTCCGAGGTCGGCCACATGAACATCGGCTCCGGCCGCGTCGTCTACCAGGATCTGACGCGCATCGACGCCGCGATCCGGGACGGCAGCTTCTTCGACAACGCCGCTCTCGTCGCCGCCTGCGACGCCGCGAACGCGGGCGGCGGCACGCTGCACGTGCTGGGGCTGGTTTCGCCGGGCGGCGTGCACAGCCACGAAGATCACATCCTCGCGATGCTCGATCTCGCGTCGCGCCGCGGCGTCGCGCGCATCGCCGTGCACGCGTTCCTCGACGGACGCGACACGCCGCCGCGAAGCGCTCGCGCTTCGCTCGACAAGCTCGAAGCGAAATGCGCGTCGATTCCGGGCGCGCGCGTCGCGAGCGTCAGCGGACGCTATTTCGCGATGGATCGCGACAAGCGCTGGGATCGTGTCGAGCTCGCCTACGACGCGATCGCGAATGCGAAGGCGCCGTTGCACGCGGCGAGCGCCGCCGAGGCGCTCGATCTCGCCTACGCACGCGGCGAGAACGACGAATTCGTGAAGCCGACCGTCGTCGGCGACGGTGCGAAGGTCGTCGACGGCGACGCGGTCGTCTTCATGAACTTCCGCGCGGATCGCGCGCGCCAGCTGTCGCATGCGTTCGTCGACGCCGATTTCACCGGGTTTGCGCGCGCGCGCAGGATCGGGCTTTCGGCGTTCGTCAGCCTCACCGACTACGAGAAAGGCCTCGCGGTCAGCGCGATCGCGTATCCCGCGCAATCGATGCGGAACTCGCTCGGCGAATATCTTTCCTCGCTCGGCTTCTCGCAGCTTCGCATCGCCGAGACCGAGAAATACGCGCACGTGACGTTCTTCCTCTCCGGAGGCCGCGAAGCCCCGTTCGATCTCGAGGAACGCATCCTCGTGCCGAGCCCGCACGTCGCGACGTACGATCAGAAGCCCGAGATGAGCTGTCCCGAGGTCACGGACAAGCTCGTCGAGGCGATCTTCTCGAAGCGGTTCGATTTCATCGTCTGCAATCTCGCCAACGCCGACATGGTGGGCCATACCGGCATCGAACCGGCCGCGGTCAAGGCCGCCGAGGCGATCGACGCCGCGCTCGGGCGCATCGAGAAGGCGATCCGCGCGGCCGGCGGCGAGATGCTGATCAGCGCCGATCACGGCAACCTCGAAGAGATGCTCGACGCGAACGGCGTGCCGCACACGCAGCACACGGTCGGTCCGGTGCCGCTCGTCTACGTCGGGCGCAAGGCGACGCTGCATCACGGCGCGCTGCGCGATCTCGCGCCGACCGTGCTCGCGCTGATGGACCTTCCCAAGCCCGCCGAGATGACCGGCCACAGCCTGGTCGAGTTCGCGGCTTGATCGCCCGGGTCGCGCTGGTCGTCGCGCTGGCGCTGCTCGCGTCCGCGCCGCGCGTAGAGGCCGCCGACGAGGGCGCGAAACCCGATCCGGCGCACGCCGCGCAGGAGGCCGAGGCGCGCCGCAAGCTCGACGCGGTGCGCGCGGAGATCAAGGCGCTCGTCGCAGAGCAGCGCGCAACCGAAGGCGAGCGCAACGAGGCTGCCGCCGCGCTCCGCGCGAAGGAAACCGAAGTCGCGGCAGTCGCGAAGGATGTCCACTCGCTCGACGAGAAGATTGCCGCAGAGGAAGGCGAGCTCGGGCATCTCGACGCGAAGCGCGTCGCGCTCGAAGCCGCACTGAAGACGCAGCGCGATGCGCTCGCTGCGCTGTTGCGATCGGCCTATGCGCTCGGCCGCGACGAAGAGCTGAAGCTCCTGCTGCAGCAGGACGACGTCGCCGCGATCGCGCGCGTCCTTGCCTACAACCGTTATTTCCAGCGCGCGCGCATCGGCCGCATCGACAACCTGAGCCGCGATCTCGAGGCGCTCGCCGACGTGCAGGCCTCGATCCGCAAGGCGACGGCCGAGCTCGCGTCGACGCGCGACGCGCGCGCGGCCGAGGGATCGCGTCTCGACGCCGAACGCAGCGAGCGCGAAACGCTCGTCGCCGATCTCGATGCGAAGTTGAAAGAGCAGGGCGCGCGCGTCGCCGCGCTCGGCAAGGACGAGAAATCACTCGGCGCGCTGATCGAGAAGCTGCGCGACGTGTTCGCCGACATTCCGAAGCAGCTCGTCGGCGCCGCGCCGTTCGCCTCGCAGCGCGGCCGGCTCGCCTGGCCGATCGGCGGCAAGATCGTAACGGCGTTCGGCGCGAAGGACGAATCCGGACGGAAGAGCAGCGGCATCCTCGTCGCGGCGAAGCCCGGCAGCGCCGTGCGCGCGGTTTCGCACGGCCGCGTCGTGTTCGCCGACTGGCTGCGCGGCTACGGCCTCATGATCATCGTCGACCACGGCGACGGTTATCTCAGCCTCTACGGCTGCAACGAGACGCTGCTGAAGGACGTCGGCGACTGGGTCGACGCCGGCGAGACGATCGCGACCAGCGGCGCGAGCGGCGGGCAGAAGACGGCGGGCGTTTATTTCGAGCTGCGGGCGAAGGGGCAGGCGGTGGATCCGAAGGGATGGTTGAAGTAGAGGTCGAAAGCGGAAGGTCGAATCGCGAAGAGCACAAAGACACAAAGAAGAGCTTTTGTTCGCTTTGTTGCGGCGTCGACCCTCGGCTGCGCTTCCCTATCTCCCGCTTGCGGGAGAAGGTGCCGGCAGGCGGATGAGGGAAATCTCGATATACCGTCTCAAGCTTTCCCTCACCCGTGCCTTCGGCACGACTCTCCCGCAAAGCGGGAGCGGTGACCGCTGGGATTCGCCGGCCCGGTCTGCTGTTCTCGGTGTCTTCGTGGTTCGATCTTCGGTGATCGCAGGCACATTCGCTGAACTCCACTGCGCCGACCCTGTCAAATCGAAAATCCGCTTGAACGCTCTCACGGCACGAGCCATGTCGCGGGTTTACACTCGTCGCCGAACGCCTCCGAGGTTCCTCCGATGTCTCCGCGCCTGCTTCCTTTCGTCTTCCTGGCCTTCTGCGGCATCGCGTTCGCCGATCCGCCGCAGATTCCCGTGCCGCCCGCCGACGTGGCGTCGAGCGCCGACGACGCGCCGCCGGCCGCGAAGAAGCCGGCCGCGCCGAAGAACTCGGTCGACATGCAGGACATCCGCGCGTTCACCGCGGTCTACAGCCTCGTCAAGCAGGCCTACGTCGAGAACGTCGACGATCACGAGCTGATGCAGGCCGCGATCCGCGGACTCCTCGCCGGGCTCGATCCGCACAGCGAATACCTCGATCGCCGCCAGATCGACGATCTCACCGAAGACACGACCGGCAGCTACAACGGGCTCGGCATCGAGGTCGTGCAGGTCGACGGCACGCTGCGCGTCGTCGCGCCGATCGACGATTCGCCGGCCGAGCGCGGCGGCATCAAGGCCGGCGACGTCATCGTGCGCATCGACGGCAAGCCCGTGCAATCGGACGATCTCGACTCGGCCGTCGGCAAGCTGCGCGGCAAGGTCGGCACGGACATCACGCTCGGCGTCGTGCACGAAGGCGCGGCCGATGCCGTCGACATCCGTCTCAAGCGCGAGGTGATCCGCGTCGCGAGCGTGCGCGGGCGCCTGCTCGAGCCCGGCTATGCGTATGTGCGTATCAGCCAGTTCCAGGCGGACACCGGCGCGCAGCTGCACCGGCGCATCGAGCGCCTGCAGGCGGACAACAGGGCGCCGCTGCGCGGCCTGGTGCTTGATCTGCGCAGCAATCCGGGCGGACTCCTGACCTCGGCTGTCGAGGTCAGCGACATCTTCCTCGACGACGGCGTCATCGTGACGACGAAGGGGCGCCTCAAGGAAGCCGACTTGAGCTTCCACGCATCGCCCGGCGATGTGCTGAAGGGCGCGCCGCTCGTGCTGCTCGTCGACAACGGCACCGCGTCGGCGGCCGAAATCGTCGCCGGCGCGCTGAAGGACAACCATCGCGCGCTGCTGATGGGACGGCGCACGTTCGGCAAGGGCTCGGTGCAGACCGTCCTGCCGCTCGACGCCGAGCACGCGGTCAAGCTGACGACGGCGCGCTACTACACGCCAAGCGGAATCTCGATCCAGGCTGCCGGCATCCAGCCCGACATCGCGCTACAGGATCTCGCGCTCAGCCAGCGCGAGGCCTCGCCGTCGGCGATCCTCGGCGAGCGCGACCTGCGCAACCATCTGAAAGGCGCCGCCGAGAACGACTCGCCGTCGCCGGCGCGCGCGATCGATCGCGGCGTCGAGCACGATTACGCGCTCAACGAAGCGCTGAACGCGCTGAAGGCGCTGACGCTGCGCGCGAAACCGCCGTCCGGCGAGGGCAACCGGAAAGGATGAGCGCGATGCGAACGCGCCTCGGGACCTGGCTTCGCGACAACCGTCAGCTGCTGGCGTTCGTGCTGCTGCTCGGCGTGTTCCGCACCGCCGTCGCCGACTGGAATCCGATTCCGTCGGCGTCGATGCACCCGACGCTGCTCGAAGGCGACGTCGTCTTCGTCAACCGGCTCGCGTTCGATCTCAAGCTGCCGCTCACCGACGTCGTCCTCGCGCACACGGGCGAGCCCGCGCGCGGCGACATCGTGACGTTCTCTTCGCCCGAGGACGGCACGCGCCTGATCAAGCGCGTGATCGGCCTGCCGGGCGACACGATCGAGATGCGCGGCAAGAAGCTCCTCGTCAACGGCGCTGCCGCGACCTACGAGCCGCTCGGCTTCGTCGACGAGCCGCTGCGGCATGGCGTCAGGGCGCTCGAGCTCGCCGAAGACGTCGCGGGCGACCGTCGCAAGATCCAGTGGCTCGCGCGCCGCGCCGAGCGCGACGACTTCGGTCCGATGACGATACCGAAGGATCGTTACCTGATGCTCGGCGACAACCGCGACAACAGCGAGGACTCGCGCTGGTTCGGCCTCGTTTCGCGCGAGAAGCTGATCGGACGCGCCGAGCGCATCCTCGTCTCGGCCGACTACAAGGGCAGCGGCGCGCTGCGCTTCGATCGCTTCGGGAAGTCGCTGCGATGATTTGCGAGGACCTCGGTTCCGATCCGCGTTGATGGTGGGCTGAAGCCCACCCTATGGATTGGCGGGAGCGCGGACCATCCGTGGGCCTTGGCCCACCTCGCATCAGCACGGTCCATAGGGTGCGCCTTGGCCCACCTCGCATCGTTTCCGCGGCGGGCTGAAGCCCACCCTATTCGCGCAGCCGCCTCGCGATCGCAGGCCGCGACAACAGCGCGAACACGATGCCGATCAGGAAGCCCGCGATGTGCGTCCACCACGCGACCTCGCCGAACGCGGGGCCGACGTAGGTGAAGACGAGCTGCAAGCCGGCCCAGAAGCCGATCAGCAGCGGCGCCGGGATGCGCACGAATTCGAGGAAGAGCCCGAGCGGCAGCACGAGCCCGAGCCGGGCGCGCGGAAACAGCGCGAGATAGGCGCCGACGATCGCGGAAACGGCGCCGCTGGAGCCCACGATCGGCGCGCTCGTGCCCGCGAGCGTCAGCGCGCCGACGAGGTTCGCGAGCGCGCCGCCGACGACGAACAGCGCGAGGAAGCGCCGGAAGCCGAGCGCCCGCTCGGCCGGCACGCCGAAGATGATGAGGAAGAGGAGGTTGCCCGTCAGGTGCAGCCAGTCCGCATGGATGAAGAGCGCCGTGACGAGCCGCGCCGCGCGCAGTTCGGAAAGCTGCTGCAGCCACGGCGCATTCGGATCGAGCAGCGTCGAGGGCACCGTGCCCCAGCGGTTGATGACCACGAGCCGGTCCGCGACGGGCAGCGTCGCGAGCCAGAGGAACGCGACGACGCACGCGGCGACGATCAAGAGCGTCGCCCAGGGCGGACGCGGTTTGCGGCGGCTTTCGAGCGTGACGAACATGGTGAGGGGATTGGAAGCGAGGGGCGAGGGATGGAGTTTGATTCGATCGTCCGCGTCCTGAAAAAAGCCGGCACGGTTATCCCGACTTCCGATTTCGCGCCCCCGCCCTGACCTTCGCTCCTACCGTCCCGTGCTCGGATAAAAGAACCGCTGCCCCTTGTATTCGAGCACGATGCCGTCCTGACGGATCTCGCGCAGGACGAGATCCTCTCCGATCTCGTCGCCTTCGACGCGCCGGTCGCCCTTGATGACGACGAAGCGCTGCTTCGGATCGGCCGAATAGACGTGCATGCTGAGCTCGATCGCCGGCAGGTCCTTGCGCGTCGAATACGGCAGCTCCCAGACCGTCGGCAGTGCCGGAGTCATCGCCGCCGGACGCGCCGCAGCGGCGGCCGTCTGCTTCGGCGTCTCGGCTTTCGGTGCGGGAGCGCCCGCTTTGGGCGGGAGAACGTCCGGCTTGGGCACCGCTGCATCGGCCTTGGCCGGAGCATTCACGGCCGGCGGTTTTGCGCTCGCGGCGATCGCACCCGCCGGCGCCGGCTTCACCGGTGCCGAGGCCGGCTTCGTGCCGGGGCCTGCGTGCGTGGTGTCGCGCGGTGCCGGATTGGCCTTCGCGGGCGCCGCGACCGGACCCGCCGCCACCGGCGGCTTGCCGTTCGCGGCCGGCTTCATCGACCGCTCCGGTTTCGCCGGCGGCTTGCGGGCCGGGGCCGGCAGTGCGGTCATCGGCGCCGCCGCGGGCGGTGTCGCGGCA
>DASZYR010000076.1:0-3627 GCA_035545255.1 Rhodanobacteraceae bacterium
GACGAATCAATCGAATTCGGAGGAATCGTCCACTTCGGCGCGGGTGACGGCCTTTACTGTCGCCGGATCGAAGCCGCGGCGCAAGAGAAACCGGGCGCGGCGGGCGCGCTCGTCGGCGGCCGCCGAAGCCTTCCCGCCGAAACGGCGCCTCAGCTGACTTTCCGCAAGCGCGCGCCAATCGGCCTCGGTCGCGTCGATCGCCGTGCGGATAGCGGCATCGGAAAGCCCGTGCGATTTCAGCTCCGCGCGGATACGCAGGGGCCCGTAACCCTGCGCGACGCGCGTGCGCGCGATGCTGACGCCGAAGCGGTCGTCGCTCTGGTATTTGCGATCGGCGAGCCGGCCGACCGCGTCGCTGATTTCTTCTTTCGCGTGGCCTTTCCGGGCGAGTTTCGTTTTCAGCTCGCGCACCGAATGCTCGCGGCGGCCGAGCAGGCCGAGCCCGCGACCGTATGCATCTTCCGGTGCCGCATCTTTGCGAGGCTTGCGCATGCGCTTCGATCGGCGGATCGGCCTCGCTTTATTGCTTCTTCCGCGCCGCGATGCGCGATTCGACCTGCTGGTCGATGTTCTCGGCCGACGGACCGACCGCATTCACGGCCGCGAGGATCGTCGCCGCATCGAGACCGTCCGGTTTCGACGCTTCGGCGAGCGCCCACGCGCGCGCGACGTGCTCGCGCGGCTCGCCGTAGAGCAGCGCCGGCTTCGGCAACCGGCGGAGCGCCGTCATGAGCGATTCGATCTGCACCGGCGCGAGCGGTCCCTTGCGAAGCGGCACGTAGCCGTAGCCGAGCTTCGCGTCCTGCACGGCCTTCATCATCTCGGCGTAATTCGGCTGGCCCGGCGCCTGGTCGTCGATGCGCATGTTGACGATCGTGCGAAAACCCCTCGCCCGCATCGCGGGAACCTGTGCCGTCGTGATCTGCCCCGTCACCGAAACGCCGTCTCCGAGCTCTTTCGGCGCGTAAGGATCCGGCGCGAACTGGCACGCGATCATGACGGCGGCGATGACCGCCGCCACGCCCAGCACTGCGGCCCAGGGCCGCCCCCTCCCGTTCGCCATGGACTCAGGCTTCCTCGACTTCCTCGGCCCGCTGCGTGCCGGCGATCGCATTGCCCGTCAGCAGTTTCGCACGCAGCTGGGCATCGATCGCGGCCGCGATCTCCGGATGCTCCTTGAGATAAAGCCGCGTGTTGTCCTTGCCCTGCCCGATGCGCTCGCCGTTGTAGCTGTACCACGCGCCCGACTTGTCGACGAGGTTGTGGTTGACGCCGAGCTCGATGAGCTCACCTTCGCGAGAGGAGCCCTCGCCGTAGAGGATCTCGAACTCGGCCTGCCGGAACGGCGGCGCGACCTTGTTCTTGACGACCTTGACGCGCGTCTCCGAGCCGACCACTTCCTCGCCGCGCTTGACCGCGCCGATTCGGCGGATGTCGAGGCGCACCGAGGCGTAGAACTTGAGCGCGTTGCCGCCCGTCGTCGTTTCGGGGTTGCCGAACATCACGCCGATCTTCATGCGGATCTGGTTGATGAAGATGACCAAAGTGCCTGATTTCTTGATGTTCGCTGTCAGCTTGCGCAGCGCCTGCGACATCAGGCGCGCCTGCAGGCCCACGTGCGAATCGCCCATCTCGCCTTCGATTTCGGCCTTCGGCGTCAGCGCGGCGACCGAGTCGATGACGACGACGTCGACCGCGTTCGAGCGGACCAGCATGTCGGCGATCTCGAGCGCCTGCTCGCCGGTGTCGGGCTGCGAAACGAGGAGATCGTCGACGTTGACGCCGAGCTTCTCGGCATACGACGGATCGAGCGCGTGCTCGGCGTCGACGAACGCGGCGGTGCCGCCGTTGCGCTGGCAGTTCGCGATGACCTGCAGCGTCAGCGTCGTCTTGCCGGACGATTCAGGACCGTAGATCTCGACGACGCGGCCGCGCGGAAGGCCGCCGATGCCGAGCGCGACGTCGAGGCCGAGCGAGCCCGTCGAGACGACGTCGATCGCTTCGTCGGCCTTGTCGCCCATGCGCATGACCGCACCCTTGCCGAACTGCTTTTCGATCTGGCTGAGTGCGGATGCGAGCGCGCGGCGCTTGTTGTCGTCCATTGCCTTGACCTCGTCGATTCGGTTCATGCGGCGAGATTGCCGCGCGCGCGTCTCAGGGATTAAGACACGCGCCGATGAACTGTCGGCGAGGATTATCCCACAGCGTCCGCGACGCGCGAGACGCAAAAACCGCGTCAGCTCGTAAGAACGCGACGCACGCCTTCGAGCGCCGCGGCGACGGTCTGGCGTCGGACGGCTTCGCGGTCGCCGTCGAAATGGAAGAGCTCGGATCGCGCATAGCCGCCGCGACGTTTCCAGCCGATCCAGACCGTTCCGACCGGTTTGCCCGGCGTGCCTCCCGAAGGACCGGCGATGCCGGTGACGGCGACGGCGACGCTCGCGCCGTAGCGCGCGAGCGCGCCCGAGACCATCTCGACGACGGTCTCCTGGCTCACGGCGCCCGTGCGCGCGAGCGTCTGCGGTTGCACGCCGAGCAGCGATTCCTTGGCTTCGTAGCTGTATGCGACGACTCCGCACTCGAACCACGCGGAGCTGCCCGCGACGTCGGTCAGCGTCTTCGCGATCCAGCCGCCGGTGCACGACTCGGCCGCGACCATCGTCTGGCCTCGCGCGAGCAGGATCTCGGCGACGGTGTCGGCGTGCTCGCGAAGATCGGCGTCGGTGGGGACGTCGAGCGGGCCCGTCTCGGTGGTCATCATCGTTCGAGCATACTCTACTTTGCCGGATCGACCGGATGCGATCGCGCGATATATCGTATTGTTGATCGCACGATTCATGATACGATTCACGTCGGTGAAAAGTGAGGTCTCGCCGTGACCACGATCAGCGCCAATCATCTCAAGACGCAGGGCGTTTCCGCGATCGCCGAAGCCCTGGCCGATTCGCCGGAGGCTACCGTCTCGGTGCGCGGCAAGGAACGCTTCGTCGTCATGGACATCGAGCACTACCGCTATCTTCGCGAGTGCGAGCTCAGCGCCGCGCTCGCGGAGAGCCAGGCCGACCTTGCCGCCGGCCGTTTCGTCAAGGAATCGGTCGACGCGCACATGAAGCGCCTGGTCAAGCTCGCGTGACGCATGTCCTCATCTTCACCGAGCGGTACAACCGCAGAGCCGCACGGTTCCTGAAGCGTCATCCCGAGGTCCGCGAGCAATACCGCAAGATGCTTTTGCTGCTGCAGGCGAACCCGCATCATCCATCGCTGCGCATGCGCGCGCTGGCCGGCAAGTTCGCAGGACTGCATTCCGTCTCGATCAACCTCTCGTATCGCATCACGATCGACTTCATCATCCGCGAGAAACAGATCGTGCCGATCAACGTCGGCGACCACGACGCCGTTTACCGCTGAGCGTCTGCAAACGATGAACCGAACCGATCCAGACGCGTCCGTACGCGAGCATACCCCGCTCATGCGCCAGTACCTCGCCGCGAAGGCGGAGTATCCGGACACGCTCGTGTTCTTCCGCATGGGCGATTTCTACGAGCTCTTCTACGACGACGCGCGCAAGGCGGCGCGCCTGCTCGACATCACGCTGACGCAGCGCGGGCAGTCGGCCGGCGCGCCGAT
>DASZYR010000077.1:0-18680 GCA_035545255.1 Rhodanobacteraceae bacterium
ATGGACGATCCGGTCACGATCAGCGAGAAGGCCTGGCGCTCGGGCGGCGCAGGCACCGACGGCTCGACGAGCTTCCTTCAGCTCAACTCGCAGGTGTCGCTGAAGGATCTGCTCTACGGGATGATCATCCAGTCCGGCAACGACGCCGCGATCGCGCTCGCCGAGCACACGGCCGGATCGGAAGAAACGTTCGCGCAGCTGATGAACCAATACGCCGCGCAGCTCGGCATGACCGGCACGCACTACGTCGACGCGAGCGGCCTGCCGAATCCCGATCACTACACCACCGCGCACGACGTCGCGATCCTGTCGCGCGCGCTGATCCGCGATTATCCCGAGGAATACAAGATCTACGCGATCAAGGAATTCGAGTGGAACGGCATCAAGCAGCACAATCGCAACACGCTGCTCTGGCGCGATTCCTCGGTCGACGGCATCAAGACCGGTCACACGAGCGAAGCCGGCTTCTGTCTCGCGACGTCCGCGGTCCATGGCGACCAGCGCCTGATCGCCGTCGTCATGGGCGCGCCGAGCGAAAAGCAGCGCGCCGACGACAACCAGGAGCTCCTCAACTACGGGTTCCGCTTCTTCGAGACGCACAAGCTCTATGCGAAGAACACGCCGCTCGCGACGCCCGAGCTCTGGAAGGGCGCGGCGCCGACGATTGCGCTCGGCGTCGACAGCGACGTGCTGGTCACGCTGCCGCGCGGCCGCTACGGCGATCTCAAGGCGACGATCGACGTGCCCTCGCGGCTCGTCGCGCCGTTCAAGAAAGGGCAGAAGGTCGGTGACTTGAAAGTCGCGCTCGACGGCAAAACCCTGGTCGAGCAGCCGCTGATCTCGCTCGCCGACGCGCCCGAGGGCGGCTTCTTCAAGCGTCTCTCCGACGGCGTGTGGATGTGGTTCAAGGGCGATGCGGGCCCCGCGACCTCGACGGCGCTCGGGAACGCCGCCGAACCGAAGCAGGGAACACCGTGAAGGATCTCGACGAGCTCAAGGCCGAACAGCCGGGACAGGGTTTCCAGTTTCCCGGCGTTTTCGAAATCACCGCGATGGGACGCGCCGACGCCGACCTCGAGCGCCGCGTGCCCGAGATCGTCGAGAGCACCGGTGTCAGCGTGCTGGCCGGCAGCCAGCGCGTGCGGCCTTCGCGCGAAGGGAATTATCTCGCGGTCTCGGTCAGCTTCACGTGCCCGGACCGCGAGCATTACGACGCCACGCACGCGGCGCTGCGTGCGAGCGACGGAATCCGCTGGACGCTCTGACGCGAGACGGTCAGGTCGTCGAGCGCAAAGCGACATATGACTTCGACGCCGGCGACCGCGAGCCCCTGCTACATCGTCCTTTACCGATGGCGGCTCCATCCCGGTTCCGAGGCGTCGTTCGTCGAGGCGTGGTCGCGCGTCTCCACCCGCTCCGTTCCGAGCGCGGCTCGCCAGGCTCGCGCCTGCATCGCGGCAGCGACGGACTCTGGTACAGCCACGCGCAATGGCCGAGCGCGACCGCACGCGACGAGGCGTTCGTGCCGGGGGCCGTCGATGCGGCGGCGGGCGAGACGACGCGGCAGGCGATCGCCGGGCGCTATCCGGAGATCGTGCTCGATTGCGCAGCGGATTTCCTGCTGCCGATCGCGTCAGCCTGGTCCGCGCCTCGCGCGGCGCGCTTCGGAATCACTGCTCGCGTTTCTTCCGTTCGGCCTGTTCCGCCGGCGATTCCCAGCCGGCCGGCGGACCGAGCTTGCCGCTTCGCGCCATGGCGGCGCGGATCGCGTCGAGCTCGTTCTTCGACGCGAGCGTGTCTTCGAGGTAACGGCCGGGCGAAGCGCCATCGGCGAACGCCTCCATCGTGTTCTGCGTCCACCAGGCGAGCTGGCGCGCCCGCTTGCGATCGGCGTCGTCGAGCGCGTCCGCTTTGCGCAGCATCATCTCGCCGATCCTGACCGTCAGCAGCGAGCGTCCGCTGTCGAACATGAGTCGCCCGACCGCCGCGCACGATGCGCGCCGCGCGGTTTCGGCGTTCGCGCACGCGGCGTCGAGCGCGTTGTAGCGGATCGCCGAAAACGCGCCGGTGACCGCGAACATGACGCTCATCGTTGCGCGCGCGTCGTCGGGCGACAGCGTCTTCGCCGACGTCGGCATGAGGCTCCCGATCGTATCGGCCATGTCCTCGGGAACGCCGTGCCGCGCGATCGCCTGATCCCAGACGCCGAGCAGATCGATGTAGTGCTCGTCGTAACGTCGGCTCGCCGCCATCCGTTGCAGCGTCGCGTCCGCATCGGCGTCGGGCGCACCGAAGGAAAGCGCCCATGTGGCTGCGTTGTCGCCATCGATGCGCTGAAGGTTCGCGAGTGTCGCGGAATCGGATTTCTCCCCGGTGCTCGCGGATGCCGCAGCGAGCCAGTTCACGAGCACGTCGCCGCGATGGCTCGCGGCAAGTCCGACGAGCTTGGCGCGATTCCCGGCCGCCTCGTTCTTGGCGGCATCCCCGGCCGAAGCCGTGTCCAGCCACGGCATCTCGGCGGCCGATGTCAGCGCGAGCGCCTGTTCGCGCGCGTCGCTGCTGCCGCGCATTTCGTCGACGAGGCCCGTGACGTAGTCCTGCCACGCCGCGGTCGAAGCCTTGCCTTCGGCCGTATCCGCGCCGCGCTCGCTCGGCGCCGCCCAGCTGGCGGGCGGCGTCGCCGGGAGACCGAGCCGCGCGAGACGCCGTCGCGTCGCTTCGATCTCGCTCGGCGCGCCTTCCCAATCCGCGTCGCGCTCTTCGGGTGTATCGGAGAACGCGTTCGTATTGACGTAGCTGGCCGCGTTGGCCTTGAGCCATGCGAGCCCGCGGCGGAGATCGGCGAGATCCTCGCTCGTTGCGCCGGCCGCGTCGAGCATCGCGACACCTTCGTCGCGGAGCGCGAAGCTGTTGCCCTTCTGCGCGAGCAGGAGGCCCGCGTCGACGCACCAGCCGATCCGTTGCCAGGTGCGCGCGGAATTCGCATCGGGCTTGCAAGCGCTTGCGAGCGCATCGCTCGTTGGCGCGGAGCGGAACGACGTCTTCATGAGCGCATGCTGCAGCGCCGCCTGCTCCGGCGCGTCGCGGCCTTCCAGCGATGCTTCGAGGCCCTGGTCGTCGGACGGCGGATGGGCGAGATACACGGCTCGCCACGTCGCGATTTCCTCGCCGGCGTGATCGTCCGCGCGCTTGGCGGCGGCCATGCGCGCGAGCGCTTCGTCGGTCGCATCGGCATCGTTCTTCGCCTGCGCGAGCGCGGCCGCGTACGAAAGAGCGGCCGCGTTGTCCGGCTCCAGACGCACGAGCGCGGCGACTTCGCGTTCCGGATACTTCACTGGGCCGCACTGGCTGGTCGAGTAACGGCCGACGTCGGCGGCCATCCACTGCACGAACGCATCGTCGGGCGCGAAGTTCCCGGCGCGCGCGACGACGTCGGCGACTTTCGGACGAAGGCGCAGATCGGTGTCGTCGAAGTAGAGCCGGCCCGCCAGCACTTGCGTCCGCGGCGAGGAATCGGCGACGAGCGCGTCGTAGAGCGAGAGCTGCGTCTGCTGGTATTGCGCCAGCGCGGAATCATCGCCTTCGCCGGCGCGAACGACACTCGCCTGCGCGCCGAGAACGAGTACGATGCCGAGCCCCAACGAGCGAGAATCCATGACGCCTCCCCGGAAGCCAGATTCCTGTTGCCGAGTCTACTCATGGAATTGTGGCGCGGAACGGTCCGCCGCGGGGTCGGCGCATTGTGAAATCGCGGCTCCATACCCACACTGACCCGATGCCGTCGCAGCTTCTCGTCCGAAAACTCGGCCGCCAGCCCTACGAGCCCGTCTGGCGCGCGATGCAGGCGTTCACCGACGCGCGCGGCGCGGACACGCCGGACGAGCTCTGGATCGTCGAGCACGATCCGGTCTTCACGCTGGGCCAGGCCGGCCGCTGGGAGCACGTGCTCGTGCCGGGCGAGATCCCGGTGATCCCGGTCGATCGCGGCGGGCAAGTGACCTATCACGGACCCGGCCAGATCGTCGCGTATCCGATGCTCGACCTTCGCCGCCTCGGGCTTGGCGTGCGCGAGCTCGTGCGCCGGATCGAGCAGGCGATCATCGATACGCTCGAAACCTGGAACATCGTCGCCGTGCGCCGCGACGGCGCGCCCGGCGTGTACGTCGGCGACGCGAAGGTCGCGGCGCTCGGGCTTCGCGTCCGGCGCGGCTGCACGTTCCATGGGCTCGCGTTCAACATCAACATGGATCTCGAGCCGTTCCACCGCATCAATCCCTGCGGCTATCAGGGGCTTGCGGTGACGCAGGTGCTAGACTTGGGCGGACCAGGATCGCTCGCCGCGGTGGAAGCGGTCCTGATCGGCGAGCTGGCCCGCCAGCTCGGGCTCGAGGCGATCGACGCCGCGCATCTTCCCCGCAACGAATCCGGCGGCGCCGAGCGCGCCGCCCAGCCGGCATGAGCGAACGAGACACACCGGATTCCGCGATGGCGCCGCCTGCGAAGGCGATTCCGCTGACGGTCGTCGACGCGCCGGACAAGGAGCTCGGCGCGGACAAGATCGCGCGCAACCGCGCGAGCTTCGCCGACGCGCCGGTGCTGCGGAAACCTTCGTGGATCCGCGTGCGCATCCCGCCGGGCAACGCGGTCGCCAGGCTGAAGGCGAAGCTGCGCGAGAACCGGCTGGTCACGGTCTGCGAGGAAGCCTCCTGCCCGAACATCCACGAATGCTTCGGCAAGGGCACCGCGACGTTCATGATCCTCGGCGAGGTCTGCACGCGGCGCTGCTCGTTCTGCGACGTCGCGCACGGCCGGCCGAAGCCGCCCGATCCGCTGGAGCCGGCGCATCTCGCCGGCACGATCCGCGACATGGGCCTCAAGTATGTCGTCATCACGTCGGTCGACCGCGATGACCTCCGCGACGGCGGCGCGGCGCATTTCGCGGCGTGCATCAAGGCCGTCCGCTTCGAGAACCCGACGATCCGCATCGAGATCCTGACGCCCGACTTCCGCGGCAAGGGCCGTGTCGAGCGCGCGCTCGAGGCGCTCGCCGGCGATCCGCCGGACGTCTTCAACCACAACCTCGAGACCGTGCGCGCGCTTTATCGCGAAGTGCGGCCCGGAGCCGACTACGACTGGTCGCTCGATCTTCTCTCGCGCTTCAAGGCCGAGCATCCGTCGATTCCGACGAAGTCCGGCATCATGCTGGGACTCGGCGAGACGTTCGGGCAGGTCGAGGAAGCGTTGAACGATCTGCGCAGCCACGCGGTCGATATGGTTACGATCGGCCAGTACCTGCAGCCGACGCCCCATCATCACCCGGTCATCCGCTACTGGACTCCGGAGGAGTTCGGGAAGCTGGAGGACCTCGGCTATCGCCTGGGATTCCAGCATGTGGCTTCCGGCCCGCTCGTGCGCTCGTCGTACCATGCGGACCAGATGGCTCATGCGGCAGGCTACGTCGACGTTGCCTGACGCGGGCCCGGGCGATCGGTTCAGCTGAGGTAAGCGCCGGGCCGCGTTGAATCGGGACGGCATGCGCGTTCCGCAAGGCGCGGAACGCCGAGAGTGCGATTCGAAAGCGCGCGATCCGAAGGGATCGCCATGGAGAAACGGAATGCGGAAGCTGTTGTGGGCATTGACCCTCGTCGCGCTGGCCGGCCCGGTCTTCGCGAAGCCGACTCCGGACGCGGCAGCGCCGCTCCTGGTGAAGCCCACGCCGTCGGAAGGCGAAGCCGCCGTCTGGGCGACCCGCTTCCTGACCAAGTTCCACTACAAGCCGATGGCGCTCGACGATGCGATGTCGGCCGAGATCTTCAAGCGCTACCTCGATTCGCTCGACAGCGACCGCCTCTTCTTCACGGAGGCCGACATCGACCGCTTCGGCGAGTACAAGACCAAGCTCGACGACGCGATCTACGATCAGGATCTCACCGCGCCGTTCGCGATCTTCAACCTATACGAGCAGCGTGTCGGCGAGCGCGTCGCGTATGCGCGCGGCCTCCTGCCGAAAGGTTTCGACTTCACGAAGGAAGAGAGCTACCAGTTCGACCGCGAGAAGGCGCCCTGGGCGAAGAGCGAAGCCGAGCTCGACGACCTCTGGCGAAAGCGCATCAAGAACGACTGGCTGCGCCTGAAGCTCGCCGGCAAGGCCGACAAGGACATCCGCGAGACGCTCGACAAGCGCTACGCGAACTATCTCGACCGCGTGCACCAGCTCAACAGCGAGGACGTCTTCCAGACGTTCATGAACGCGTACGCGATGTCGATCGAGCCGCACACGAATTATCTCGGTCCGCGCGCGTCGGAGAACTTCGATATCGCGATGAAGCTCTCGCTCGAGGGCATCGGCGCCGTGCTCCAGCGCGACGAGGACTACACCGCGATCCGCGAGATCGTTCCGGGTGGCCCGGCTGCGCTCTCGGACAAGCTCAAGGTCGGCGACCGTGTCGTCGGCGTCGGGCAGGGCGAGCACGGCGCGATCGTCGACGTCGTCGGCTGGCGGCTCGACGACGTCGTCGACAAGATCCGCGGCGCGAAAGACACGGTCGTCCGCCTCGAGATCCTGCCGGCCGATGCCGGTCCCGACGGCAAGCACTTCACGCTCGCGCTGACGCGCAAGAAGGTTTCGATCGAGGAGCAGGCCGCGAAGAAGTCCGTCATCGAGGTCAAGGCCGGCGATCACGTGCGCCACATCGGCGTGATCTCGCTGCCGACGTTCTACCAGGATTTCGACGCGCGCCGTCGCGGCGACGCCGACTACAAGAGCGCGACGCGCGACGTCGAGAAGCTGCTCGGCGAGCTCAAGAAGGAGAAAGTCGACGGCGTCATCGTCGACCTTCGCAACAACGGCGGCGGCTCGCTCGCCGAGGCGACCGATCTCACCGGACTTTTCATCGACAAGGGCCCGGTCGTGCAGGTCAGGAGCGCCTCGGGTCAGGTCGAAGAGGAAGAAGATCCGCATCCCGGCATGGCCTGGGACGGCCCGCTCGCGGTGCTCGTCAACCGCGCTTCGGCGTCGGCGTCGGAGATCTTCGCCGCCGCGATCCAGGATTACGGCCGCGGCGTCATCATCGGCGAGCCGACGTTCGGCAAGGGCACCGTGCAGAACCTCGTCGATCTCGACGAGCTCGCGCGGAACGAGAAGCCCGAGTACGGCGAGGTCAAGATGACGATCGCGCAGTTCTTCCGCGTCAACGGCGGCTCGACGCAGCTGCGCGGCGTGACGCCCGACATCAGCTTCCCGCTGACGGTCGACGCGAGCGAGTTCGGCGAATCGAGCTACGACAACGCGCTGCCGTGGACGTCGATCGCGCCCGCGAAGTACCAGCCGGTCGCGGACCTGAAGCCGATCGTGCCGACGCTCGTCGAGCGCCACGATGCGCGCACGGCGAAGAACGTCGAATGGCAGAACCTCGCGGCCGAGATCGCCGATGCGCGCGCATTGCGCAGCGAAAAGACCGTCTCGCTGAACGAGGATGCGCGCCGCAAGCAGCGTGACGAGGAAGAAGCCAAGCGCAAAGCGCGCGAAAGCGCGAGCGCGACGCCGGAGTCCGATCCCGCCGTCAAGACGCAGCAGAAGATCATGCAGGATGCGAAGAACGGCACGTCGACGAAGCCGAACGGCGAAGCGGTCGCGGGCAACGAGACCGACGACGGCCTCCAGCCCGACGAGCGCGACATCCGCGCCGACCTCAAGCGCGAGGAAGCGGCGAAGGAGAAGCGCGACGTCGTGCTCGACGAGGCCGCGCACGTCCTCGCCGACGAGATCTCGCTGATCCGCACCGACACGAAGCTCGCGGCGCGCGTGCTGCCGCATGGCGCGATCCTGCCGACCGAAGTGGACTGAGCGCTTCGGTCGGGAGTCCGGCCATCGAACGAAGGCCCGGCCGAGAGCCGGGCTTTACGTTGCAGGGACATCCGCTCCTGAACTTCGCGTGTCCATGCGAAGTCTTTCCTTCGTTCGTGCTTCGAGGCGAAGCCCATCTGCTGTCCCTCCATCCGACGGGCGCGAGCCATTCCGTCGTTCCTCGGAGAGACGCAAGCCTTCCCTGCCGTCTTCGCGAAGGCGGGAAGCCAGCGCACTGCAACACGGAGACCTTGCATGATCGCTCGTTTTGCGGCCTCCTCCATCCTCGCCGCGCTGGTCTCGTTCGCCGCCGCTGCGCACGCACAGCCCGCCGGCTCGACGTATTGCGAAGTCGCGATGGAATTCAGCATCGACGGCAGGGAAATCGCCGCGCCGACGCTGCTCGTGCGTTTCGGCGAACCGGGCGACGTCACCATCGGCGATCCCGCAGGGCACGCCTGGCGCTTTCGCGTGCTCGCCGACGCGCCGACGGTCGTGCGCCGCGCGAACGTGATCCCGGTCAGCGTCGATCTCGACGAGATCGCCGAAGGCGATGCTTACCTTCGCGCATCGCCGCGCCTCGGCGCGGTTCCGGGCCAGCGCGCCGAGATCGAGACGCTCTTCGGCAACGGCGACGGCCGCAAGGCGCGCATCACGCTCGTCGCGACGCCGCGCTCGGAGGCGGAAGTCGAAGCGATGAAGGCCGACGCGACGAAGGCTGACGCAGCCGAGCCGCCTCCGCCTCCCTAGCCGTCATTCCGGCGAATGCCGAATCCATTTTCCTGACGTGCCGCAAAACCGGATTCCGGCCTTCGCCGGATGACGGTACGGCGGCTTCGACAGGTTTTTCGAACGGTTAACCCGCGTAGCGTCGGCGCACGAACGCGAAATATGCGCGCAGACCCTGCGCCTCGCCGCCGCGCGGCTTGCCGGGACGCTCGCCGTCGTTCCACGAGTAGACGTCGAGATGGCACCACGGCTGCGCTTCCGGAACGAACCGCTCGAGATACAGCGCGGCGGTGATCGCGCCGGCGTGGCGCGAAGCGCCGGCGTTCGCGAGATCGGCGACGTGCGAATCGAGCATCGCGAGGTACGGACGCCAGAGCGGCAGGCGCCAGAGCGGATCTCGCGTCTCGCGCGAAGCCGCGAGCAGCGCTTCGGCGATGTCGTCGCGGTTCGCGAACAGCGCGGGAAGGTCCGGCCCGAGCGCAACGCGCGCGGCGCCGGTCAGCGTCGCGAAGTCGAGGATCAGGTCGGGCTTCTGCTCGGCCGCATACGCGAGCGCATCGCAGAGCACGAGCCGGCCTTCGGCGTCGGTGTTGTCGACCTCGACAGCGAGGCCGGCGCGGGTGCGCACGACCTCGCCGGGACGGTACGCGTTGCCGGCGATCGCGTTCTCGACGGCCGGCACGAGCAGCGTGAGGCGCACCGGCAGCTTCGCCTCCAGCACGAGCGCGGCAAGCGCGATCGCATGCGCGGCGCCGCCCATGTCCTTCTTCATCCAGCGCATGCCGTCGGCGGTCTTGATGTCGAGGCCGCCGGTGTCGAAGCAGACGCCCTTGCCGATCAGCACGAGATGCGGCGCGTCCGCCGGTCCGTGTCTCAGTTCGGCGAGGCGCGGTGCGCGGTGGCTCGCGCGTCCGACCGCGTGGATCGTCGGGAAACTCGCCGCGAGGAGGTCGTCGCCGATCCATTCGCGATAGCTCGCGCCGAAACGGCGGGCGAGATCGCCGACTTCGGCGGCGAGCTGTTCCGGCCCCATGTCCTCGGTCGGCGTGTTGACGAGCGAGCGCACGCGAAACGCGGCATCGGCGAGCGGCTGCACGGATTTCGCCGTCGCGGTGTCGACCACGAGCCGGGCCGGCGCTCGCGAGGGCTTGCGGTAGCGAGCGAACTGATACGCGCCGAGCGCCCAGCCGAGCGCGACGTCGGCGCGGTCGAGCGGCAGGCCGCGCGCATCGAGCGCGTAATCGCCTTCGGGCAGGCGCAGCGGCAGCGAGGAAAGGCCATACAGCGCATCGTTGCGGTCGGAGCCGGCGAGCACGGCGGCCGGCGCGCCGCCGTCGCCCGGAATCAGCACGAAGCGACCCGATTCGCCGGCGAATGCGTTCGCCGCGCACCAGCGCCGCACATGCGGGCCGAGCAGCTCGCAGATTTCGCCGAGATGCTCCTTGTCCACCGCGAACAGCGGCACCGCGGATGGCGCGTCCGCCGCATCGACCCATGCCTGCATGCGTTGTCTCCCTTGCGATCCCGCGCCGTTACGCGGCGCGGGCGAGTATCCATGCGGCCAGCGCGTCGAGATCGCGGATCTCGAGGTCCGGCGGAGGTCCGTGGGACCACGCGTCGCCGCGGCGATTCAGCCATGCGCTGCGCAGCCCGGCGCCGCGCGCCCCGGCCACGTCGAGCAGAGGATCGTCGCCGACGTGCAGCACGTGCTCCGCGGCAACGCCGAGCCTTGCGCAGGCGGCTTCGAAGATGCGCGCGTCGGGCTTGGCGAACCCGACGTCGCGCGCGCTGACGCAGTCGCGGAAGTGACCGCGCAGGCCGATGCGTTCGAGATCGGCGTTGCCATTCGAGACGCTGATCAGCGGCACGTGCGCGGACAGCGCGGCGAGCGCGCGCGGCGCGTCTTCGTAGCAATCGACGCGGTTGCGCGCGGCGTAGTAGACCTCGAATGCCGCATCGACGTGTCCGGTACTCGTTCCCGAGGCTGCGAACGCACGCTCGAGCGTGAGGATGCGCTGCGCGCTGAAATCGTGCGCAAGATCGGGCCGCTCGCGCGCGGTCGCGTCGCGCAGCGCGCGCATGGCCGGAATCGGAAATGCGGCGGCGACGGCCGGATGCTCGGCGCGCAGCCACGCATCGAGCTGCTCCTCGGCGTGGCGGATCGCCGGGTCGACCGGCCAGAGCGTGTCGTCGAGATCGAGCGAGATCGCGAGGATGCGCACGTTCGTGCGAAGGCTAGTTCTTCTCGGGGCTGGTCGAGCTCGCGGTGCCGGCGTTGACATCCCCGAAAGACGCCGGCTTCGCGGCCGTCGTCGCCGCGGCGCCGACGTTGTCGAAACTCGCCGGTTTCGCCGCTTTCTGTTTCGCGGGCTTCGCGGTCCTGGCGACTGCGGCCTTCTTCTTCGCGGGCTTCGCCTCGGTTTTCGGCTTCTTCTTGGCGTCGGCGGGTTTCGCCGTGCTCGCCGGTGTCGCCGGGGCGGCGGTCATGGCGACAACCGTTGCGGATTCGCTTTTCGTCGCGGCTTCCTTCTTTTCCTGCCGGGCCGCATTGGCGCGATCGAGGTTCGCGCGCGCCTGTTCGGTGCTTTCGGCTGTCGGCGCGATGCGCGTCTTCGATTCCAGCGTGGCGCGCGGTGCAGACACCGGCGTCGGCGTCGGCACCGCCGCTGCGACGGGAGCGGTCGCGGCCACCGTAGTGCCCGGTCCGCGGCCGAGGTGCGCGTCGATGAAAGCCGTGCGCGTCGCGTCGCGCGCCTGCGCGTTGGCCGCATCGGAATACGGCACGAGATCGTGCTTGCGCAGGATCGCCTTCCCCGAATCGGAGTTGAGGAATGCGAGGAAACGCTCGATCGCGGCCTCTTTGGGCGAATCGACCTTTTCGGCGAGATAGAGCGTGATGTAGAGCGGGTAGCTGCCGTCCGCGATCGTCGCCGGCGTCGCGCTGACGCCTTCGATCGCGAGCGCCTTGACGCCCTTGTTGGCGTGGATGCCCGCGAGCGTCGAAAGGCCGAGGCCCGCCGGATCGATCGCGATGCCTTCTTCGAGCTTGGTCGTGTTGAGATAGAGGCGCGGCACCGCGACGCGCTGGTCGCCGTTGCGGAAGACGAGGTCGCGCACGCTGAACTCGACGCCGTCGAGCGGCGCTGCGATGCCGTAGAGGTTGATGTCCTTCGGCTCGCCGCCGAGCGCGCTCCAGTTCGTGATGCGGCCGTAGTAGATGTCGTAGACCTGCTTCAGCGTGAGGCTCGCGACCGGATTCTTCGGGTACGTGATCATCACTGCCGCGTCGAGCGCGACCGGCACGAAGTTGATGCCGGCTTCCTCGGGACGCTTCAGGTACTTGCCGCGCGCGCTGCCGGCGATGTCGGCCGTGCCCTGCGCGACGGCGTCGAGGCCGGACACGGTCGAGAACGGTTGCAGCGTGATCTTGCCCTTCTTCTCCTTCGCGTACTGCTTGGCGAGATCGTCCATGATCGCGCGGCCGGTCGCGTGATCGCCGCGCCAGATCAGCTCGTCCTCGGCGGCCGACGCGGTTGCGAAGACGCAGAGGAAAAAGGACGCGGCGAGGAGCACGAAGACGAAGCGGAAGCGCTGGCGCATGATCGGGAATGGCAGGTATCGGGAATGGCAGGTGGAAAACCGCCATCAACCTTAGCACGCGCGCGCGTGCGCTGCGCGGACGCGACGCACGCACCAGCGGTCGCCGACAGCTTTACTGAACGCGCAGGAAGAACGCGCGATCGCCGCGCACGACCGTGAAGACGAGCTGGCGCGGTTTCGCCGCCAGGATGCGCTCGAAATCGGCCGCGTCGTCGATGTCGCGCTGGTTCACGGCCGCGATGACGTCGCCGCTGCGAAGGCCGCTCTGGTAGGCGTGGCTGGTCTCGGCGATGCGCGTCACGGTGACGCCGGTGATGCCGCGCCGGCGCAGGCTGTCGTTCGAATCGGCGAACACCGCGCCGGCGAGGCGCGCGTCGAGCGCGTCGCCGTTCGCGGTGTGGAGCTCCTGCGCCTTCAGCGTCGCGGCGATCGTCATCGGCTTGCCGTCGCGGACGATGCCCACCTGGACCGCGGCGCCGGGCGCGCCGAGCCCTTCGAGGTTGTGCAGCTCCTGATCGCTCGAAACCGCCTTGCCGCCGAGCGAGACGATGACGTCGCCCGCCTTGAGGCCCGCCGCTTCGGCAGGCGAGTGCGCGCGCACGCGCGTGACGACCGCGCCGCGCGTGATGTCGCCGAGGCCGAGCATGTGCGAGAGCTCGGGCGTCACGTCCTGCGTGTCGACGCCGAGCGCGCCGCGCTTGACCTCGCCGAACTCGATCAGCTGGCGCATGACGTCCATCGCGAGGTTCGACGGGATCGCGAAGCCGATGCCGACGTTGCCGCCCGACGGCGAGAAGATCATCGAGTTGATGCCGACGAGCTCGCCCCGGAGGTTCACCAGCGGGCCGCCGGAATTGCCGGGATTGATCGAGGCGTCGGTCTGGATGAAGTTCTGCACGCCCGAGCCGCCGAGGCCGGTACGGCCGAGCGCCGAGACGATGCCGGAGGTGACCGTCTGTCCGAGCCCGAACGGCTCGCCGACCGCGACGACGAAATCGCCGACGCGCAGCTTCGCCGAATCCGCGACCGGCAGCGCCGAGAGTTTCTGCGCGGGGATCTGCAGCACGGCGAGGTCGGAATCGGGGTCCGTGCCGAGCACCCGGGCCTTGACCGTACGCCCGTCGGCGATCGTGACCGCGATGTCGTCGGCGCCTTCGACGACGTGGTTGTTCGTCAGGACGTAACCTTTGTTTGCGTCGACGATGACGCCCGAGCCGAGTGATTGCTGCACGCGCTCGCGCGGTCCGTTCGGGATTCCGAAGAAACGGCGGAAGACCGGATCGTCGAAGAAAGGATCGCGGACGGCGACGCGCGTCTTCGAGTTGATGTTGACCACGGCGGGCGTCACGCGCTCGAGCATCGGCGCGAGCGAGGGCAGGGCCTGGCCGTCGATTTCGGGCGGCAGGGCGGCCGTGGCCGCGACGGGACCGAGCAGGGCGAGGGCCAGCGGCCAGAATCGGAACGGCGGAATCGAGCGGATCGGGAGCATGCGGAACATCCTGTCTCTTCGTTCTTGGCGCGGCACAAGACCGTCGGGCGCGCGCTCAGTTCACCTCCGGGGACGTTCTCAAGGCTTGAGGTGGCGAGCACTCGTTTCAAGCTTTCCGCGCCGGATCGGGCGGGCGCCGGGAGGCTTTACATCGGCCCGGATCGGGCGTAGGTTACACCTCCGCGACATCCACAAGATGTTGTGGTGGATGGTCAGTTCGTAACCAAGCCGTTGGGTCCGCTGCGAGTTGGGGCGTCGGTCCCGTGGTTTCCGGTCCCGGGGTGTTGAAGACCCGCGATGAGACGCGATCTGAGTTGAATCCAAGCGCCAGAGCACCGGATTTTTCCGGACGGCGCAGGGTGCCCTTTCGCTCGCGAAAACCGCGGCGGAGCGGGTGAAGTCGGAAAGAAGCGCGGCCGGAAAGGATGCCGCGGCGGGAGGCGAAGAACACCATGAGCACAGTGCGCCTTGAAAAGATCGCGCGCGGCGCGGCGGAGATTCCGCTGCAGCCGGCGTCGTACGACATCTGGGACAAGAAATACCGGCTGAAGACCAAGCAGGGCGAGCCGGTCGACGCGACGATCGATCACACCTACCAGCGCGTCGCGAAGGCGCTCTCGGACGTCGAAGCCACGCCCGAGAAGCAGAAATACTGGAACGAGCGTTTCCTCTGGGCGCTGCGCCGCGGCGCGATCCCGGCGGGGCGCATCACGTCCAACGCCGGCGCGCAGGAGCACAAGCCGAAGACGTCGACGATCAACTGCACCGTGTCGGGCACGATCGACGACTCGATGGACAACATCCTGGACAAGGTGCACGAGGCGGGCCTGACGCTGAAGGCCGGCTGTGGCATCGGTTACGAATTCTCGACGCTGCGCCCGCGGGGGGCGTATGTGTCGGGTGCGGGTGCATACACGTCGGGCCCGCTGTCGTTCATGGATATCTACGACAAGATGTGCTTCACCGTGTCCTCGGCCGGCGGCCGTCGAGGCGCACAGATGGGCACGTTCGACGTGAGCCACCCGGACGTCAAGGAATTCATCCGCGCCAAACGCGAGGACGGGCGCTTGCGCCAGTTCAACCTGTCGTTGCTCATCACCGACGGGTTCATGGACGCGGTAGAAAAGGACATTGATTGGCCGCTGGTTTTTCCGATCCATGTGAAGGAAAAGAACGAAGTCGACCTCGCCGACGCCGGGAAGGTCGTCTGGCGCGAATGGCCCGCGCACCGCAACTACATCGTGCGCGACGACGGTCTCGTCGCGTGCAGGATGTACGGCCACATCCGCGCGCGGCACCTCTGGGACATGATCATGGTCTCGACGTACGACTACGCCGAGCCCGGATTCATCCTGATCGACCGCGTCAACGAGATGAACAACAACTGGTGGTGCGAGAACATCCGCGCGACCAACCCGTGCGTGACGGCCGATACGCGGCTCGCGACGCAGTTCGGCATGGTGCGCATCGGCGAGCTGTGCCAGGCGGGCGTGGCGCTCGACGTGACGGTCGATCGGCGTGCGCTCGGTCATGACGATCACGGCGTCGAACGGCGTCCCGCGGTGCCCGCATTCATGACCGCGGCGAGCGCGGATGTCTATCGCGTGACGACCAGGGACGGCTATGAGATCAAGGCCACCGAATGGCACGATTTCTACACGCAGCGCGGCAAGATCAAGCTTCGTGATCTGAAGGCCGGCGATGAGCTTCTGATCCAGTCGGGGAAGGGGCAGTTCGGCGCCGAAGGCAGCGAGGATCTCGGGCTCCTGCTCGGCCTGATCACAGGCGACGGGCACTTCACGAATCGCGGAAAGCAGCAGCAAGCGGCTGTCATCACGCTCTGGGGCGAAGAGCGCGCGTTGGCCGATCGCATCGCCGCGTATGTCAACACTTTGATCGCGCATGCCGCCGTTCGCACCGATCGCGAATATTGCGTCTCGCCGGTCGCGGTTCCCGAGCGCAATCAGGTGTTCATCCGATCGGTCGTGCTCGCGCGACTTCTGGAGCACTACGGTTTCAGCGCTGCGACGAAGCTCAAGGTGCCCGAGGTCATCTGGCGCGGCTCCGAAGCCTGCGTACGCGCTTATCTGCGCGCTTTGTTCCAGACCGACGGCACCGTCAACGTGTCGAGCCATCGCCAGAGCTGCTCCGTCCGGCTTGCGTCGAGCCAGCCGACGCTGCTCAAGGATGTGCAGATGCTGCTTGCGAATTTCGGCATCTTCTGCAGCATCAAGAAGCGCCGCGACGCGCGCGTGCGTGCGATGCCCGACGGACGCGGCGGTATGCGCGAATACGCGTGCAGTGCCGACTACGAACTGATCGTCGACGGCGAATCGCGCGAGCGCTTCATGAAAGACATCGGCTTCCTGCTGCCGCACAAGACCGAGCGCTATCGCGCATGGCGCGAGGACCGCGTGCTGCGCAAGTCTCAGCGCTTCACGTCACGCATCGCGAGCATCGAGCACATCGGCCGCGAAGCCGTCTTCGATACGACGCAGAAGGATGAAAACACTGTCATTTTCAATGGTTTGGTGACAGGACAATGCGGCGAGCAGCCGCTTCCGCCCTACGGCTCGTGCCTGCTCGGCTCGGTGAACCTGACGACCTTCGTGCGCGATCCGTTCGGCCCGAAGGCGCGCTTCGACTGGGACGAATACCGCGAAGTCGTGCGCATCTTCACGCGCATGCTCGACAACGTCGTCGAGATCAACGGCCTGCCGCTTGCGCAGCAGCGCGCCGAGATCGAATCCAAGCGTCGCCACGGCATGGGCTTCCTCGGCTTGGGCTCGACGCTGACGATGCTGAAGATGAAATACGGCTCGGCCGACGCCTGCGCCTTCACCGAGGACGTCTCGCGCGAGATGGCGCTCGCCGGCTGGGAAGTCGCGCTCTCGCTCGCGAAGGAAAAAGGCCCGGCGCCGATCATGACCGAGGAATTCGAGATCACCGGCGACATGCTGAGGAAGCGCCCCGAGATGGCGGCCGACGGCCACAAGGTCGGCGACAGGCTGCCCGGGCGGATGCTGCACGCGAAGTACAGCCGCTACATGCAGCGCGTCGCCGAAGCCGCGCCCGAGCTCGTGAAGGAGCTCGCCGAGACCGGCGCGCGCTTCACGCACCACAGCTCGATCGCGCCGACCGGCACGATCTCGCTCTCGCTCGCGAACAACGCCTCGAACGGCATCGAGCCTTCCTTCGCGCACCACTACAGCCGCAACGTGATCCGCGAGAAGCGCAAGACCAAGGAAAAGGTCGAGGTGTTCAGCTACGAGCTCCTCGCCTATCGCGAGCTCATCAACGGCAAGGCGATGCCGTTCTCGCAGGAAGCCGACGAGAAGCTGCCCGAGTACTTCGTCGCGGCCGACGACATCAGCCCGGTCGAGCACGTCGACATCCAGGCCGCGGCGCAGAAATGGGTCGATTCGTCGATCTCGAAGACGGCGAACGTTCCCACCGACTATCCCTACGAGGACTTCAAGGACATCTACCGGTACGCCCACCGGCAGGGCCTCAAGGGCTGCACGACGTTCCGCTTCAATCCGGCCGCGTTCCAGGGCGTGCTCGTCAAGGAGCACGACCTCGAGAACACGACGTACCGCTTCGAGCTCGAGGACGGCTCCGTGGTCGAGGTCAAGGGCAACGAGGAGATCGAATACGACGGCGAGACGCACACCGCCGCGAACCTGTTCGACGCGCTGAAGGAAGGCTACTACGGCAAATTCTGAGTATGCTTGGCGCCGTGGCGCGCGGTCGCCCGCAGCACGGACCGGCCGCCAGCCATCGAACGTCGTACAGCGATCTCTCGTGTCCAGCCCAGATAACCGGAGAGGGGAACCCACCATGCAGAACCAAGGCAGTTTCGGCGACTCATTCGACAGCATGAAAGAAGGCGCGGCGCAGATCGGCGGCGCGGTCGCCGACGCGGCAAGCGCCGTCGCAAGCTCGGTCGGAACGGCCGCGACCGACGCGAAGACCGCCGTCGAGAACACCGCGAAGAAGGTCGCGAAGAAAGCCGCGAAGGCGCGCAAGCAGGCCGCACGCACGGTGCGCACGGTCGTCGCGAAAGCGAAGAAGGCCGTCGCGCGCAAGCCCGCGGCGAAGAAGGCCGCGAAGAAGGCGAAACCCGCGAAGGCCGCCCGGAAGGCGGTGAAGAAAGCCGCCAAGAAGGCGAAGAAGGTTGCGAAGAAAGCCACGCGCAAGGTCGCCGCGAAGAAGGGCGCCATGAAGCGCGGCGCGAAGAAGGTCGCCCTCAAAGCCGCCGCGAAGAAAGGCACGGCGAAGCGCGGCGGCCGGAAAACCGCGCGCAAGGCCGCTCGCAAGGGCGCGCGCCGCAAGTGATCCAGACACCGCCGGCCGGCCGCGGCACGGCCGGCGGTGAAAACTTGTCGCCGCGCGGGAGAAGGTCATGGCGATGAGACGCACGACGATGTACTCCAGTGCCGGCAAGAAACTCTATGCCGTGCGCGCCGCGGACGGCACGTTCAAGGACATCCAGACCTACGAGCGCGCGCACCGCGCCGACATGGCGAAGAAGAGCGCAGCCGAAAAGAAGACCGCCACGCGCAAGGCCGCCGCGAAGAAGAAATCCCCCGCGAAGAAGGCGGTCAGGAAAGCGGTGAAGAAGGCCACGAAGAAGGCAGTCCGCAGGAAGGCCGGCGCGAAGAAGACCGCCCGCCGGAAGTGAATTTCCGCTTGCGCCGCCCCGCAACGCACCGCATGTCGATGTGGAGCGCAGGCCAGCCATTCGTCACGCGAAATCGAACGTTCGAGGAGTCACGAAGAACATGGCCATGAAGATCGGCAAGAAGATCAAGGGCTACAGTGTCGTCAGGCCGGAAGACAAGACCCAGCTCGTCCCCGCCGAAGAGGCGCTGGCGGGCGCGCCCGCGGTCGCCACCGCCGAAGTGATCCAGATGCACGAGAAGGTCGAGCGTCCGGACACGCTGATCGGCGCGACCTACAAGATCAAGAGCCCGCTGTTCGAGCACGCGCTGTACGTGACGATCAACGACATCG
>DASZYR010000078.1:0-17605 GCA_035545255.1 Rhodanobacteraceae bacterium
GAATGGGAGTAACGCTCTTGCGCGCAGGATCGGGCATCCCCGGATCAGTCCCGGGCGCCAGCGGTCGCGGCGACGTCGTTTTTTTGCATCGAGCGGAGCGCTCGATGCGCGCGCCATTCGTCGCGACGACCGCTTGCGCGATCATCGCCTCGGTGCGTCCCTGCGCCGAAATCGTGGAGGTTGACGCGTGAGTCTCGTTTCGCGCCTCGGCGAGGCGATGCACAACCCGGCGCCGGTCAGCGTCGTCGACGACATCCTGCGTCCGGCGGAGGACAACCCGCTGATGGAGCGCGGCTTCGTCACGACCTCGCTCGACGCGCTCGTCAACTGGGCGCGCACCGGCTCGATGTGGCCGATGACGTTCGGTCTTGCCTGCTGCGCGGTCGAGATGATGCACGCGGGCGCCGCGCGGCTCGATCTCGATCGCATGGGCGTGATCTTCCGCCCGTCGCCGCGACAGAGCGACGTCATGATCGTCGCCGGCACGCTCGTCAACAAGATGGCGCCGGCGCTGCGCAAGGTCTACGACCAGATGCCCGATCCGAAATGGGTCATCTCGATGGGATCCTGCGCGAACGGCGGCGGCTACTACCACTATTCGTACGCTGTCGTGCGCGGCTGCGATCGCATCGTGCCGGTCGACATCTACGTGCCGGGCTGTCCGCCGACCGCCGAAGCGCTGATTCACGGGATTCTGCAGTTGCAGAAGAAGATCCGGCGCACGAACACGATTGCGCGGACGTGATCTGCATGAAACGACACGCTCGCATCATCGTCGTCCCGGCGAAAGCCGGGATCCCATTTGATCTCGAAGGAAGGCAAATGGACTCCGGCTTTCGCCGGAATGACGGTGTGGAAGGGACGCTCGGCCCATGACATCGCAATTCGCCCGACTGCTCGAAGTAAAACTCGGCCAGCGCATCGCGACGCTCGTCGAATCGCGCGGCGAGACGACGATCGAGGTGCTGCCCGAGAACTGGCTCTCCGTCGCGAAGGAATTGCGTGACGATCCCGAGCTCCGTTTCGAGCAGGCGGTGGACGTCTGCGGCGTCGATTACCTTTCCTATGGCGAAGCCGAGTGGGATACGACCGACGTCTCGTCGGAAGGTTTCTCGCGCGGCGTCGAAGGCGAGGGGCCCGGCCGCTTCCGCTGGTCCGATCGCCCGCACCCGCCGCACCTGCCGCGCCGCTTCGCGGTCGTGGTGCATCTCCTCTCGGTCACGCACAACCGCAGGCTGCGCATGCGCGGCTTCTGCGCCGACGACGAAGTGCCGTCGATGCCGTCGATCGTCTCGCTCTGGCCCGGCGTCGACTGGTTCGAGCGCGAGGCTTTCGATCTCTACGGCATCGTCTTCGAAGGCCATCCGGACCTTCGCCGCATCCTCACCGACTACGGTTTCGTCGGCCATCCGTTCCGCAAGGATTTCCCGCTGATCGGCAACGTCGAAGTGCGCTACGACCCCGAGAAGAAGCGCGTGATCTACGAGCCGGTGACCTCGGTCGAGCCGCGCGTGCTCGTGCCGCGCACGATCCGCGACGACTCGCGCTACGAGCAGGCGAAGGCGGAGCAGGGCCCGGCGTCGGGACCGAAATAAGCCATGCAGGAAATCAAGAACTACACGATGAACTTCGGGCCGCAGCATCCGGCGGCCCACGGCGTGCTGCGTCTCGTGCTCGAGATGGACGGCGAGACCGTCGTGCGCGCCGATCCGCACATCGGGTTGCTGCACCGCGCGACCGAGAAGCTCGCCGAATCGAAGCCGTTCAACCAGTCGATCGGCTACATGGACCGCCTCGACTACGTCTCGATGATGTGCAACGAGCACGCGTACGTGCGCGCGATCGAGAATCTTCTCGGCATCGAGGTGCCCGAACGCGCGCAGTGGATCCGCACGATGTTCGACGAGATCACGCGCATCCTGAACCACCTCATGTGGGTCGGCTCGAACGGGCTCGATCTCGGCGCGATGGCGGTGTTCCTCTACGCGTTCCGCGAGCGCGAGGAGCTGATGGACTGCTACGAAGCGGTTTCCGGCGCGCGCATGCACGCGACCTACTACCGCCCGGGCGGCGTCTATCGCGATCTGCCCGAGGTCATGCCGAAGTACCGCGAATCCCGCTGGCACAAGGGCGACGACCTGAAGCGCCTCAACACGTGGCGCGAAGGCTCGATGCTCGACTTCCTCGACGCGTTCACCGACGCCTTTCCGAAGCGCGTCGACGAATACGAGGAATTGCTGACGACGAACCGCATCTGGAAGCAGCGCACGGTCGACATCGGCGTCGTCTCGCGCGAGGAAGCGCTCGCGTGGGGCATGTCGGGCCCGATGCTGCGCGGCTCGGGCGTCGAGTGGGACCTTCGCAAGAAGCAGCCGTACGCGAAATACGCGGAAGTCGATTTCGACATTCCGGTCGGCGTCAACGGCGACTGCTACGACCGCTATCTCGTGCGCATCGAGGAGATGCGCCAGTCGAACCGCATCATCAAGCAGTGCGCGAAGTGGCTGCGCGGGAATTCGGGTCCGACGATGATCCGCAACTACAAGGTGGTTCCGCCGTCCCGTGTCGAGATGAAGGACGACATGGAAGCCCTGATCCACCACTTCAAGCTGTTCACCGAAGGCTATTGCGTGCCCGCCGGCGAGACGTACGCCGCGGTCGAGGCGCCGAAGGGCGAATTCGGCATCTACATGATCTCGGACGGCGCGAACAAACCGTTCCGCCTCAAGTGCCACGCGCCGAGCTTCGTCCATCTCTCGTCGATCGACGCGATCGTGCGCGGGCACATGCTGCCGGACGTTGTCGCGATGATCGGCACGTACGACGTCGTGTTCGGAGAAGTGGACAGATGAGAGCGACGGGTACTTACGAGGAAGTCCGGGACGTCGATCCGATGGTCGAGCTCGCGCCGCGCACGCGCTCGCACATCGATCACTGGGTGTCGAAGTTTCCGCCCGAGCGCAAGCGCTCGGCGCTGATCCAGGGCCTGATGGCCGCGCAGGAGCAGAACGGCGGATTCCTGACCGACGAGCTCACGACGGCGGTCGCGAAATATCTCGGCCTGCCGCCGGTATGGGCGTATGAAGTCGCGACGTTCTATTCGATGTTCGAGACGAAGCCGGTCGGACGCAACAACGTCGCGATCTGCACGAACATCTCGTGCTGGCTCAACGGCGCCGAGGACATCGTGCGCCATTGCGAAAGGAAGCTCGGCGTGAAGCTCGGCGAATCGACGCCGGACGGACGCGTGTATCTCAAGCCCGAAGAGGAATGCCTCGCTGCGTGCTGCGGCGCGCCGATGATGGTCGTCAACGGGCATTACCACGAGAAGCTGACGACCGAAAAGGTCGACCAGATTCTCGACAGCCTCGAGTGAGGAACCCGTAGGAGCGGCTTCAGCCGCGATCTTTACAACGAAAATGGTCGCGGCTTAGGCCGCTCTTACGATAGAGAACGAAGCAGGAAGTCATGGCATACGGCCCCGCACCGAAGGACCATCAGGTCGTCTACACCACGCTGCATTTCGAGCAGCCGTGGACGCTCGACAATTACCTGAAGGTCGACGGGTGGAAGGCGTGGAAGAAAATCCTCGCGGAGAAACCGGATCCCGCGACGATCATCGACGAGGTCAAGAAGTCCTCGCTGCGCGGGCGCGGCGGCGCGGGGTTTCCGACCGGCCTCAAGTGGTCGTTCATGCCGCGCAACGCGCCGGGGCAGAAGTACATCCTCTGCAATTCGGACGAATCCGAGCCCGGCACCTGCAAGGATCGCGACATCCTGCGCTTCAATCCGCACGCGGTGCTGGAAGGCATGGCGATCGCGTGCTACGCGACCGGCTCGACCGTCGCGTACAACTATCTTCGCGGCGAGTTTCATCACGAGCCGTTCGAGCATGTCGAACACGCGCTGAAGGAAGCCTACGAAGCCGGATTGCTCGGCAGGAACATTCAAGGCTCGGGCATCGACGTCGACATTCACAACGCACTCGGCGCCGGCGCCTACATCTGCGGCGAAGAGACGGCGCTGATGGAATCGCTCGAAGGCAAGAAGGGCCAGCCGCGCTTCAAGCCGCCGTTCCCGGCGAATTTCGGCCTATACGGCCGACCGACGACGATCAACAACACCGAGACCTACGCCTCGGTGCCGGCGATCCTCAACAAGGGCGCGGACTGGTTTCTGGACCAGGGCAAGCCGAACAACGGCGGCCCGAAGATCTTCTCGGTCTCGGGTCACGTCAACAAGCCCGGCAACTACGAGGTGAAGCTCGGCATGCCGTTCGCGGCGCTGCTCGAGATGGCCGGCGGCGTGCGCAACGGGCACAAGCTGAAAGGCGTGATCCCGGGCGGATCGTCGATGCCGGTGCTGCCGGGCGAGACGATGATGCAGCTGACGATGGACTACGACGCGCTGCAGAAGGCTGGCTCCGGCCTCGGCTCCGGCGCCGTCATCGTGATGGACGAGACGACGTGCATGGTGCGCGCGTGCCAGCGCATCGCGCGCTTCTATTACGCCGAGTCGTGCGGCCAGTGCACGCCGTGCCGCGAGGGAACCGGCTGGATGTATCGCATGCTGACGCGCATCGTCGAAGGCCAGGCGGCCGAAGGCGATCTCGAGATCCTGCGTCAGGCGGCTGGACAGATAGAAGGCCATACGATCTGCGCGTTCGGCGAGGCGGCGGCATGGCCGGTGCAGGGATTCCTGCGGCATTACTGGAGCGAGTTCGAGTACTTCATCAGGAACGGGCGTTCGATCGTCGATGCGAAGCTGGGGGTGATGGCATGACGCTCGCGACCTACCTCCCGTCGTCCCCGCGAAAGCGGCGACCCAGCGCCTCCGGCGCTGAAGCAAAGGCGCTGGGTTCCCGCTTTCGCGGGAATGACGCCTTGGCACGCGCTTGCGCCGGAGGCGTGAAATGAGCGCGCAGCCAACCAACCCGAATGTCCCGCCCGACCACGTCACGATCGACATCGACGGCCGATCGATGGTCGTGCCGAAAGGCTCGATGATCATCGCCGCCGCCGACAAGGCCGGCATCGCGATTCCGCGTTTCTGCTACCACGACAAGCTCGCGATCGCCGCGAACTGCCGCATGTGCATGGTCGAGGTCGAGATGGGCGGCAAGCCGATGCCCAAGCCGCAGCCGGCCTGTGCGACGCCGGTCGCCGACGGCATGAAGGTGCTGACGCAGTCGCAGAAGGCGCTGTCGGCCCAGCGCAACGTCATGGAGTTCCTGCTGATCAACCATCCGCTCGACTGCCCGATCTGCGATCAGGGCGGCGAGTGCGAGCTGCAGGATCTCTCGATGGGCTACGGCCGCTCGGTGTCGCGCTTCGTCGAAAGGAAGCGCGCCATCGCTGACGAGGATCTCGGTCCGCTCGTCGAAACCGAGATGACGCGCTGCATCCAGTGCACGCGCTGCGTGCGCTTCATGGCCGAGATCGCCGGCACGTTCGAGCTCGGCGGCATGGAGCGCGGCGAGCGGCTTCAGATCGGCACGTACGTCGGCAAGCCGTTGATGAGCGAGCTGTCGGGCAATGTCATCGACATCTGTCCGGTCGGCGCGCTGACCAACAAGCCTTTCCGTTTCCGCGCCCGCGCGTGGGAGCTCATCGCGCGCGAGTCGATCGGCTATCACGACGCGCTCGGCTCGAACCTCTGGCTGCACACGCGCCGCGGCGAGGCGCTGCGCGCCGTGCCGCGCGACAACGAAGCGATCAACGAATGCTGGCTGTCCGATCGCGACCGCTACAGCTGCGATGGACTTTCCGCGCCCGATCGCTCGACGAAGCCGATGGTCAGGCGAAAGGGCGCGTGGGTCGAAACCGGCTGGTCCGATGCGATCCGCGCCGCCAGCGAAGCGCTGAAGTCGATCCCGCGCGGCGAGCTCGGTGCGCTCGTGCATCCTTCGACGTCGAACGAGGAAGGCCATCTCGTCGCGAAGCTCGCGCGTGCGCTCGGCAGCGAGCACGTCGATCACCGCCTGCGCCAGCTCGATTTCGCCGACGGCGCGATGGCACGGCCGTTCGCGATGCCGGCCGCCGAGATCGAGAAGGCCGACGCGATCGTGCTTGTCGGCTGCAATCCGCGCCACGAGATGCCGCTGCTCGGCGCGCGCATCCGCAAGGCGATGAAGCGCGGCGCGAAGGTGCACGCGATCTCTTCGGTCGAGTTCGAGCTCGAGGCCGACGTCTCGATCGCGGGCAGGCGCGTCCTCGCGCCGGGCGCGATGGTCGGCGAGCTGCTCGATCTCGCGAAGGCGGCGAACGATGTCGGCCATCTGCCGGAATCGAACGACCTCGCCGGCGCGATCCGTCAACGCGAGCCCGGCGAGGGCGCGAGGAATCTCGTCAGGCTCCTGGCCGACGCGTCGTCGTCCGTCGTCATCGTCGGCGAAGGCGTCGTCAACCATCCGCAGGCGTCGGCGCTTCGTGCCGCGGCGGAATTCCTCGCGAAGGCGACCGGCAGCGCGTACGACGAGATACCGTCCGGCGCGAACGCGATCGGCCTCGCGGAAGTCGGCGTCGTGCCGAACTCCGCGGGGCTATACGCACGCGCGATGCTCGCCGAGCCGCGCAAGGGATACATTCTTTATGGCTGCGAGCCGCCCGAGGATTTCGCCGACGGCAAGCTCGCGCTCGATGCGCTTTCGAAAGCCGGCAACGTCGTCGCGTTCGCGCACTACGCCAGCGATGCGCTGAAGCGCGTCGCCAGCGTGATCCTGCCGATCGGCCTCGTGCCGGAGATCGACGCGACGCTCGTCAACGTCGACGGCACGGAACAGCGCGTTGCGCCCGCGACGAAGCTCCGCGGCGATGCGCGCCCGGGCTGGAAGGTGCTGCGCGCGCTCGGCGCCGCCCTCGCGTTGCCCGGCTTCGAGTTCACCGAGATTTCCGAAGTGCGCGCCGCGATCGCCGAGGCGCGCAAGGTCGCCAAGTCCGGTACGGAAACGAAGAAAGGAATGGCGTCCGTCGCGGCAAGCGCGTCGACGAAACCTGCCGACGGCAGGACGTTCGAGCGCATCGCGACGACGGCGATCTACCGCGCCGATTCGGTGCTGCGCCGCACGCCTTCATTGCAGGCGCATCCGCTGACGCGCGGCGCGCTCGCGGTCTTGAATCCCGAAGACGCGCTCGCGCTCGGCCTCGGTCACGGCGCGACCGCGCGCGTCGCCGGAGCCGCGCTCCAGGTCGAGCTTTCGAAGCGCGTGCCGCGCGGCGCGGTGTCGATCGAGGCCGGCTACGCCGAGACCGCGACGCTGCCGCCGTACGGCGCGGCCATCGACATCATGAAGGCGTGACGACGACATGCACTGGATCATCGACGCCTACCACTGGTGCGCGAGCTACTTCCCGACGCTGACGATGGCGATCGGTCTGCTGCTGTTTCCGCTCGTCCCGCTGATCATCGCGGTCGCGATGTACGTCTGGTGGGAACGCAAGGTCATCGGCTGGATGCACGTGCGCATGGGGCCGAACCAGGTCGGTCCGCTCGGGCTCGCGCAGACGTTCGCCGACGTGTTCAAGCTTCTCCTGAAGGAAGTCATCTACCCGACGAACGCGAACCGCGGACTCTTCCTGCTTGCGCCGCTCTGGGCGCTCGTGCCGGCGTTCGCGGCGTGGTCGGTGATTCCGATCGGCGATCACGTCGCGTGGTCGAACGCGAACGCGGGATTGCTGTTCCTGCTCGCGATGACATCGATGGGCGTCTACGGCATCATCATCGCGGGCTGGGCCTCGAACTCGCGCTACGCGATGCTCGGCGCGATGCGCTCGGCGGCGCAGGTCGTCAGCTACGAGATCGCGATGGGTTTCTCGCTGATCAGCGTGCTGATCCTGGCCGGCAGCCTCAATTTCTCCGACATCGTCAACGCGCAGGCCGGGCGCTACGGATTCCTCAACTGGTTCTGCGTGCCGTTGCTGCCGATGTTCATCGTCTACTTCGTCTCGGGCGTCGCCGAGACGAACCGCGCGCCGTTCGACGTCGCGGAGGGCGAGTCGGAGATCGTCGCCGGTTTTCACGTCGAGTATTCGGGCGCGCCGTTCGCGGTGTTCTTCCTGACCGAATACGCGAACATGATCCTCGTGTCGTTCCTTGCACCGGTCCTTTTCCTCGGCGGCTGGTTCTCGCCGTTCCCGCAATCGTGGGGATTTCTCGGCGCGCCGGGCTGGTGGTGGCTGTTCGCGAAGATGTTCTTCTTCGCGACCGCCTACATCTGGTTCCGCGCGACGTTCCCGCGCTACCGCTACGACCAGATCATGCGGCTCGGCTGGAAGGTGTTCATTCCGATCACGATCGTCTGGGTGTTCGTCGCGGGCTGCTTCAAGTATCTCGGCTGGTTCCCGCTCGGCTGATATCGACCATGAATCGCATCTCGAACTACCTCAAGAGTCTTCTTCTGCTCGAGCTCGGAGCGGGGCTCGCGCTGACGTTCAAATACCTCTGGCGCCCCAAGTACACGATGCGCTACCCGATGGAGCATATCCCGAAGTCGAACCGCTTCCGCGGCCTGCATGCGCTGCGCCGCTATCCGAACGGCGAGGAGCGCTGCATCGCTTGCAAGCTCTGCGAGGCCGTGTGTCCGGCGCTCGCGATCACGATCGACTCGGCGCCGCGCGCGGACGGCACGCGCCGCACGACGCGCTACGACATCGACCTCTTCAAGTGCATCTACTGCGGATTCTGCGAGGAGAGCTGCCCGGTCGACTCGATCGTCGAGACCGGCGTGCACGAGTACCATTTCGAGCGGCGGGGCGAGAACGTCGTCACGAAGCCGCAGCTTCTCGCGATCGGCGACCGCTTCGAGAAGGACATCGCGGCGGCGCGCGCGCAGGACGCTGCATACCGCTGAGCGGAGAGACCATGACAGAACAGCTTCCGCTCATCTCGTTCTACCTCTTCGGCGCGATCACCGTGCTTGCCGCGCTCGCGGTCATCACCGTGAAGAACCCGGTGCACGCGGCGCTCTGCCTCGTGCTGACGTTCTTCTCGACCGCGTGCATCTGGCTCCTCGCAGATGCCGAGTTCCTCGCCATCGCGCTCGTGCTGGTCTACGTCGGCGCGGTCATGGTTCTCTTCCTCTTCGTCGTCATGATGCTCGACATCGATCTCGTGCCGCTCCGCGAAGGCTTCGTGCGCGCGATGCCGGTCGGGCTCGTCGTCGCGATCGTAATGCTCGTCGAGATGCTGACCCTGATCGGCGTGCGTTCGATGCAGATCGTGCCGCCCGCCGATCCCGCGGCGGCCGCGGGCATCGGCAACACGGCCTGGCTCGCGAACGCGCTGTTCAGCCGGTTCCTGCTGCCGTTCGAGGTCGCCGCCCTGATCCTGACCGTCGCGATCGTCGCCGCGATTCCGCTGACCCTGCGCCGCCGCGTCGGCGTCAAGATGCAGGATCCGGCGAAGCAGGTCATGGTGACGCCGCGCGAGCGCATCCGCGTCGTGAAGATGGCCGCCGAAGTCCGGAAGTCACCCGATGCGGGAGCGACGCCATGATCACGCTCGCGCATTTCCTGACGCTCGGTGCGATCCTCTTCTGCATCGCGATCGCCGGCATCTTCATCAACCGGAAAAACGTCATCGTGCTGCTGATGGCGATCGAGCTGATGCTGCTCGCGGTCAACACGAACTTCGTCGCGTTCTCGCGCTTCCTCGGCGATCCGTCCGGGCAGGTGTTCGTGTTCTTCATCCTGACCGTCGCCGCGGCCGAGTCGGCGATCGGGCTCGCGATCCTCGTCGTGCTGTTCCGCAACCGCGCGACGATCAATGTCGCCGAAATCGATTCGTTGAAGGGCTGAGCGCGATGCCGATCTCGAAGACCATCCTGCTCGTCATCGTGCTCGCGCCGCTCTTCGGCGCGATCGTCGCGGGCCTCGCCGGACGCCAGGTCGGCCGCGTCGGCGCGCACACGGTGACGATCGCCGGCGTCGCGCTTTCGTGCGCGCTGTCGATCTACGTGCTCTACCGGCTCGTCTTCGACGGTGCGCCGGTCTTCAACCAGAACGTCTACGAATGGTTCCGCGTCGGCAATCTCGGCGCGCACGCCGACATCAGCGCGAACATCGGCTTTCTCGTCGACCGGCTGACCGCGATGATGATGGTGGTCGTCACGTTCGTCTCGCTGATGGTGCACGTCTACACGATCGGCTACATGGCGGACGATCCCGGCTACCAGCGCTTCTTCAGCTACATCGCGCTCTTCACGTTCTCGATGCTGATGCTCGTCATGAGCAACAACTTCCTGCAGCTCTTCTTCGGCTGGGAAGCCGTCGGCCTCGTCTCGTATCTCCTGATCGGCTTCTGGTACACGCGCCCGACCGCGATCTTCGCGAATCTCAAGGCCTTCATCGTCAATCGAGTCGGCGACTTCGGCTTCCTGCTCGGCATCGCCGGCGTCCTGTACTGGTTCCATTCGCTCGACTACGCGCAGGTGTTCATCAACACCACGAACCTCGCGTTCGCGCACGAGCCGAAGACGATCGAGCTGATCGCCGGCCATCCGTGGTCGATCGCGACGATCGTCTGCGTCTGCCTCTTCATCGGAGCGATGGGCAAGTCGGCGCAGGTGCCGTTGCACGTATGGCTGCCGGATTCGATGGAAGGCCCGACGCCGATCTCGGCGCTGATCCACGCGGCGACGATGGTGACGGCCGGCATCTTCATGGTCGCGCGCATGTCGCCCCTGTTCGAGCTCAGCGAGGCGGCGCTCAACTTCGTGCTCGTTGTCGGCGCGACGACGGCGCTCTTCACGGGTCTCATCGGCATCGTGCAGAACGACATCAAGCGCGTCGTGGCGTATTCGACGCTTTCGCAGCTGGGTTACATGACCGTCGCGCTCGGCGTGTCGGCGTACGCGGGCGGCGTCTATCACCTGATGACGCACGCGTTCTTCAAGGCGCTGCTGTTCCTCGGCGCGGGCTCCGTGATCATCGCGATGCACCACGAGCAGGACATGCGCTACATGGGCGGCCTCAGGAAGTACATGCCGATCACGTGGATCACGATGTGGATCGGCTCGCTCGCGCTCGCCGGAGCGCCGGGATTCGCCGGATTCTTCTCGAAGGACGCGATCATCGAGGCTGTCGGCGAATCGCATCGCTGGGCCGCGCCGTACGCGTATTTCTGCGTCATGGCCGGCGTGTTCGTCACGGCGCTGTACAGCTTCCGGCTGCTCTACATGACGTTCCACGGCAAGGAACGCTTCACGGTCGGACATGGCAAGTCGCACGATGCGCATCACGACGACGAGCATCACGAAGACCCGCACCACGTGCCGGGCCATCTCGATCACGCGCCGCACGAATCGCCGTGGGTCGTGACGGTGCCGCTCGTGCTGCTCGCGATCCCGTCGATCGTGATCGGCTGGCCGACGGTCGGGCCGATGCTGTTCGGCAAGTGGTTCGGCGCGGCGATCCGCGTCGCCGAGCCGAACGACGTGCTCGGCGAGCTCGGCCGGGAATTCCACGGGCCGCTCGCGATGGTGCTGCACGGTTTCCTGCAGTGGCCGTTCTGGCTCGCGTTCGCGGGTTTCGTCGTCGCGACGTACATCTGGCTGTTCAATCCGGGCATCGCGGACAGGGCGAAGGAGAAGCTGCGCCCGATCTACGAAGTGCTGAGCCACAAGTACTGGTTCGACGAGGTTTACCAGTCGATTTTCGCGCGCGGCGGCGTCGCGCTCGGACGGGGTTTGTGGAAAGGCGGCGACGCCGCGCTCATCGACGGCGTCGCGATCGACGGCTCGACCGCGCTGGTGTCGCGCGTCGCGGCGACGGTGCGGTGGCTGCAGTCGGGCTATCTCTATCACTACGCGTTCGCGATGATCCTGGGACTGATCGCGCTGCTTGGTGGTTTGTGGTGGGCGGTGACGAAGGTGGGGCAGTGAAGGATTCGCGCATCGTGTCGAATGCACTCTGCAAAACGAACTGACGAAGCACGCAACGAACGGATGAAGACCTAACGACATGCTCTCGTCGCATCTCCTCAGCCTCCTGATCTGGCTGCCGATCCTCGGCGCGGTCGCCGTGCTTTTCTGCGGCCGTAACGCGAGCGCGGCGCGCTGGCTCGCGCTCGCGGTCGCGCTGGTCACGTTCGCCGTTTCGATTCCGCTCTGGACGGGCTACCTGCCGCTCAAGCCCGGCATGCAGTTCGTCGAGAACCTCGAGTGGATTTCCGCGATCAAGGCCAACTACGCGCTCGGCGCGGACGGCATCTCGGTCGCGCTGATCGTGCTGACGACGCTGACGACCGTGCTCGTCGTGATCGGCTCGTGGGGGTCGATCGAGGAGCGCGTCGCGCAGTACATGGCCGCGATGCTCGCGCTCGAAGGCCTGCTGATCGGCGTATTCGCGGCGATGGACGCGCTGCTCTTCTACGTGTTCTTCGAAGGCATGCTGATTCCGATGTTCATCATCATCGGCATCTGGGGCGGCCCGAGGCGTGTCTACGCGACGCTGAAGTTCTTCATCTACACGTTTCTCGGCTCGATCTTCATGCTGGTCGGCCTCATCTATCTCCACTTCAAGACCGGCGATTTCTCGCTGGCCTCTTTCGCGCACGCGGGCCTCGGCGAGCGCGAGCAGGCCTGGCTCTTCTTCGCGTTCCTGCTCGGCTTCGCGATCAAGGTGCCGATGTGGCCGGTGCATACGTGGTTGCCCGACGCGCACGTCGAGGCGCCGACCGGCGGCTCGGTCGTGCTGGCCGCGATCATGCTGAAGGTCGGCGGCTACGGCTTCATCCGCTTCTCGCTGCCGATCACGCCGGATGCCTCGCAGGAATACGCCTGGCTCGTCATCGCGCTGTCGCTGATCGCGATCATCTACATCGGCTACGTCGCGCTCGTCCAGGAAGACATGAAGAAGCTGATCGCGTACTCGTCGATCGCGCACATGGGCTTCGTCACGCTCGGCGTCTTCATCGCGCTCGCGCTCGTGCGCAACCACCACAACGTGATGGGCGCTCGCCTCGGCGTTTCGGGCGCGATGGTGCAGATGATCTCGCACGGTTTCGTCTCGGGCGCGATGTTCTCGTGCATCGGCGTCATGTACGACCGGCTGCACACGCGCATGATCAGGGATTACGGCGGTCTCGCGAACGTCATGCCGTGGTTCGCGACGTTCTTCGTCTTCTTCGCGATGGCGAACTGCGGCTTGCCGGGCACGAGCGGCTTCGTCGGCGAGTTCATGGTCATCCTCGCCGCGTTCCAGGACGATTTCTGGATCGCCGCGCTTGCCGCGTTCACGCTGATCATCGGCGCGGCGTACACGCTCTGGCTCGTCAAGCGCGTGATCTTCGGCAAGGTCGAGAGCCAGAAGGTCGCGAAGATGCAGGACATGAATCTTCGCGAGTGGATAGTGCTCGGCACGTTCGCCGCCGGCGTGCTCGCGATCGGCATTTATCCGAAGCCGCTGGTCTCGCTGATGGACGGCGCGGTGCGCGAGATCGTGCAGAACCTGATGCTGGCCAAGGTCTGAGCCCGACGACATGATCGAATTCCACGCCTACGATCTCGCGACGATCCTGCCCGAGCTCTTCCTGCTCGGCGCGACGTGCGCGATCCTCCTGATCGATCTCTTCCTGAAGCCGGCGCAGCGCGACGTGACGCACTGGCTGTCGATCGCGGCGCTCGCAGTCACCGGCATGCTCGTCTGGCGCAACAAGCTGCCCGACGGCTCGGTGCTTTCCGCGTTCAACGACATGTTCGTGCTCGACGGCATGGCGACGATCCTGAAGGTGTTCATCCTGCTCGTCACGATCGCGGTCTGCCTGTACGGGCGCGCGTATCTTCGCGATCGCAAGCTCTTCGTCGGCGAGTTCTACCTGCTGCTGCTGTTCGCGACGCTCGGCATGATGCTGCTCGTTTCGGCGGGCAGCCTGATTACCGTCTATCTCGGACTCGAGCTCCTGACGCTCTCGCAGTACGCGCTGGTCGCGCTGAACCGCGATTCGAGCGCGTCGTCGGAGGCCGCGATCAAGTACTTCGTGCTCGGCGCGCTCGCGTCGGGTCTTTTGCTCTACGGCATGTCGATGATCTACGGCGCGACGGGCACGCTCGATCTCGCCAAGATCAATGTCGTCGTCGGCGACATGGCGCATTCGCCGCACGGAACGCTGCTCGCGTTCGGGCTCGTGTTCCTGATCGCCGGCATCGCGTTCAAGTTCGGCGCGGCGCCGTTCCACATGTGGATACCGGACGTCTATCAGGGCGCGCCGACCGCGATCGTCGTGTTCGTCGGTTCGGCGCCCAAGCTCGCTGCGTTCGGCATGGCGTATCGCCTGCTCGAAGGCGGCATGGCCGGCATGCACGAACACTGGACGCTGATGCTTTCGCTGCTCGCGGCGCTCTCGCTCGCAATCGGCAACGTGTTCGCGATCGCGCAGACGAACCTGAAGCGCATGCTCGGCTATTCGACGATCTCGCACATCGGCTTTCTCTTGCTCGGTTTCGTCAACGGCACGCCAGCGGGATTCTCCGCGGCGCTGTTCTACGCGATCTGCTACGCGCTGATGGCGACGGCCGCGTTCGGAGTGATCCTGCTGCTCGCGCGCGGTGGCTTCGAGGCCGAGGAGATCGACGACTTCAAGGGCCTCAATCAGCGCAATCCCTGGTACGCCGGCGTCATGGCGATCGCGATGTTCTCGCTGGCCGGCGTGCCGCCGCTGTTCGGGTTCTTCGCCAAGCTCATGGTGCTGAAGGCCGTCATCGACGCCGGCCAGCTCTGGCTCGCGATCGTCGCGATCGTGTTCGCGATCATCGGTCTCTACTACTACCTGCGTGTCGTCAAGGTCATGTATTTCGACGATGCCGCCGACGATACCGCGCTGGCGCTGCCGAACGATCTCGCGTTCCGCTGGGCGCTTTCGATCAATGGACTCGCCTTGCTTGTTCTCGGCGTGGCTTGGGGACCGCTGCTCGACTGGTGCACGCGCGCGTTCGGGGCGTGACGCACACTTTGCATAGGGTGGGCTTCAGCCCACCGTGGCTTCCAGGTTCGTGCACCTCGGTGGGCTGAAGCCCACCACCCTATGAGGAGTTGCGGGGCTGGCGCGCGTCGTCCCGTCAACGTGTCGCTCTTGAATCGGCGCGCTCGACCGCCGTGTCTCGCCTTGCGGCATCTTGCCCGCTCGCGTTAAAATGCCTGTTCGCCTGATGCGGGGTGGAGCAGTCTGGCAGCTCGTCGGGCTCATAACCCGAAGGTCGTAGGTTCAAATCCTACCCCCGCTACCATGTTCACTGACTCGGCGCGATGACTTGCGGTCTCGCGCCGATGTCTTTTCCGGATTGCGGAAATCGTCGGCAAAGAAGGACGAGCGCTCGCGCCGCCCTTGTTGCGCCCGGACGACGCCCCCACTATCATCCGCGGCTCGGCTGACAGCGGAGCCGCTTTCAGAGGGCGCCGGAACGGGTTTTCGGATCCGTTTTCCTGTTCAGCCAGCGCAGGATGCGCGGCTTGCCGATGTTGGGATGCAAGACAACGGCGGACTACGGAATGGGCCTTGCGCCCATTTTTTTTTCCTCGTTTTCGGCGCCCGACCCGCCAATTCAAACGGAGACGGATTTTTTTATTGAAGAGTGCGGCCAGGACGGCCGCTCTGTTCTTCGCGATCAGGGAGGATCGCAAAAACAACTCGGAGTGCGGCCAGGACGACCGCTCAGTTCTTCGCGATCACGGAGGATCGCAAAAGCAAAACCATGAAAGAAGACGAGCTCAACGCATTGCTGACGCCACTGATCGCGGATCTCGGCCTCGAGCTCGTCGGCATCGAGTTCAGTCCGGGCCGCGGCGGCAGTCTTCTGCGCGTCTATGTCGATGCGCCGGACCGGCCGGTCACGATCGACGACTGCGAGCGCGCGAGCCGCGAGATCTCGGCGCTGCTCGACGTCAACGATCCGGTTGCAGGGCGCTACACGCTCGAAGTGTCGTCGCCGGGGCTCGACCGGCCGCTGTTCAAGCCCGAGCAGTTCGCGCGCTTCGTCGGCGAAGCCGTGAAGATCAACGTCAACCTGCCGATCGACGGTCGTCGCCGCTTCCACGGCACGATCACGGAAATCGAAGGCGACCGCATCACGATCGAGCAGGACGGCGAGCCCGTCACGATCGTGCACGCGAACGTCGCGAAAGCGCGCCTCGCGCCCGATTATGCGGCGCTCGGGCTCGCGGCCGCGAAGAGCGAGTACGAGGAAGGTCGCGCAAAGAAGCGAGGCAAGAGGAAATGAGCGCCGCTACGGCAAGAACATCGAAGGCACGAAAGAACCGTCCGGACGAAAGCGTTGCGTCCGAGGGAGCCCACAAGATGAGCAAGGAACTGCTGCTCGTCGTGGACGCGGTCGCGAACGAGAAGGGCGTGCCGAAAGCCGTCATCTTCGACGCGATGGAGGCTGCGCTCGCGTCGGCCGCGAAGAAGCGCTATCTCGACCAGGACGTCGCCGTGCGCGTCGCGATCGATCGCGACTCCGGCGATTACGAGACGTTCCGCCGCTGGGAAGTCGTCGCCGACGACGTCGTCATGGAATCGCCGGATCGCATGATCCGCCTCATGGACGCGGTCGACGAGAAGCCCGGCATCGACGTCGGCGGCTTCGTCGAGGAGCAGATCGAGAACCCCGAATTCGGCCGCATCGCGGCGCAGGCCGCGAAGCAGGTCATCGTGCAGCGCGTGCGCGAAGCCGAGCGCGCGCAGGTCGTCGATGCGTACAAGGATCGCGTCGGAGAGCTCATCACCGGCATCGTGAAACGCGTCGAGCGCGGAAACGTCTATCTCGATCTCGGCGGCAACGCCGAGGCCTTCGTGCCGCGCGATCGTGCGATTCCGCGCGAATCGGTGCGCGCCGGCGATCGCCTGCGCGGCTATCTCTACGAGGTGAAGGCCGAGCTGCGTGGTCCGCAGCTGTTCGTCTCGCGCACGGCGCCGGAATTGATGATGGAGCTCTTCAAGCTCGAAGTCCCGGAAGTCGGCCAGGGTCTCGTCGAGATCAAGGCCTGCGCGCGCGATCCCGGCGACCGCGCCAAGATCGCCGTGCTCGCGCACGACCATCGCACCGATCCGATCGGCGCCTGCATCGGCATGCGCGGTTCGCGCGTGCAGGCCGTGTCGAATGAATTGAACGGCGAGCGCATCGACATCGTGCTGTGGAACGACGCACCCGCGCAGTTCGTGATCAACGCGATGGCGCCGGCGGAAGTGCAGTCCATCATCGTGGACGAGGACAAGCATTCGATGGACATCGCGGTGGCCGAGGACAAGCTGAGCCAGGCCATCGGCCGCGGCGGCCAGAACGTGCGCCTCGCCAGCAAGCTGACCGGCTGGGATCTCAAGGTGATGACGCAGGACCAGGTCGCCGCCAAGAGCGAGGCCGAACAGGAGGCCGCGCGCAAGCTGTTCATGGACAAGCTCGAAGTCGACCAGGAAATCGCCAACATCCTGGTGCAGGAAGGCTTCTCGACGGTCGAGGAAATCGCCTACGTGCCGACCGGCGAACTGCTGGCCGTGGAAGGCTTCGACGAGGATATCGTCGAGGAGCTGCGCGCGCGCGCCAAGGATGCGCTGCTGACCGAGGCGCTGGCGGTCGAAGAGGATCTCGACGAGCACAAGCCGTCGGATGAATTGCTGG
>DASZYR010000079.1:0-18248 GCA_035545255.1 Rhodanobacteraceae bacterium
CGCGAGCCGTCCTTGAACGTGCGCGCCGAAGCGATCGCGCGCTCGGCCGCCCGCCGGATGTCTTCGTCCGGCGCGGCTTGCGCGAACGGCACGCCGAGGTGCGCGGCGACGACGCGCAAGTCGTAAGGATATTCGCCGGAAGCGACGACCGCGTCGAACGCATGCGCCTGCAGCCACCGCGACAAGTGATCGTCTGGAGACGCCGGATTCGCTTGCGCGTCCGTGCCGAGCGGCGCGCGCGAAACGACGACCTGCGCGCCGCGCCTGAGGTCGACGCCTTCCTCGTGCGCGACGAGCCGCCATTCCGCGCGCTCATCCGCGGCGTCGCCCGCAGCGAGCACGCGCATGCGCGGCTCGTTCGCCGAGGCGTCCGCGAAAATGCGGCGTACGCGCCAGTCGAGAACGCGGCGTTCGAACGAGAACAGCGTCGCGCCGACGTCGCGCTCGTAATTCGGCCAGCGTTCGCGCAGCACCGCCATGCCGGCTTCGCCGAGCTTCGCGCGACGTTCGTGGCCGAAGCTCGCGCTGCGCTCGTGGCGCACGTAGACGTTGCCGGCGATCAGATGACGGTAGCCGCGCGCCGACGCGCGCTGGCAGAAATCGTTTTCCTCGCCGTAGCCTTGCGCGAATGCCGCTTCGTCGAGCGCGCCGATTTCGTCGATGACCGCGCGGCGGATGTACATGCAGAATCCGTTGCCGGTCGGAAGCTCGGGATAGGCCGAGCCCGCGTCGTGCCAGAGCGCCCGCGCGGCCTGCTCGAACGTCCAGCCTTGCGGCCACGCGTTGTCGCGCTCGAGCTCGGGAACGGAAAACGCGCCGGCGTCGTCGGAAACGGCGGTCACGGTCGCGACATCGACATTGCAGGCAGCCGCGCGGCACAAGCCGGTCAGCCAGTTCGGCCCGACTTCGGTGTCCGCGTTGAGCAGCACGACATCGGCGCGTCGCGCTTCGGCGATGCCGCGATTCGCGGTCGCCGTGAAGCCGCGATTCCGATCGTTGCGCAGCACCGCGATCCCGGCGCGCGCTGCGTACCGCGCGAGCAGCGGAGCGATCGCGGGATCGGGGCTCGCGTCGTCGATGACGATGAGCCTTGCGCGGCCGGTCGTGTGCAGGATCACGGATTCGATGCAGCGCTCGACGAGCGCGGGCGCGTCGTGGACCGGAATCACGATCGCGATGTCGAGCGCCGTGCAATCGACGTCGAACGCGACGCGGCCGATCGGCTCGAGCGGGCGTGCGGACCCGGAAACCGCGCCCGTCGCGCCGCCGAATCCGATCGCGAGCGGCGACGCGGCCAGCGCTTCGCCCTGACGGTCGCGGCGCGGCATGACGCTCGCCGACGACGCACCCGACGGCGAGAACGCGAAATCGAATCGCGCATTGCCGTTCGCATCGGCGCGCGTGCTCGCGAAGAATTCGCCGTCGAGATCGATCGCGACGATCGATCCGGCGAGCGAGGCGTCGAATCGCATCGACAGCGCATGGCCCGACCAGGTCCAGTCGCGCAGCGGCGAAGACGGCGGCGTTGAAGCGCGTGCGCGGAGAAACGACGGCATCGCGCGAGCTTAGCCCGCCGCGCGCAACGTTGCAGCTTCGGCGACGAAGGCTTCTTCGGCGAAATCGAGGTCGAGCACGCTGCCGTCCTCGACCGCGCCCAGCAGCGTGCGCTGCGACGTGGTCAGCATCGAGCGATCGCGCTCGTCGGCGGCGTGGCGGCGGAGTCCGGGTTCGATCCAGCCTGCGATGGCGACGGGATCGGGCGCGACGAGCTCCTTGAGGCCGAGCGCCGCGAGATCGGCATGGAGCCGGGTCGCGACGGCGTACGGATCGGCGAGGAGCTCGCCGTAATCGACGACGACGCGAGGCCAGCCGCGCGTCGCCGCGAACGCCGAATGCGTGTAGCGCTCCCACAGCGCGAGCGCTTCGGAGCGGCCGATTCCGTCGCGCGAGGCCAGAGAATCGGCGACTTCGAGCGGATCGCGCACGACGTGCACGAACACCGGCCGCGTCAGGAGCGGCAGCAGCTCGCGCGCGAGGAGGCACAGTCGCGGTTCCTTGATGAACCACGGCCGGCGCGGTTCCAGCGTGTCGAGGATCGCGGCGACATCGCGTCGGAAAGCGTCGATCGCATCCGGCGGCGCGGCCTCGGGCGGTCGCTTCCAGTCGCCGCCCGCCGCCGCGAGTCGGCGCACGCAGGCGCTGTGCAGCTCGGCGAGCTCGTAATGGCCGCGCGGATTGTCCGGCCCGATCAGGAGCGCGGATTCCTCGCCAGGCCAGACGCCGAGCCGGGCCAGAAGGCCGGCGACGCTCGACGTGCCGGAGCGGTGCATGCCGAGCACGACGACCTGCCCGCCGGCCGGCCGCGCGAGCGCAGCGGGCCGATGCGGCGCTGGCGACGCCGTGCGCGGACGGAATGCGCCGCACTCCTCGAGCACCTCGACGAGGCGATCGGCGCTGACGTCGATGTCGTGGCTCGCCGCGAAAGGGATTGCCTGCACGCGCCGGTCGGTATCACGTGCTTCCCAGGCGGCGCGCAGCGCTCCGCCGAACGATTCGACATCGGGCTCCGCCCAACGGCATTCGGGATGATCGGCGGACGCGACGCCGCGTGCGTGAGCGACGACATGCCCGTGTGTGCGTGCGAGCGCGGCCTGACTGCCGAAATCTCCCGAGATCAGTGCCCTTCCCATCGCGATCGCTTCGGCGGCAAGCGGATCCCAGGCGCCGCTGCGCCGCACCGACACGTAGGCATCCGCGGCGCCGAGCCATTGGGCCCGCTCATGGTCGGGAAACGCCCAGCCCTGCAGCAGGCGCACGCGCGCGCCCTTCGTCCTTTCAACGAGTCGCGTCAGCGTCTTCGTCATTCCGGCGTCGCGCTCGGGACACAGCCGCACGAGCAGCTCGACCGGCGCATCGGCATCGAACGCGCGCCCGAAGGCCTCGATGAGAACCTCGGGCGCGTCGCGCATGGAATCCCGGGCGACGGACGCGAAGACGAAATGCCCGAGCGGATGGCGCGGCGACGGCACGCCCGGATGGAAGTAGTCCCGATCGACGCCGAGCGGCACGATCACGATCGGCACGCGAACTCCGCCGGCGCGGAACGCCTCGGCCTGGAACGCGTCGGGCACGATGAGCCGATCGAGCGTGTTCGCGGCGGCGGCCCATGCGGAGGGCGCGCGATCCCAGTCGCAGAAACCGAGCCCGACGCGCACGCGGCCGTGGGCGCGCGCGAATTCGGGCGCCGGCGCGCAGACGATCGCCGCGTCGGGCGATGCGGGCCATCGACGCTGCGAGGCGAGCTCGAGCCGGAAATCCTGCGCATCGGCGAGCTCGCTTCCGAGCGGCTCGAACAACGCGCGCAGACCGCGCGCATCGATGCGGCGCACGTAATCGCGCGCGAGACGCGCGTAAACCGGCGGCGTGCGCGTCACGCCTTGCCACAGGACATTGCCGCGATAGCGCTCGGCGAGCCTGCGTTGCCAGCGCGCCGCGAACGTCGCGCGGCTTTGCGCGAAAATGCCGGTGCGAAAACTCGCATCTTCGTTCGTCGAGCCGTGCTGCTCGTGGCGCAAGGTCACCGCGCCGGCGAAGGCGCTCGCGATGCCGACGTCGGCGGCGCGCAGGCAGTAGTCGGTATCCTCGAAATAACTGTGGTACGCCGTGTCGAGCGAGCCGATGCGATCGAGACAATCGCGCCGGATGTAAGCAAGCGCGAATGCGATGCCTTCGACGCGGCGAAAGCGCGTGTACTGCGCGACGTCGCGCTCGGCAAGTCCCGATTCGGTCTGCTGGCCCCAGAGGCGATCGGGCTCGATGAACGCGCCGCTGTGATAGAGCCGGCCCTCGGGTTCGGGGCCGAGCAGCCGGCAGCCTACGATGCCGACGTCCGGCGCGGCGTACGCTGCGTCGCGCAGGCGGCCGAGCCAGTCGTGCTGCGTGAACTTGAGGTCGTTGTTGAGCAGCACGACGTCGTCGTCGGGACGGGCCGCGGCGATTCCGGCGTTCATTCCTCGCACGAAGCCGAGGTTTTCGGGCATCGTCAGGACGCGCACGCGATCGGCGTAAGCCGCGAGCGCGACCGGCGTCTCGTCGCGGCTGCCGTTGTCGACGACGATGACTTCGGCTCCATCGAGATCGCTCGCGAGCAGCGAATCGAGACAGCGCTGCGTCAGCGGCCACTGATTCCATGCCAGAACGATCAACGCGGCGCCTCGCATGTCAGTCGCTCCGCGGCGCGTTCGCGGGCCAAAGCTGCGCGAAAAGGCGATCGATCTCGTCGATGGCGAAGGTCTCCAGCGGCGAGAGCAGCACGCGGGCGGACGCTTCGGCGGCCGGGCTTGCGCCGCGCGCATCGGCGAGGACGCGCGCGACAAACGCGGGATCGGCGGCCCGCCCCGGATCCGCGGCGAGGCGCGCGGCGGCGATTACGAGCTGGCGCGGCGAGACGCCGAGCCGGCTGGCGAGATCTGCGAGCCGTTCCGCGTCGAATTCGGCGCTCGGCGCGCTCACGGCGCGGCCTCGTGGCGCATGTCGCGATGATAGGCCTCGAAGACCGTGTCGCGCGGACCTTCGAGCACGCTCTTGCCGTGCTCGATCCAGAGCACGCGATCGCAGAGCTCGGCGATCTGCTTCTCGTCGTGGCTGACCAGCACGACCGTGTGACCCTCGCCCATGCGTTCGCGCAGCGCGTTGCCGGACTTCTCCTGGAACTCGGCATCGCCGACCGCCAGCACTTCATCGATCAGCAGCACGTCGGGCTCGATCTGGATCGCGACCGAGAACGCGAGCCGCATGACCATGCCGGACGAGTACGCGGCGATCGGCTGCTCGAAGAAATCGCCGAGCTCGCAGAACTCGCGGATCGCCGGCAGCCGCGCGACGATGTCGCGCCGGCGAAGGCCGAGCATGAGGCCGGACAGGATCGCGTTGTCGCGCCCGGAAAGATGCGGCGTGAAGCCGAGCGCGAGCGAGAGCAGCTGGCACGAGACCGGAGCGCGGCGGACGCGGCCGCGATCCGGCGCGAGGATGCCGGCGACGACGCGCAGCAACGTGCTCTTGCCGGCGCCGTTGCGGCCGATCACGCCGAGCCGCTCGCCGCGGCGCAGGCTGACGCTGACGTCTTCGAGCGCCCAGAAGCGGCTGTCGCCGACGCGCCGCTGCGCGTCGAACGCGATGCCGACGTTCTCGAGCTCGATCAGGACGTCGCTCATCTCACGTCGCCAACTTCGGATAGCGCGGCGCGAGCCGCTTGACGATCGCGATGCCGACGAGGCAGACCGCGATCGAGATCACGCCGACCTTCGTGAGCCCCACCCAGTTCGGCCATTCGCCGCGCATCAGGATGCCGCGCGTGCCTTCCATCAGCACGGCGATCGGGTTGAGCTCCATGATCTCGCGAATCGGCGAGGGCACCGATTTCAGCGAGAACACGACGCCGGAAAGGAACATCACGACGAACAGCACCTGCTCGATGACGAAGCGGAGGTCCGGCAGCAGCGGCACGACCGCAGCGACGACGAAGCCCGCGCCGGCCGCGACGAGGAACACGGCGACGAACACGATCGGCAGCGCGAGGTACGCGACGTTCGGCGGATAGCCGATGCACCAGAGGATGACGAGCAGCAGCGCGAAGATGAACAGGAACTTGATCGTGTCGGCGAGCATCTGCACGAGCGGAAACACCAGCGGCGAGAGCTGCACCTGGCGGATCAGCGGCAGGTTCGTCCAGATCGCGTAGCCCCCGTGCGTGATGCACGACTTCATCCATTGCCAGACCGTGAGGCCGATCAGCAGCATCGGCAGATAGTCGGGCCCGCCGGCCTTGAAGATGACGCCGAACACGAGCCAGTACGCGCCCATCTGCATCGCGGGCTCGAGCACCCACCAGATGAGACCGAGGTAGCTGCGCGCCCGCTCGGCGCGCAGCTCCGCGTAGGTGCTGAAGGCGACGAGCTCGATCAGGTGCTGGCGCATGCGGTGCGGCGGAAAGCGGGCGCGCAAGCATACAGGACGCGCCGCTTTTCGAGCGTCTTCGACGCGATGCAAGCGCCTGTCAACCGGCGCAGAGTCCGTCGAGCCAGGGTCCCGCGAACGCCAATGCGAGCAGGAGCGCGCCGAGCAGCGCACCCGCTGCCAGACGCGGCGTCGTGAACGCGATGCACTCGCTCCCGTGGCCCGCGAGACGATCGCGCAGCGCCGCGAGGAATGCGCCCGCGAAGAGGCAAAGGAACGGCATTACCGGAAACAGGAAGCGCGCCTTCACGTGCAGCATCGCGAACAGCGCGAGCTGATACGCGCCGTAAAGCGCGATCAGCACGAGCGCGCGATCGGGCCGCCGACGCCAGCAGGCGAGGCCGAACGCGCAGGCGGCGAGCGTCAGCGCATGGAACGCGTCGTTCGCGATCGTCAGCGTCCGCGTCAGCGCCGGGGACGCGCGGTAGACCGAGAGATGGCCGGCGCAGGCAGGGCCGGGCAGCTGCGAGACGAGCGGCGTTTTCGCACTGAACAAGCGAAAATACTGCCGGCCGGCCTGCGCGGCCGCGACGTTCGCGATTCCGTGATCGGCGACATAGTCCTCGATCTTGCGCAGATAGATGCGGTTGCGCTCCTGCGGCGTTGCGCCGCTCGCGAGGAATCCGGCGAGCGTCGTGCCGCCCGCGTCTTCGACGTAGTCGGAGCGAAAGCGGTCGGTGAGCCCGATCCAGAGGTTGTAGACCGAACTGTCGGCGATCGTCGGCCGGCCGAACGTGCGCCAGCCGTGCATCAGCGCCGGCGCGGTCGCGAGCGCGAGTCCGGCGAGGAACCATGCCGCGGCGACGAATCGAAAGCGCGGCGGCGTGCGTTCGGCAAATGCGAGCAGGAACGCCGGCCAGAATCCGGTGAGAAGGCTCTTCGCAAGCATCGCAAGACCGACGCAGACGCCGGCCGCGCCGGCCGCGACGCGTGCGGCCGCTGGCGACAGCAGAAGCCGGAACGCGAGCAGCACGAGGAAAAGATGAGTCACCTCCGGCCAGAGCCACTGCGCATACGCCGCGTTGGCCGGGTTCAGCGCGAAAAGCGCGGCCGCGGTGTTTGCCGCACGGACGTTACCGACGACACGCCACGCGATGTCGCGCACGAGCCACGCGCAGCCGACGAACAGCAACGTCTGCACGATCTGCGCAGCGACGACGTGGATGCCGGTCGCCGCATAGATCGCTGCCAGCAACAGCGGCTGCAGCGGCGGCCAGATCGTGCTCGGCATCCACTCGCCGCCGCCGAGGATGCCGATCGCGAACTGCTGATAGCTCGCCTCGTCGCCGATCAGGCGTTTCGCGCCGTCGCCGTAATACGCGAACCAGAGCAGCGCCTGGCCGGAGAGGAAGATCGCCGCGGCGGCGACGCCCGCCGCGTTCCGGCGCCTCGTCGCGGCGCGAGAGGCGGCGGCATCCATCGCGACGTCAATTCTGGGCCGCGTCGCCCGGCGCGCCGCGCGGACGGCGCTTCGGCGGCGCATGGAACGTCGGCGTGAACTTTTCGTGCGCGCCCTTCGTCGAGATGCTTTCGACGTAGTACCAGTAGTCCTTGCAGGGATCGATGGTGTCGTCGCGGTACTCGTACTTGTGCGTCTCGTCGGACGTGCCGGCGCCGAGGATCGGATCCTTGTTGATCTTCTTGAACTCGCCCTTCTCGCTGTCGCCGCGGAAGACGTCGAACGCGAAGCTGTCCTGCTCGCTCGCCGTGCTCCAGCGCGCGGTGTTCGCGATGCGCTGATCGGCCGCGATTGCGCTCTGATCGCCGCAATCGCCCTCGGGCGGCGGCGCCTTCGCGGTCATCGCGTTCCCGGGCACCTCGGGCTTCGCCGTCATCGCATTCGCGGGGGCCTCGGGTTTCGCTGCCGGCGCGGACTTTGCCGCTTCGGTCGGAGCAGGCGGCTCGGCGGGGCCGCCGCATGCGGTCAGGAGCGCCACGGATGCGGTGAGAACGGTGACGGCGGCAACACGCATGGGAGCTCCTCGGTTCGATGATCGTTTTCGGAACGCGCGACGAAGCGCATGGCCCGCGGAGGCAAACCGCTCGCGCATCGGACGGCGCGGCGCGGGTCTGGACAGACGTGGGCGCGCGCAACGATAGTCGCCCGATGCCGCCCGTGGCAACTTCCCGGCCGGTCCGCCGCATCGGCCGGACGACCGCTTCCGCTCTCTTGCTCGGCCTCGCGCTCGCCGCGAGGTGCGGCGCCGCGCCGCTCGCCTGGAGCATCGAGATCACGCCCGGCGGCGAGCTGTTTCCTTCGCTCGATCTCTCGCAGCGTCCGGCGGGCAACACGCCCGGCGGCAGCAGCGGCAACGGCCTCGTACTCGTGCGGGTGCACGGCGACGGCACGCCGCGGCATCTCGTTCTTCGCGTCGAGACGCCGGGGCTCCGTGCACCGGCCGTCGTCGAGGCCGATCTCGGCGCGCGCGACACGATCGAGCTGCGGCCGCGTCTCGACTGGGACATCGAGCGCCTGCGTACGATGCGCTCGGCCGGGCGGCAGCCGCTGCGCGCCTCACTCGAGGCGAGCGCGCTGCCCGCCGAGGTTCGCGAGATCGGCGTGCGCGTGCATCCGCTCGACGATGCGCTGTATTTCGTTCGCGAAGGCAAGGACCACATCGATCTCGGCTGGGTGTTCGCCGCCTATGTCGACCCGGGCGATCCGGTCGTCGACGAGATCGTCGCCTCGGCACGCGCGCTTGACGCGGATTTCGATCGCCCAGCCGGCGACGCGGACGACCGCATGCGCAAGGCGGCGGCGATCTGGGCCGCGCTGGTCGGACACGGCCTTCGCTATGCGACCGGCGATCCGGCGCTGAGTCGCGGGCCAGTCGTCTACAGCCAGCGCGTGCGCCTCCTCGGCGACGTCTGGCGTGAGCGACGCGCCAACTGCCTCGATGGGAGCGTGCTGATCGCGTCCGTCCTCGAGCGCATCGGCATTCCGGCTTTTATCGTGCTCGTGCCGGGACACGCGTTCGTCGGCTATCGCGCGAATGCCGACGACGGGCCGCGCTCGGATCCCGGCCGGGCCGAATTCCTCGAGACGACGCTGCTCGGCGACGATGCGCCTGCGCGTTCGCACGGCGGCGCATCGGCGAGCTTCGCGGCCGCCCGTGCGGCCGGACGCGCGCGCTGGCGCAAGGCAGCGCTCCGTTTCGGTCACAAGCACGGGCCGGACTACGCGCTGATCGATATCGGCACCGCGCGCTCGTATGGCATCATTCCGCTCGGCGCCCATGGAGATGGCCGCCGCGGCGGAGCACGCGCCGTTCGGACAGCCGCCGGTTTCCCGCGCCCAAACCACCCTCCGTGAATCCCGAATCCAGCGAAGATCAGCTCGACCGCGCGACGTCCGAAATCCGCGCGGATGCCGCAGCGGCGCGCGTCCGCGCCCCGCTGCCCGAGCGCAAGATCGTCGCATCGGTCCGCCGCGCGGAGAACGACACCGGGCACGTCACGATCGCGGAGCTTGCGCGCCATGCCGGTCCGACCTTCGTCGACCAGGCCTTTCGCGCGATTCTCAAGCGCGGTCCGGATCCCGCGGGGCTCGAACGCCAGATGGCCGCGCTGGCCTCGGGCGCGAACAAGATCGAGCTTCTCGGCGATCTGCGTTATTCGGCGGAAGGCCGTCGCGCCGGGACTCCGATTCCGGGTCTCGCGCCGCGTTACTTCGTGGCCAAGCTCGGGCGCGTGCCCTTGCTCGGCGCCCTCGTGCGATGGATCGTCGCGCTGGCCTCGCTGCCGCATATCCTGCGCCATCAGCGCGCGACGGAAGCTTCTCTTGCCGTGCAGTTCGGCGAGTTGCGAGCCGCGTTGCAGGCTGCCGAACAGCGCGATGCCGAACAGCGCGAAGGGCTTGCCGCGCTTTCGATCGCCGCGGATGCATTGTCCGAGCGTAGCGCTCGACTCGAAGAGCACGCGCGCGCGCTGGACGCGACCGTTTCGGACCTCCGCGGCCTCGTGCTCGCGATGAACCACTGGACCGTCGAAGTGCGGCGGAGCATCGATGCGATCGATGCCGCCGAAGCAGAACGGCGCGCAGGCGAGGACGAAGCGGCGGCGGCGCGAATCGCGCGTCGGCGCGATCTCGACACGGAGCGCCGGGAGCGGATCGCGGCGAGAGCGGCCGCGTTCGCAGGGGCACTGCCCGACCGTGCGCGCGTGCTCGATCTCTGCGGCGGCGCGGACTGGCTTGCCGCGCTCGTCGAGCGCGGCTGCCGGGTGACTTCGATCGAGACCAATTCCGCCCTGCATCGCCGCGCTCGGGAGAGAAAGCTCGATGTCACGTTCGGCGATCCGCTGGCGCTGCTCGAGCGCACCTCCGACGCCTCGCTCGATGCGCTGACGCTCGACGCCGCGAGGATCGGCGCGAGCGTGCCGACCGTTCTCGGTGAAGCGCAGCGAATCCTCAAACGCGGCGGCATCTTGCTGATCGATCTCGGCGAAGGTGCGCCGCCGGACGCCGCAGCGCTGAGCGCCTTCGCGGCGCGCGTGCCGCTCGATGCCGGCGCTCTGGTGTTCGTCCTCCCGTGAACATCGGCATCCTGGTTCCGGTGCTTGGCGACAGGGATGCCGTCGGCGCCGACGCGATCGAAATGGCGATGGCCCTCGAGCGTCTCGGCCATCGCGTGCGCCTGTTCGCGCATTCGACGCTCGGCAACGTCGGCCAGGTCGCGAAGCCGGGCATGCTCGCCGAGTTCTGCGCGTCGCCCGAAGATCTTGCGATCTACCATTTCTCGATCGGCTGGCCCGACGCGGTACCGCTGCTGCGCTCGCTGCGATGCCGGCGCATCGTGCGCTACCACAACATCACGCCGGCGCACTTCTTCGAAGGCTACTCGACCGAGTATGTGAACGCATGCGCGTTCGGACGGGCGGAAATCGCGCCGTTCGCCGAGCTCGAATGCGAGCTCTATCTCGGCGATTCGCCGTTCAACCTCGAGGATTTTCTCGCCGCCGGCGTCGCGCGAGAGCGGACGGCCGTGCTGCCGCCGTTCCACCGCATCGACCGGCTCTTGCACGCGCATGCCGATCTCGCGCTGCTCGACCGATATCAGGACGGCGCCGCGACGTGGCTCAGCGTCGGGCGGCTCGCGCCGAACAAGGGCCATCTCAACCTCATCGATGCGTTCGCAGCCTATCGCCTCGCCTACGACGATCCCTCGGCGAGATTGCTGATCGTCGGCCGTGCTGATCCGCGCCTCGCGAGCTACACGGCGGCGATCCGAGGGCTCGTCGCGCAACGCGGGCTCGAATCGTCCGTGCATTTCCTGAGCGATATCGACGAAGGCGCACTCAAGGCCGCTTATCTCGTCGCTGACGCACTGGTGAGTCTCAGCGAGCACGAAGGCTTCTGCGTCCCGTTGATCGAGGCGATGGCGCTCGGCACGCCGATCGTCGGCTACACGGGCGGCGCCGTTGCCTGGACGACGGGCGACGCCGGCGTGATCTGGAACGAGACCGATCCGTATCTCTACGCCGCGACGCTCGCCCGCCTGCGCGAGGATCCTTCCCTGCGTCACCTCTTGCGCGAGCGCGGTTTCCGCCGCATGCGTGATGCGTTCTCGACCGAAACGCTGACGCGTACGCTGGGCGAAGTGATCGGACGCTTCGCGTGAAGCGCATCGCGATCGTCGTGCAGCGCTGCCATCCGTCGATCGTGGGCGGTTCGGAGGCGCTTGCATGGCAATACGCGCGCCTTCTTTCGGCGCACTTTGAAGTCGAAGTGCTGACGTCGGCGGCGTCCGACTATGTCTCGTGGCGGAACGATCTTCCGATCGGCGACGAAACCAGCGAAGGCATCATCGTGCGCCGCCACGCGGTCGAGATCGCGCGCGATCCGCCGTACTGGTCGGAGCTGCACGCGCGTTTGCTGCGCGATGCGAAGGCGCTGCGCGAGTTTCCGCAAGCGACGCGGCCGTACTGGCGCGAGGCGCTCGAGGACGAGTTCATCCGCTTCCAGGGACCCTATTGTCCGACCTTGCATGCGCGACTCGCGCGCGAGAAGGATCACTATGCAGCCGTGGTGTTTTGCACGTATCTCTATCCGACGACGTATTTCGGCATCCGCAGCGTCGCGCCGGAGAAAGTCATCCTCGTGCCGACGCTGCACGACGAGCCCCCGGCGTATCTGCGCGCTTTCGCGGAGCTTTACTCGGCGTATCCTCACCGCATCTGGCTGACCGACTCCGAGCGCCACGTCGCCGAGCGCATCTGGCGCTTTGGCGGCGGAGAAGTCATCGGCATGGCGGTCGATCACACCGAGTCGGCCGAACCCGAGCGTCGCGACGTTCCGTATTTCCTCTATTCGGGCCGCATCGACGAATCGAAAGGCTGCCGCGAATTGCTGGATGCGTTCGCGAGATTCCACAAGCGGAGCGGTGCCGACGCGAAGCTCGTGCTGACCGGCGTCGACAAGATGGATCTGCCCAAGCGCGCGGATATCGAGTTTCTCGGCTTCGTCGACGACGCGAGGAAGCTCGCGCTGATGGCTGGAGCGGCCGCATTCGTGATGCCGAGCGAGTACGAGAGCTTCAGCATCGTGACCCTCGAAGCGATGGCGCAGCGCACGCCGGTGCTTGTCAACGAACGCTGCGAAGTTCTGAAAGATCATGTCGAGCGCTCCGGCGGCGGCTTCGGTTTCCGTTCGCAGGAAGAGCTCGCGGCGCTTATGGGACGCGTCTTGACGCTCGATGCGGCCGAACGCACGCGAATCGGCGATGCCGGCCGACGTTACGTGCTGGAGCGCTACTCCGAAGCCGCGATCCGCGACCGGCTGGTCGCGGCGGTCGAGCGCGTCGCCGCGGGTGCGTAGCCGGTGCTGATGCAGGTCGGAAGCGGGAAGATCGAAACACGAAGGACACGGAAGAAGAAGAAATCGCTCGGGCTGCTGCTCTTCTCCGTATTCTTCGTGTTCCAAATCTCGAGCTCTTGTCCGCTCGCCTCGAGCGCCACGCTCACCTCGGCTCGAAACGGATCGCGAATCGCGCGCCGCCGAGCGCTTCCGAACGCGACACGCGCAGCTCGCCCTGATACGCACGCAGGATGTCCTGCACGATCGCAAGCCCGATGCCGTGGCCCTGCACGCGTTCGTCGCCGCGCACGCCGCGCTGCAGGAGATGCTCGACGTTCGCCTCGTCGACGCCGGGTCCGTCGTCCTCGATGACGATCTCCGCGCCGGCGCGTCGCCCGTTGCCTCCCGGCAGCACGTGCGCGGAAAACAGCACGCGGTGACGGGCCCACTTGAACGCGTTCTCGAGCAGGTTGCCGAGGAGCTCCAGGAGATCGCCCTGATCGCCGTGGAAGCGCGCGGCCGGCGCGATGTCGAACTCGCAGAGCACGCCCTTGCGTGCATAGACCTTCTCGAGGCTCTGCACGATCTCCTCGGCGTAGGGCTCGATCGGCAGCGGCGCGGCGAAGGTCTGATGTCCGGACGTCGCAGCGCGCGAGAGCTGATAGGCGACGATCTCGTCCATGCGTCCCACCTGCTCGAGCACCGTCCAGCGCAGCTTCTCGCCGTCGTCGCCCGATTCGAGCTGGCTGCGCATGACCGCGAGCGGGGTCTTCAGGCTGTGCGCGAGATCGGACAGCGTGTTCCGGTAGCGCGCGAGGCGATCCCGCTCGGCATCGATGAAATTGTTGAGGCTCGCCGTGAGGCCGGCGAGCTCGATCGGATACGCGCTGCCGAGATGATCCTGCGTGCCGCGCTCGACGCGTGCGAGATCGGTGGTGACCTTGCGCAGCGGCGCGAGGCTCCAGCGCAGGACGGCGACCAGCAGCAGCAGCAGCACGAGGCCGATGCCGACGAGCCAGATCGCGAGCGTGCGGCGGTAGATGTCGATCTGCTCGGAAATCCCGCGCACGTCTTCGGCGACGTAGAACGTCAGATGCAGCGGCGCTCGCGAGCCCGCGTTCCAGTCGACGCCCTGCGCGAGCACGAAGAGCTGGCCTTCGGACGTCTTCACGGGTCCGCTGAAACGCACCTCGCCGCGCTCGAGTTGCGCATCGAACGGCAGCGCGCGATCCACCGCCGACGGCGAGCGCCACTGGTTGTTCTTCGCGCCGATGATCTTCTCGCCGACGATGCCGGCATAGAGGCCGGAGGGCACCGGCCGGTCGAAGCGCGGATCGGGCCCGACCTCCGGCGGCAGCAGCGAGCCGCCGCGCGTCGCGTCGGCCGCCGCGAGATACGAGTAGATGTACTGCTGCAGCCGATCGCGCAACGCGCTCTCGGCCGCTTCGTAGAACGCACGATCGAGCGCGACGAACGCGAGGCCTAGAAAGGCCGCGAGCACGAAGCTCGCGGCCGCGAGGGAACGCGCCTGCAGGGATAACTGTCGGGCCACGCGGGCGACGTTACATCAAGTGCCGCTCGCCGGAGTCTCCTCGGTCGATTCGGCCGGCTGCTCGGTGGCCGTCGTGTCGGTGCGTTCGAGCGCGAAGCGATAGCCGCGGCCGCGCACGGTCTCGATCGGCTTGATCGCGTTGTCGGGATCGAGCTTCCTGCGCAGGCGTCCGATGAAGACTTCGAGCACGTTCGAGTCGCGGTCGAAATCCTGCTGATAGATGTGCTCGGTGAGGTCGGCCTTCGAGACGAGCTCGCCGGCGTGCAGCATCAGGTATTCGAGCACCTTGTATTCGTAGCTCGTGAGGTCCACGGGCTGTCCGTGGACGCTGACCGTCTGCGCGGTCGTGTCGAGCGTGATCGGACCGCATTCGAGCAGCGGCCGCGACCACCCGCTCGCGCGGCGCACGAGCGCGTTCAGGCGCGCGAGCAGCTCCTCGACGTGGAACGGCTTCACGAGATAGTCGTCGGCGCCGTTCTTGAGGCCCTGCACCTTGTCCTGCCAGCTCGATCGCGCGGTGAGGATCAGGATCGGGCAGCGCTGTCCCGCTTCGCGCAGCTGCTTGACGAGATCCATGCCGGAGAGCTTGGGCAATCCGAGATCGATGATCGCGACGTCGAACGGCACCTCGCGTCCGAGATAGAGGCCTTCCTCGCCGTCGCCCGCCGCGTCGACCGCGAATCCGTCCCGCTTGAGGCGCGCGGCGAGGGTCTCCCTCAGCGGCGCCTCGTCTTCAACCAGCAGTACGCGCATCGTCGTCTCCTCGAATTCGGTTCTTGTCGTTGTCGGGCAACCGGCCGCGGCACGCGGCCGTCGCGACCGCTCCGGCTCGTCAGGACTCGGCCGGAACCTGCACCACGCGCACGAGACCTTCGCGCGTCAACACCTTGATGCGATAGATCTTGCGCTTGCCCTGCGTCAGCGTCTGCACGGACAGCACCTTGCCCTGCGTTTCCTGCTGCACCTTGGCCACGGCTTCCTGCGCGCTGATCTCTCGCGCAGGAACGGGCAGCGCAACGAGCAGGGCAAGCGTCATCAGTGAAACGCGCAGCAGGTGAAGGAAGTGTCGTGCTCGCATGCTCGCAGACGGGATCGCAAGATCCGATGCGGCCGGCACCGGATACGCGCCAGAGTCTCGTGACCGGGTTTTGAATTGCCGCTGAACTCGTCCATGGCCCGCCGCACCCGCCGATCGCGGGGCGACGGCGATCTGGAAGGCCGATGCGCCGTGATAGGCTCCGGCCCCGCGTGGCGAAGAAACCCAAAAGCCGGAGCGGCGCTTCCACGGCCGGACAAGAGAGAGCGCACGCGCGCTCGGGTCCTGTCGTCGCGCCGGCTCGGCGCTCCGGCGATCTCTGGATTCTGGCAGCGCTCGCGATCACGACACTCGCGATCTACGCGCAAGTCGTCGGGCATTCGTTCATCGACCTCGACGATCCTCTCTACATCCGCGACAACCCGGTTGTCGGGCGCGGTCTCACGCTGCCGGGCATCGCCTGGGCATTCACGACCTTCCACGCGGCGAACTGGCATCCCCTGACCTGGCTCTCGCACATGCTCGACGTGGAGCTGTTCGGGCTCGATGCGGGCAGGCATTTGCTCGTCAACGTGCTGATCCACGTCGCGAACACGCTGCTCCTGTTCCGCTTCCTCCGCCGGACGACCGGTACGCGCTGGCCGAGCGCGATGGTCGCGGCGCTGTTCGCGCTGCATCCGCTGCACGTCGAATCGGTCGCGTGGGCGGCCGAGCGCAAGGACACGCTCGCCGCGTTCTTCGGCCTGCTCACGCTGATCGCCCACGCGCGCTACGTCGAAGCCGCTTCGCTGAAGCGTTACCTCGCCGTCGTGCTCTGCCTCGCTCTCGGTCTGATGGCCAAGCCGATGCTCGTGACGTGGCCGTTCGTGCTGCTTCTGCTCGACTACTGGCCGCTCCGCCGCATCGCGTGGCATTCCGGCGAAGGCTTCGCCCGGTTCGCGCGCGACGTGAAACCGCTTCTCGTCGAGAAGATCCCGCTGTTCGCGATCGTCGCGGCCTCGATGGTCGTGACGTACGTCGCGCAGTCGCATGGCGGCGCCGTGCGAGCGCTCGTCGACGAGCCGTTCTCGCTGCGCGCGGCGAACGCGGTCGTCTCGTGCGCGAAGTACCTCGTCGGCACGGTCTGGCCCCACGATCTCGCTGTCTACTATCCCTTCAACGCGGACATACCGGCCGGGCAGATCGCCGCCTCGCTGCTGCTCGTCGGCGCGCTGACCGCATTCGCGCTCGCGAATGCGCGGACGCGGCCGTACCTCGCCGTCGGCTGGCTGTGGTTCCTCGGTACGCTCGTGCCGGTCATCGGTCTCGTGCAGGTCGGCGGTCAGGCACTCGCCGATCGCTACCACTATCTGCCTTCGATCGGCCTCTTCATCGCGATCGTCTTCGGTGTGGCCGACGTCGCCGCGGTGAAGCGCATCGGCGCGGTCGCGCTCGCCGCCGTTGCCGGTATCGTGCTCGCGGCGTTCGCGACGCTGACGGCGTTCCAGGCGGCTCTCTGGAAAGACAGCGTCACGCTGTTCGAGCACACGCTGGCCGTCACGACCGACAATCTCGTGATCGAATACAACCTGGGACACGTGCTCGGCGAGGAGAAGAAATATGCCGAAGCGAGCGCGCACTTCGCCGAGGCGCTGCGCATCGATCCGGATTTCCTCGACGCGCTCATCAACATGGGCATGACGCTCGCGAGCGAAGGCAAACCCGACGAGGCGATCGGTTATTTCGAGCGCGCGCTCAAGGTCGCTCCCCGTTCGAGCAAGGCGCACACGCAGATCGCTCTCGCGCGCATGCAGGAGGGACGTCCGGACGACGCGCTCGCCGAGTTCCGCCGCGCCGTCGAGCTCGGGCCGGACGACGCCGATGCGCACGACAATCTCGGACTCATGCTGGCGCGGCAAGGCAAGGCCGACGAAGCGATGCGCGAGATCGGCGAAGCGCTCCGGATCGATCCCGGCAGCGCCGACGCGCACAACAACATGGGGCTCGTCCTTCTCGCGAGCGGGCGCGCGAGGGAAAGCATCGTGCATTTCGACGAAGCGTTGCGGCTCAAGCCGGATTTCGCCGTCGCGCGGCAGAATCTCGCGCGCGCGCAGGCGATGCTCGGCACCCGAGCCATTCCGGAAAGGCCATGATCCGTCGTCGTCGCCGCGACTGCGAGCGAACAGCGGAACGGGCCCGAAGGGCGAGCGCGAAGCGCGAGTAAACGGGAACTCGGCGACTTGGCATCCGGAGCGAGGCGATGCCGAGCGCCGCCTCGCCGCGCGACCCTGGCGGCTTCGCCCGCCTTCGCTTCAGAAAATCTCCGCGACGCAGCAGCGCAAGCTGCCGCCGGCCTTCTCGATCTCGTCGAGCTCGACGTCGGCAAGCGCGAACCCCTCGCGCTCGATCGCATGCCGCTCCGCGGGTTCGAGCGACGCGGCGGCGCGCGCGCTCATCCAGGCGCGGCGCGGCGAAAGCGCGATCGCGTTGCCGGCGAATGCGCGCCTCTGCTCGCGGCTGAGCCAGACGACGCGATCGTCGAGCACGCGCGCGATGGCCAGCGGCACGGCGGCGTCGCGAAATCCGTCGGCCGCAAGCAGCGCGATGCGGCCGGCGAGCAGCGCCATCACGACGTTCGTGTGGTATTCGCCCGCGGCGAGCTCGAAGCAGAACGTGAGGCGCAAGCCGAATGCCTCGTGCATCGCGCGCGCGCCGGCGAGGTCGCAACGTTCCGAAAGCCCGCAATAGCCGATTCCGCGAGCGCGATCGATCACCAGCGCGCCGGTCAGCTCGGCGACGAACGGCGCAGCGGAGAGATCGGCGAGCGCATAGCCGAGCGCGTCGCGGAAGAACGCGCGGATGTCCTCGCGCCC
>DASZYR010000080.1:0-10714 GCA_035545255.1 Rhodanobacteraceae bacterium
GACAAGCCGTTCTTCCTCATCGCCGGCCCCTGCGTGATCGAATCCGAGCAACTCGCGCTCGACACCGCGGGCCGGCTGAAAGCAATCACCGGCAAACTCGGCATCCCCTTCATCTACAAATCGAGCTTCGACAAGGCCAACCGCACCTCCGTCAGCGGCCATCGCGGCCCCGGCATGGAAGACGGCCTGCGCATCCTTGCCGAAGTGAAGCGCCAGATCGGCGTGCCGGTGCTGACGGATGTGCACGAATACACGCCGATGAACGAAGTCGCGGCCGTCGTCGACGTGCTGCAGACGCCCGCGTTCCTTTCGCGCCAGACCGATTTCATCCAGAACGTCGCGCGCGCCGGGAAGCCCGTCAACATCAAGAAGGGCCAGTTCCTCTCGCCGTGGGACATGAAGCACGTCGTCGCGAAGGCGAAAGCCGTCGGCAACGACGCGATCATGGTCTGCGAGCGCGGTGCGAGCTTCGGCTACAACAACCTCGTCTCCGACATGCGCAGCCTTGCGATCATGCGCGAGACGAACTGCCCGGTCGTGTTCGACGCGACGCATTCGGTGCAACTCCCCGGTGGACAGGGCGCGAGCTCGGGCGGCCAGCGCGAATTCGTGCCGGTCCTCGCGCGCGCGGCGGTCGCGGTCGGCGTCGCGGGCGTGTTCATGGAAACGCATCCCGATCCGGACAAGGCGCTCAGCGACGGGCCGAACGCGTGGCCGTTGGGAAAAATTGCGGGATTGCTCGATACGCTTGTCGATATCGATCGATTGGTGAAATCCCGTTCTATTCTTTAGTCGTGCTTCGAAGAGGATTTCAGCATGACTACCGCAAGCCACGACGAATTACTGAGCAAACTGAACGAATTGCTGCAGGGTCAGATCAAGCAGATTGAGCTCACTGAACTGGCGCTCGATATGGCCCGGGCCGACACGGTTCGCAGAGACGCGCTGATGACCAAGTACGATGAATCGGTTGCTTCGGCAAAGAATCGATTCCGAATTCAGGTGCGCGTTTACGGCTTGATGATGGCTGTTTTTGGCGCTGTATTCGCTTTGCTGCTGTTGAATGCGATTCGTTCGGGCTGACAGGGAAACGCGCTGATGACGCCTGGTGATTTCGTCGCGATGCTTGCATCGAAAGTCGTATTTCCCGCCGCAAGCCTGTTCTCGCCGCGCGATCCCGACGTGCCGGATTCCGGCCTTCGCGTCTACACGAGCCCGTACGGCCAGAAGATCCTCTATCGCCCGGCGACGCTCGACAAGATGGTGCTCTGGGAACAGTGGGGCGCGAAGGATTACCAGACCGTCACCGCGAAGGAAGGCGACATCGTGATCGAGCTCGGCGGCCACATCGGCACGTCGACGCTGAATTACTCGCATCTCGTCGGCCCGGCCGGCACCGTCTTCGCGATCGAGGCGTCGCCCGAGAACTACGCGATCCTGAAGCGCAACATCGAGCGCAACGGCATCACCAACGTGAAAGCGTTCAACCTCGCGATCGTCGGCGATCCCGCGACGACGTACATCACGCTCAACGCGAACCCGTACAACTCGGGCGGCCACTCGATCTACGAGATGAGCGTCGACGCCGAGGCGAAGTTCGACTGCCCCGCGATGACGCTCGAAGCGTTCGTGAAACGCGAAGGCATTCCGCGCATCGACATCCTGCAGATGGACATCGAAGGCGCAGAGTTCGACATTCTTCTCAATTGCGACAGGAAGCTGCTCGCGTCGATCCGCGAAATACTGTTCGAGTATCACGACGCGTACGCGAAGCCGCGCACGCATCAGGACCTGCTCGATCTCCTGCAAGGGCTCGGCTTCAATACCCAGGAATACCGCAACTTCATCACGAAGGCGCTGAATCTCGAGACCGGGATCATCACCGCACGCAGGTAGCTTGACTGCGATAAAATCGCTCGGTAGTTCGCGCTGGACAACTTCATGAAACTCAAGGTCATCGTTCACGAGGAAGATGGCGGCTACTGGGCCGAGGTTCCGGCGATTCCCGGTTGCGTCACGCAGGCCGATACGTTCGACGAATTGCTGGGACGCCTTTACGAAGCGGTGGACGGCTGCCTCTCCGTCGACATGGAGAAAGTTGCGATCGGGCCTACCGACAAGGTTCTGGACATTGCGGTGTGAAGACCGTCAGCGGCAAGGAATTCACCCAGATCCTGATTCGCCACGGATGGCAGTTGCGTCGAATCAACGGAAGCCATCACATCTTCACGAAAGCCGGCAGCCCGGCCCGTATTTCGGTTCCGGTACACGGAAACGAATCCCTCAAGATCGGTCTGCTTCGGCATCTCATGAAGCTCGCCGGCATCGATCAACTCTGACTCCGCTACCGAACCGGGCTGCCCATGACTCAGATCACGTCGATCCACGCACGCGAAATCCTCGATTCGCGCGGCAACCCGACCCTCGAAGCCGAAGTCACGCTCGAAGGCGGCGCGACTGGCCGCGCGGCCGTGCCGAGCGGCGCCTCGACCGGATCGCGCGAGGCGGTCGAGCTTCGCGACGGCGACAAGACGCGCTATCTCGGCAAGGGCGTCACGAAAGCGGTCGCGAACGTCAATGGTCCGATCGCCGCGGCGCTGAAGGGGTTCGACGCGGGCGATCAGGCCGGCCTCGATCGCAGGCTGATCGACCTCGACGGCACGCCGAACAAGGGCAAGCTCGGCGCGAACGCGCTGCTCGGCGTCTCGCTCGCGAACGCGCACGCGCTCGCTGCCGCGAAGAACGTGCCGCTCTGGAAGCTGCTCGCGGGATCGCGCGCACCGCGTCTGCCAGTACCGATGATGAACATCATCAACGGCGGCGCTCATGCGGACAACAACGTCGATCTGCAGGAATTCATGATCCTGCCGATCGGATTCACGAAATTTTCCGAAGCGCTCCGCGCCGGCGTCGAGATCTTCCACGCGTTGAAGGGCGTCCTGAAATCGCGCGGTCTCGCGACCGCGGTGGGCGACGAGGGTGGTTTCGCGCCGGACCTGAAATCGAACGAGGAAGCGATCGAGACGATCCTCGAGGCGATCGGCAAGGCCGGCTACAAGGCAGGCGAGGACGTCTGGCTCGGCCTCGACGCGGCGAGCTCGGAGTTCTTCGAGAACGGAAAATACAACCTCGTGGGCGAAGGCAAGCGCCTTTCCTCGGAGCAGCTGGTCGACTTCTTCGCCGGCTGGTCGGCGAAGTATCCGATCGTGACGATCGAAGACGGCATGGCCGAGCAGGATTGGGACGGCTGGAAGCTCCTGACCGATCGTCTCGGCAAGTCCGTGCAGCTCGTCGGCGACGACATCTTCGTGACCAATCCCGCGATCTTCCGCGAGGGCATCGCCAAAGGCATCGGCAACGCGATCCTGATCAAGGTCAACCAGATCGGCACGCTGACCGAGACGCTGGAAGCCATCGCGATGGCTGACACCGCGAAGTACGCGGCGGTGATCTCGCACCGCTCCGGCGAAACGGAGGACACGACGATCGCCGATCTCTCGGTCGCGACGACCGCGACGCAGATCAAGACCGGCTCGCTCTGCCGATCGGATCGCGTCGCCAAGTACAACCAGCTGCTGCGCATCGAGGGAGAGCTCGGCGCCGAGGCGCGCTATGCGGGCATAGAGGCGTTCCCGAACCTGCCGAACTTCGCCCGCTGAGGTCCGACGACGTTGTTGCGTTACGCCGCCCTGGTCCTCCTGATCCTGCTGATCGCGTTGCAGGTCAAGCTGTGGACCGGGCAGGGCGGCATGCGCCAGGTCTGGCAGCTGAAGCACCGCGTCGAGGAGCAGAAAGCGGAGAACGCGAAGCTGAAGACGCGCAACGAGACGCTCTCGGCCGAGGTCGACGATCTCAAGCACGGCGACGAGGCCATCGAGGAACGCGCGCGCTCCGAGCTCGGGCTCGTGAAGCCGGGCGAGACGTTCTATCAGGTCGTCGAGCCGGCCGATCCCGCCAAGCCGAGCGGCGATGGCAAGCACTGATCTCCTCTGGTGCATCGTCCCCGCCGCGGGCAGCGGTCGCCGGTTCGGTTCCGGCATTCCGAAGCAATACCTGCCGCTCGCGGGCAAACCGATGCTCGAATGCACGCTCGATCGGCTCGCCGCGTGCCGCGAGATCGCGGGCCTCATGGTCGTGCTTGCCGACGGCGACGCGTACTGGCCTGGCATCGACGCCATGCGCGGCAAGCCGGTTCGAACGGCGACCGGTGCGCCGGAGCGGAGCGGTTCGGTGCTGGCCGGCCTGCGCGCGCTGCCGGCGGAGGTCGGCGCCGACGATTTCGTGCTTGTCCACGACGCGGCGCGGCCGTGCATCGCGGCCGACGACGTCGCGATGCTCGTCGCGCGCGGCGCCGCGGCCGGCGGCGCGCTGCTCGCGGCTCCCGTGCGCGACACGTTGAAGCGTGCGGGCAACGAGCGCCGCGTCATCGCGACGGAGCCTCGCGAGATGCTGTGGCGCGCGATGACGCCGCAGATGTTCCGCCGCGGCGAGCTGACGCGCGCGCTCGAAGCCGCCGAGAACGACGGCATCGCCGTGACCGACGAAGCGATGGCGATGGAAAGCGCGGGCCATCGGCCGATGCTGATCGAGGGCGCCGAGGACAACATCAAGGTGACGACGGCGGCGGATCTGGCGCTGGCGGCGTATTTGCTGAGGCAAGCCCCGTAGCCGTCATCCCGGCGAAGGCCGGGATCCATTTGCTTTTCCTGAAAGAAGATCAAAATGGATCCCGGCTTTCGCCGGGATGACGAGCTAAGCTTTATCGAATCCCGAATCCCGAATCCCGCCCCAAAAGCATGCGCATCGGCCAAGGCATCGACGTCCACGCATTCGGACCCGGCGATCACGTCGTGCTCGGCGGCGTCCACATTCCGCACGATCGCGGTCTCGTCGCGCATTCGGACGGCGACGTCATCATCCACGCGCTCTGCGATGCGATCCTCGGCGCGCTCGCGCTCGGCGACATCGGCCATCACTTTCCGCCGGACGATCCGCGCTGGAAGGATGCGTCCAGCCGGCATTTCCTCCTGCATTGCGCCGGCCTCGTGGCCGAGCACGGCTACGCGCTCGCGAACGCCGACATGACGGTCGTTTGCGAGAAACCGAAGATCGCGCCGCACGTCGCGACGATGCGGCGCAATCTCGCGACCGATCTCGATTGCCCGCTCGGCCACGTCAACGTGAAGGCGACGACGAGCGAGAGGCTTGGTTTCACCGGCCGCGGCGAGGGAATCGCCGCGCTCGCGGTCGTGCTGCTCGTGCGTCGCCGCGAGCCACAAGCCGTCGCGCCGGAGGCACCGGAGCTGGAGGCGCTCGTGCGCCGCCTCGAGCTCGATTCGGATCCGGCCTGATGCCGGGCGACGCGGTTGGGCCGCTGCCTCATGCGCACGGCGGTCCGCCGATCGTCGGCCGGTTGCGGGCGGAGCCCGGCGATTTCTTCGTCGAAGAGATCCTCGGCTTCGAGCCCTCGGGCGCTGGCGAGCACGCGTTCGTGCAGATCGAGAAAACCGGAGCGAACACGGAATGGGTTGCACGGCGTCTCGCCGAGAAAGCCGGCGTTGCGCCGGTCGCGATCGGCTACGCCGGGCTCAAGGATCGCCACGCGGTCACGCGGCAGGCCTTCTCGATCCATTTGCCGGGTCGCCGCGATCCCGACTGGTCCGCGCTCGCGATTCCCGGCGTGCGCGTCATGTCGGCGAGCCGTCACGATCGCAAGCTGAAGCGCGGCATCCATCGTGGCAACCGCTTCCGCATCCGCGTGCGCGACGTCGAGGGATCGCGCGATGCCGCCGGGCAGCGCCTCGACGCGATCCGCGCGCGCGGCGTTCCGAACTATTTCGGCGAGCAGCGCTTCGGCATCGACGAGGGCAATCTCGCGCGGGCGCGCGAGCTCTTCGCCGGCCGAAGGATGCCGCGCGCGCAAGCCGGATTCGCGATCTCGGCCGCGCGCTCGCTGCTGTTCAACGCGGTTCTCGCCGATCGCGTCGCGGCACGTCATTGGGACCGCGGGCTCGACGGCGAGGTCTGGATGCTCGCGGGCACGCATTCGATCTTCGGTCCTGAAGCCTTGACCGACGAGCTCGCGCGCCGCCTCGCGGCGTTCGACATCGACCCGACCGGCCCTCTCTGGGGCGCTGGCGAGCTCCGGACGAGCGGACACGTTCGCGAGATCGAGCAGCGTGCGATCGCTCCGTTCGGCGATCTCGCCGACGGTCTTGCGAAGGCCGGTCTCGTTCAGCAACGCCGGGCGCTGCGCCTGCCGGTGCAGAACCTCGAGCACGCATGGGAGCACGACGGCTCGCTGGTCGCCGAATTCGAGCTGCCGGCGGGCTCGTTCGCGACCGTCGTGTTGCGCGAGCTGTGCGATGCGGCCGCCGCCTGAAACCGGCAAGACGCACCGAATGCGCGACAAACGGAACTTCGCGGGCGCGAGGCGGGGCTATAGTGCCGGTGCGGCGTCTGCGATCGTCGCGTGACGCCGCATGACGATGCGGAGGACACGATGAAAACGCTAACAGCAGCGGCAGCGACTGTCCTGTTTCTCGCGCTTTCGGGTTGCGCGACCACGGCTGGCCAGAACGGCTTCTCGCGAAGCCGCATGGACGAGGACATCGATCTCGGCAAGGTCATCGCGGTCAACGAGTGGGCCGTCCGGCGGCACGCGTCCGTCGTCTGGGTCAACTATCCGAAGAAGCCTGCGCATCTCAAGAACGACGAAGGCTGACCGCGCGCCGGCTCAGGCGCCGGCGAGCAGCACGATCACGGCGCCCGTCCCGCCCTGCGCAGGCCGCGCGGAGGCGTAGGCGAGCACGTCCTTGCGCCTGGCGAGCATCGACGCGGTCATCCGCTTCAGCACGGGGCCGTCGGCGCGCGAGCGCAGGCCCTTGCCGTGGATGATGCGAACGCAGAATTCGCGTTCGGCGATCGCCTCGTCGAGGAACGCGCGGATCGCCTCGCGCGCGACCGCGATCGTCATCTCGTGGAGGTCGAGTTCGGCGCGCACGCTGAAGTCGCCGCGCCGCAACCGCTTCAGCAGCCTCGGCGGCTGTCCGGGTTTCAGGTAGTGGATTTCCTCGCCGACTTCGATAGCGGTCGGGTCGATCGCGTGCACGAGCAACTCGTCGCGCACGGCCGCTTCGTCGCGCAGGGATTGCGCGGCGTCCGGTGCGGGAAGCGGTCGCTGCGGCGGCGGCGCGATCGCGTGCTTCAGCGGACGCACCCGGCCGATCGCGTCGCGGAACAGGCGCGCATCGTCTTGCTCGTCATCGCCGGCGTTCATGGCGCGAACGAGGCTAGCAGAAACGCGACGCGCGACGTTTCGTTTTTCCCCTCTCCCGCGTGCGGGAGAGGGCAGGGTGAGGGCATTCAGAGTGATGCGCCCGACGAACGTCGGCCTGACGAACGTCAGAATGCCTCGTCGAACCCGCTCGTCCTCGCGCCGGCCCTCTCCCCGAAGCGGGCGAGAGGAAAAGCGTTTGCGCGTCGGGCGTCATGTCCGAATCCGCTACAATTCGCTGTTTCGCGAACCATGCGCGCGTTCGCGGCGCGCTCGTTCGTGCGAGCCCGGCGAGTGGCGCGGAATCAAGGAAATCATGCGAGTCCTGGTCAGCAATGATGACGGTGTCGACGCTCCCGGTTTGCGCGTGCTGGCCGATCGGCTCGGCGAGGTCGGCGAGGTCACGGTCGTCGCGCCGGACCGCGATCGCTCCGGCGCGAGCAATTCGCTGACGCTCGATGCGCCGATCCGCGTGACGCGGCTCGACGACGGGCGCTACCGCGTCGCCGGCACGCCGACCGATTGCGTGCATCTCGCGCTTTCGGGGTTGCTGCCGCACGAGCCCGACATCGTCGTCTCCGGCATCAACAATTCGGCCAATCTCGGCGACGACGTGATCTATTCGGGAACCGTTTCGGCCGCGATGGAAGGCCGCTTCCTCGGTTTCCCGGCGATCGCGATCTCGCTTGCGAGCGCCGACCACAAGGGCGCCCATTACGACAGCGCGGCCGCGGCCGTCTTGCTGCTGATGCGCAAGCTGCTCGTCGATCCGCTGCCGGCCGACACGATCCTCAACGTCAACGTGCCCGATCGGCCGTGGCGCGAGATCGCGGGCTTCGCCGTCACGCGGCTCGGCCGGCGTCATCGCAGCGAGCCGTGCGTCGCGCAGAGCGATCCGCGCGGCCGTCCGGTCTACTGGATCGGACCGCCCGGCGAAGCCGAGGACGACGGTCCCGGCACCGATTTCCACGCGATCCGCGCAGGACAGATCTCGATCACGCCGATCCACGTCGATCTGACGCGCTATCAGGCGCTCGAAAAAGTCTCGGGATGGGTCGCCTCGCTCGAGCCAAGGCTCGGCAGCGCGGCATGAGCGGCCTGCGTCCCGATCCCGCTTCCCGGGGACTCGGCATGACCTCGCAGCGCGCGCGCGACCGCCTCGTCGAGCGGCTTGCGGCCGAGGGCATCCGCGATCGCCGCGTTCTCGACGTGATCCGCCAGCTGCCGCGCCATCTCTTCATCGACGAGGCGCTTGCATCGCGCGCCTACGAGGATACGGCGCTGCCGATCGGACAGGGACAGACGATCTCGCAGCCCTGGGTCGTCGCACGCATGACCGAGGCGCTGATCGAGCACGGCATTCCGCAGAAGGTGCTCGAGATCGGCACCGGCTCGGGTTATCAATGCGCCGTGCTCGCGATGCTCGTCGGGAAAGTCTGCACCGTCGAGCGCATCGAGGAGCTGCTGCGCAACGCGCGCCGACGGTTCCGCAAGCTCGGACTCTCGAACATCCGCTCGCGCCACGCCGACGGCCGGCTCGGCTGGCCCGAGGAAGCGCCGTTCGACGCGATCATCCTGACGGCCGCGGGTGCCGAGCTCGACGAGGCGCTGCTCGATCAGCTCGCGCCGGACGGCTGCCTCGTCGCGCCGGTCGGTCCGCCCGGCCGGCAGACGCTGCTGCGCCTTCGCGGCGTCGAGAACGAATGGCTGCGCGAATCGCTCGGCGCGGTGAGCTTCGTGCCGCTGCTCGGCGGCGTCGCCTGATGCGCGAATCGATTTCGGCCGACCGGGGAACCGCGCCGTGAAGGTGTTCAAACCGCTTTACGAGAGCGCGTTGCGCTGGGCCGCGCATCCGAAGGCGCCTTGGTATCTCGCGCTCCTCAGCTTTGTCGAGGCGATCATCTTTCCGGTCATGCCCGAGGTCATGCTGGCGCCGATGGTGCTCGCGAAGCCCCGGCGCTGGGCGCGCTACGCGACGCTGAGCCTCGCGTGCTCGATGATCGGCGCACTGGTCGGCTATGCGCTCGGGCACTTCGCATTCGATGCGGTGCGGCCGATGCTCGACGAGCTCGGCTGGCTCGCGCGCATCGACACGCTCGTCGGCGAGATGCAGGGCGATCTCGCCGCGCATCCGTGGAAGGCGTTCTGGCTGCTGGTCGCGGCGGGCTTCGTCCCCGTGCCGCTCAAGGTGTTCACGTGGGCGTCCGGCATCGTCGGCATGCCGCTGGCGCCGTTCATCGGCGGCATGATCATCGGGCGCGGCAAGCGCGTCTTCCTCGTCGCCGGCCTGATCCGTCTCGGCGGTCCGAAGGCGGAGGCGGCGCTGCATCGCTGGATCGAGCCGATCGGATGGGTAGCAGCGATTCTTCTCGTCGGCGTGTTCGTTTACTTTAAATACATCCGATAAACTGTTGGCATGAAAAGGGATTGCTGGCGGAATATCGTCCTGGTCGCCGCGCTCGCCGTCGTTATCGGCGGATGCGCGTCGACCGGGCCCGCGCCGGTCGAGGACCGCAGCCTCAATCCTTCGCCGCGCTCCCGTCCGGCAGCACCTGCATCGCGGGCGCCGTCCGGCGGCGCGACCTATCGCGTCCAGCGCGGCGACACGTTGTACAGCATCGCCTTCCGGCACGGCGTCGACTATCGCGAGCTCGCCGACTGGAACGGCATCGCGCCGCCTTACACGATCTATCCCGGCCGTGAGCTGCGGCTCGCGTCGCCACGTGCGGCGACCCGTGCGGCTATGCGGCCGGCGCCGGCGCCCGCTTCGCCATCCGTTGCGCGGGTGGCGCCATCCGCTCCGAAACCCCCCGCGATCACCCCCGCGCCACCGCCGCCGTCCGCGAACGCCGGAACGCCCTCGCGCGTCGGACCGCCGAACGCACCGCCGCCGGCCGTCACACCACCGTCGCCCCCGCCCGAAGCCGCGCCGAGCGGCGACATCGCCTGGCGCTGGCCCGCCGACGGATCGGTGGTCGGCGGCTACGTCGCCGGAGATCCGATGCGTCAGGGCATCGACATCGCAGGCCAGGCCGGCGCGCCAGTCCGCGCCGCGGCCGATGGGACCGTCGTCTACAGCGGCAACGGCCTCATCGGCTACGGCGAGCTGATCATCGTCAAGCACAATCCGGCGTTCCTCTCGGCGTACGGCCACAACCGCAAGCGCCTCGTGCAGGAAGGCGAGCGCGTCAAGGCCGGCCAGACGATCGCCGAGATGGGATCGAGCGGCGCGAGCCGGGACGAGCTGCATTTCGAGATCCGCAAGAACGGCAAGCCGTCGAATCCGCTCGATTATCTGCCGCGTCGTTGAGAGCGCCTCGTCGTTCCATCCGCCGTTCCCGCTCCGTATCTCTCCGTCACCCACCCAACCTCTGCCGTCATTCCCGCGAAAGCGGGAATCCATGTTCGCTTTTGCCGGTATCGGCAAGATGGGTTCCC
>DASZYR010000081.1:0-10445 GCA_035545255.1 Rhodanobacteraceae bacterium
CCTCTACATCGAGACGATGCAGAAGGTGCTCGCCGAGAGCAGCAAGGTCATCGATCTTTCCGGCGGAAAGAACCTCCTTTATCTGCCGCTCGGCGCGAACAAGAGCGCGGCGCCCGTGCAGGCGGTTGCGCCGGCGGTCGCGTCGCCTGAACCGAGGGAGACGCATTGATGCGCGCCGCAACCGCGATACTCGCCGTGGTCATCGTGCTGATCGCGAGCAGCTGCGCCTTCGTCGTCAGCGAGGGGCAGACCGCGATCCTGCTGCAGTTCGGGCGCATCGTCGAGACGGGCGTCAAGCCGGGACTCCACTTCAAGCTGCCGGCGCCGTTGCAGCACGTGCTGCGTTTCGACCGGCGCATCCTGACGCTCGACTCGGCGCCGGAGCGTTATCAGACTTCCGAGCGCAAGGACGTCAGCGTCGATTTCTTCGTCAAGTGGCGCATCGCCGATCCCTCGGTGTACTACACGACCGTCGGCGGCGACGAGACGCGCGCGCAGCAGCAGCTCGCGCCGATCGTGAAGGGCGGTCTCCTCACGGCGATCAACTCGCGCACGCTGCAGGAAGTCGTCTCCAGCGCGCGCTCGGATCTGACGCAGGCGCTGGTCAAGAACGCCGACAAGAGCGCCGAGAACCTCGGCATCCAGATCGTCGACGTGCGCATCAAGCGCATCGATCTTCCCGAGGAAAGCTCGGTGCTGCGCTCGGTCTACGACCGCATGCGCTCGGAGCGCAAGCAAGTTGCCGACGCGCTTCGCGCCGAAGGCAACGAAGCGGCCGAGCGGATCAAGGCCGATGCGGACCGCGAGGCGCAGGTGCTGAAAGCCGAGGCATACCGCGAAGCCGCGAAGAAGCGCGGCGAGGGCGATGCGCAGGCGGCCGAGATCTACGCGACCGCGTACGGGCGCGATCCCGAGTTCTATGCGTTCTACCGCAGCCTCGAGGCGTATCGCGAGTCGCTGACGACGCCGAACGGCGTGCTTGTGCTCGATCCGAAATCGGAATTCCTGCATTACCTGCAGGACAGCAAGTAGACCCGCGTGGCGAGCCTCGGCGCAGCGCTCTGCCTCGTGCTGGTCATCGAAGGACTCTTCCTTTTCGCGTCGCCCGGCGGCTGGAAACGCGTTGCCGCGCAATTGCAACAGATCGATGAGAAGACGTTGCGTATGATTGGGGCGGGGATGGTCGTGGTGGGGCTCGTGCTGTTGCAGATCGTTCGCTGAAGCCGGGATTCGCGGATTCGGATTCGAGATGCCAGCGCTCTCATCCCGAATCGCGAATTCCGAATCCCGTCTTTTTTCAAGGCCGTAGTGCAATGGGCAAATCCGTCGTCATCCTCGGCGCCCAGTGGGGCGACGAGGGCAAAGGCAAGATCGTCGATCTCCTGACCGAAGACATCGGCGCCGTCGTGCGCTTCCAGGGCGGCCACAACGCCGGCCACACGCTCGTGATCGGCGGCAGGAAGACCGTGCTGCACCTGATTCCATCGGGCATTCTGCGCGACGACGCGTTGTGTCTCATCGGCAACGGCGTCGTGCTGAGCCCGGCCGCGCTGCGCCAGGAGATCGACGAGCTCGAGGCGCGCGGCGTCGAGGTGCGCTCGCGGCTCAAGATCTCCCCGGCGACGCCGCTGATCATGCCGTACCACATCGCGCTCGATCAGGCGCGCGAGAAGGCGGCCGGCGGCAAGGCGATCGGCACGACCGGACGCGGCATCGGCCCGGCCTACGAAGACAAGGTCGCGCGGCGCGGCGTGCGCGTCGCCGATCTCCATTATCCCGACGAGCTCGCCGGGAAGCTCCGCGCGACGCTCGACTACCACAATTTCGTGCTGACGAAATACCTCGGCGTCGAGGCGGTCGATTTCCAGAAGACGCTCGACGAGGCACTCGCGTTCGGCGAGTACGTCGAGCCGATGAAAGCCGATGTCGCGGGCCTTTTGCACGAGCTCCGCAAGCAAGGCAAGACAATTCTCTACGAAGGCGCGCAAGGCTCGCTGCTCGACATCGACCACGGCACGTATCCATACGTGACGTCGAGCAACACGACGGTCGGCGGCGCGCTCGCGGGCACCGGAGTCGGAGCGGACGCGATCGACTACGTGCTCGGCATCGCGAAGGCGTACGCGACGCGCGTCGGCGGCGGTCCGTTCCCGACCGAGCTCGACGACGACGTCGGCCAGGGCATCCGCGATCGCGGCCAGGAATACGGCGCGACGACCGGCCGTCCGCGCCGCTGCGGCTGGATGGACATCGTGGCGCTGAAGCGGGCGGTCGCGATCAACGGCATTACGGGCCTCTGCATCACGAAGCTCGACGTGCTCGACGGCATGGACAAGCTCAGCATCTGCATCGCGTACGAATACCGCGGCAAGCGCACCGAGTACGCGCCGCTCGACGCGGCCGGATGGGAAGAGTGCACGCCGGTCTATCTCGAATTCCCGGGCTGGCAGGAGTCGACGCACGGCATCACGTCGTGGGATGCGCTGCCGCCGGCGGCACGCGCTTACCTGCGTGCGCTCGAAGAGCTGGCGGGCTGTCCGCTCGCGATCGTCTCGACCGGACCCGACCGCGACGCGAACATCGTCCTGCGCGATCCGTTCGACTGAGCCTTCGCATGCGCGGCTCTGCCTTTCGCCAGCGAGCGCGGAAAAACGCCGCGTTCCATCCCCGCGGCGGTCGCCTGTCGGATTGCTGTTCCCGGGACGGAGCGATTCGATGATCCGCGTCCGGGAGATCGACCATGTCGTGATCCGCGCGCACGACCTCGATCTTCTCGTGCGTTTCTATCGCGACGTTCTCGGCTGTCCGGTCGAGCGCCGCCAGGACGCGATCGGCCTCGTGCAGCTGCGCGCGGGCCGATCGCTGATCGATCTCGTCGAGGCATCGGGCACGCTCGGCCGGAAGAGCGGCGGCCTGCCAGTCGCGCAGGGACGCAACATGGATCATCTGTGCCTTCGCATCGATCCGTTCGATGCCGACTCGATCCGCGCCCACTTCCTCGAGCACGGCATCGACGTTGGACCTGCGGGACAGCGCTACGGCGCCGAGGGCGAAGGGCCTTCGTTCTACGTGTCCGATCCCGAAGGCAACGTCGTCGAGCTGAAAGGGCCGCCGAACCGCGCCGCCGCCGCCGCGAACGAGTGACGGCGGCGTCTGCCGCGAGCGCTCGATCCGTTTTTCGCGATTCGCGCCCGATCAGGGGCCGTCGTCGACCTCTACGCTCGCGAGCCGCTTCAGCAGCGACACGTAACGATCGAAGTTCGACTGGGATGCGACCGGGTTGCGCGCATCGTCGTAGAGATCGACCGTCGTCGCGGTCACGAGGCCGTCGGCCGCGAGGTCATCGAGCACGCTTTTCGGAATCGTGAAGTTGAGCGCCGCCGGCGCCGCAGCGAACGTGCCGAGCGCGAACCCGGAGCTCGTCGAAACGAATCCGTTGACGGTCTGATACTTGTTCGGCGAGACGATGCGGAACGTCTTGGGAAGCTGCACGTGCACGAAATCACCGCGATTCATGGTGTTCTCCGGGTTGTTGTCGTCTTCGTCCGACGCCGGGCACCGGCGCGTCGGCGCAGGAAACAAGGTCGGATATCCTTCCGGCGTGGTGCTCCAGTCAGCGATGGAGACGCCGCCGGACTGCTTCCGCCGAGACGCCGACTGCGGCGATCGCTTCGAAAAGCTGCCGATGCGTGACGCCGAAATGCTCGCACCACCAGCGCACCTGCCAGTTCTCGGCGAGGTTGATCGTGAGCTCGGGCGGATCTCCGCGCGGTCGCGCGTGACGGCGGCGCTCGCTGCGCGGCGGCGATCTCACGAGCGCTGTCCTTCGGCGCGCACGCGCGGCGCGATGCAGGTGCGGGCACGGTGCGCGCATCGCGCGTCGACGGTCGAAGCGGTGCGGGATTCTGCGATCGGAGCAGGAGCGATCATGGCGTTCTCGCATCGCCCGCGATGGCGTGCCGTACTTCGGCACGGCCACCCGGGAGCAGGACGAGACTGCCGGAAATTCGCCGGCGGCGCTTCCGAAAAACGCCGTTGCGCCGTGTAGGAAATCGGCGATGCGGCGGTCGCGCCGCGCCGCGAAAAACACCACCGGCCAGCGGAGCCGGTGGTGCCGAAGACTCAGAGAGCGGCGTCTTTCAGCTTCTTCAGCGGACGGATCTTGACCTTGACGCTCGCGGGCTTCGCGGCGAACCAGCGCTCTTCCTTCGTGAAGGGATCGATGCCCTTGCGCTTCGGCTTGGCCGCGACGGCCGTTGCCGTCATCTTGAACGCTCCCGGCATCGTGAACAGGCCCGCGCCCTTCTTGCCGATGGCGCTGTGCATCGTCTGCTCGAGCGCTTCGATGACGGCGCGCGTGCTCTTCGTGTCGACGCCGGTGTGCGCCGAGATGTGGCTGACGAGCGCGGACTTCGACAGAGCCTGCGTCACCGGCTTCATCGCGGCGGGCTTCTTGGCGGACTTTGCTGCGGCCTTCTTTTTCATTGCCATGGATCGGATCTCTCCTGCTTTTTGTATGAGGTGGTCGATTACGGCTGCTTTGGGCAGCGCCGCAGGCGAAGCCTAGCTGGGTTTGAGGAGAAAAGGCAGCAGCAGAACCCCTTTTTCAAGGGATTTTTTTGCGAATCGATCGATCGTGGAGCCGGTCCGAAGGTGCCGTCGGCGCCGGCTTGCCGCGGCTGGTTACCGTTTGACCACCGCATTGCGGTCGGCCTGCCGGCGAAGCTCGGCGTCGCGCTCGGCCTGGCAGCGGCTGTGCAGGACGGCAAGCTCGCGGTCCTGCGCGCCGAGCATGTCGGTCTTGCGCGCCTCGATGTTCGCGATCTGCTCCACGACGGCGGGATCTTTCCGCGTGCCGCCTTCTCCGGGAATCATGAGGTGGTCGTGCAGGCCGGCGATCGTCGAGTTCGCTTCGGCGAATTTGACGCCATAGCCGTCGATGATCTTGCGCGACTCCGTCTTGCAGCGAGCGTCGATGCCGGCCAGCACGGCCTTGTCGTCTGCCGGGTCCGGCGCGGGAGCGCTCTGGTGCGAGCCGGTGACTTCCGCGTCCTTGCCGCAGGGCACCTGGCTGAAGACCGTCGCGCCGGTCGGTCCGGTGCAGCGATAGATCGTCGCGGCCGAAGCGGCGGACGGCGATGCCAGCAGCAGGATCAACGCGAACATCATCGAGCGGTGCATGGCGATTTTCCTTCCCGTGACGGTCAAGTGCGAACCGGAGAGCCGCGTCGACAGCTGACACTCCCCGGCACAAGCGCACGACAGCCGGCGTGCCATTGCGGATGGCGCCATCGCGGCAGTTTCGCGGGAGCCGCCTCCCGCCAAGGGCGGCGGGTGCCGGCCGAGCGCGTGCCGCGTGATTCGCTCTTTCGCGAATCCACAGGCGGAAATCCGCTGCGAAACTTGCAGTTCCAGGCTGCAGGTTCCATGCCACGGCGATTCGCGGCGAGGGGATCGTGACGGGAGCGCATGACCGAGCGCGCGGGACGCCGCTCAGGCGATGTATCGGAATCCGGTCCGCGAGGCGCCGGATCGAGGGAGGGAATCGAGGAGAGCATCCGGCGACGCCTTTGCGTCGCCGGATGCTCGTGCAGCGGGTTTGTCGCTTCGTTCAGTGACCGGACGACGGGGCGGATCCCGGCGCCGGGTTGCCGCCGACGATTTCCTTCCACGAAACCGATACGCCGTTGCGGTGGCCTTTCGGGACGAGCTTCAGGCCGTCGGGATCGATCGTCAGCGTGTAGGCCTGATCGCCGATGGCGATCTCGCGGCGCAGGGGCTTGTCGAGTTTGGTCATGGGTCGCTCCTTCTTAGAGGCGGTGGCGGGGGGAGCATGGCGGGGGTCGCGCCGCGAATCAAGGATTGCCACGGGCTGCCGTTCATGTTGGGCAGGCCCAAAGCAAGGGCTTGCCGCACTGCGATGCCTTCTGGCGCCTGTTCCGCGGACTGTTCCGCGGCGGCTTTCCAGCGGCGGGACGCAGTCGGTCCGTTTTCGCCGAAATGCCTGAAACCTGAATCGTTGGCCGCCAATGCCTGCTCGTTCGGGCCCTGTTCGTTGATGTTTCGAGATCGATTCTGGCATCGTCCGTTCCCATGACGCTTTTGTTTCGCCCGGTTGGCCGCGCCCGGCCTTCGCCGTTCGCCGGCGTGGCTCAGGCTCTTGGCGCCGCCGCGATCGTTCTGGTCGCGCTCGCATGGCTCGATCCGGCGCTGCCGTGGCCGCCGTCGACGTGGACGCGCGACGGCTTCGTACGCCTGGTCCTGAACGCGATGCCGGCGCTTGCGATGCTGCTCGTGCTTCTCGCAGTCACGCGAAGGCTGTGGCTCGCCGCCTGGCTCGTCGTGATCGCGCTGTGGGCGCTTTATGCGGCGAACGTCGCCAAGCTCGCGGCGCTCGAGACACCGCTCGTTCCGGCGGATCTCCGGATGCTGGCCGATCCCGGCCCGTCGGCTCGGCTCCTCCGTCATTACGTGCGGTTCGACGGCGCCGCGACGATCGAGCTCGCCGCCGCCGTTTTCTGCTCGTGGCTTCTCTATCGCGTCGTGCGGCCGACGATCGCGAGAGGTTCGCGTCGTCTTCTCGTCGGGCTGCTCGGCACGCTCGCGGCGATATCGCTCGTGCAAGGCGCGCCGCCGTGGCGATGGCTATACGACGCCGACCGGCTCGGATTCGAGCCCTGGTCGATCGGCGACAGCGTCGCACGCACGGGCCTCATCGGAAGCCTGCTGCTCCATCAGTGGGATTACTCGGGCCACGACGTGCCGTCCGGCGATACCGATGCCGCGAAGAAGCTGTTGCAGCGCTACGCGCCCGCCATCGAAAAGCGGTTCGCGGCGGACGATGGCGAGTTGCCGGACATCGTCGTCGTGCAGAGCGAATCGTTTTTCGATCCCGCGAAACTCCGCGGCGTGGCGAAGGGCCGTTATCTCCGCGGATTCGACCGCCTTGCCGCGCACGCGCGATCGGGCGATCTCGTCGTGCCGACGTTCGGCGGCGGAACGATCCGCACGGAATTCGAGGTGCTGACCGGTGCGCCGATCCGGAGCCTCGACGGCGTGCAATATCCATGGGTCGAACTCGACCGGCGCGAGATTTCCGCGCTTCCGCGCGTGCTCGCGCGTCACGGCTACCGCACGCTCGCGATCCATCCGAACGCCGGCGCATTCTGGAATCGCGCGCGCGCGTATCCGGCGCTCGGCTTCGAGCGCTTCATCGACGGCGCCGCGTTTGCGGACGACACGATCGTCGGGCTTTTCCCCGGCGACGCGGCGCTGACGGACCGGATTCTCGCCGAGCTCGATGCCGAAGGTCCGCCGCAATTCATCTTTGCCGTCAGCATGGAAGCGCACGGACCCTTCGACTGGCGCCCGGGACTCGATGCGGATCGCCTCGCCGCGCTGCGCGTTCCCGAGGAGCTCGACGAAGGCGGGCGATACTGGTTCCGCAACTATCTCTATCTGCTCGAGGATGCAGACCGCGAGCTCGACCGGCTGGCGACGACGCTCGCGAAGCGGACGCGCCGCACGTTGCTCCTGTTCTACGGCGATCACCTGCCGGCATTGCCGCCGGTCTATGCGCAGCTCGGATTCGACGACGACGACAAGGCCGAAAGCCAGGCCGTGCCGTGGCTTCTCTACGATACGGCGTCGGCGCACCGCCAAGTGATCGACACGCAGGCGTGGCTTCTTCCCGCGATCCTGCTCGACGAAGCCGGCATCGGCGCAGCGTCGTATTTCTCGACGCTCGACGTGCTGCGCGGCGAAATGGATCTCGACCGGAGCGCAAACGCGATCGACGATGCGCCAGGGCTCGTCGCGCTGGCCCGGCTTTCGCTTCGCGGCGAGCTCGATGCGATGCTGGATGCGATGTTCGGGATGCGCGAGGTCCGCGATTGAATCGCTCGCGCCGGATCTTCGCGCGCCATTTCGCAAAGAACCATCGATGATGCGAGCTCGTCGCGCCGTCATCCGAATTCGTTCTGCGCATGAACGGCGCTCGCCGCATTCGCGGCCATTCAGGCGCGGGACCGATACGCGGGCGCACTTTTGCGGAGCAGCGCTGCGCTGCGTGGCAGAAGGAGTCCCCATGGCTCGCGGAGACAAGTCGAGCTATTCGAGCCGACAGAAGCGCAAGGCCGCCCACATCGAGAAAGGCTACGAGCGGCGAGGAGTATCGAAGAAGACGGCCGCGAAGCGCGCGTGGGCAACCGTCAACAAGCAGGAAGGCGGCGGAGCCAGGAAGAAGAAGAGCAGCACGCGAAAGAAAGCCGCTTCGAAGAAGAGCGCAAGAAAGAAGACCGCGCGCAGGAAGGCGGCCCCGAGGAAGGCCTCGCGCAAGTCGGCTCGCAAGAAGACGTCCCGCAAGACATCGCGTTCGCGCCGCTGACCGTCGCCGTGACGCACGATCGGACATTGGCTGCGCCGGGGAGTTTCGCGCCAACATCGAGCGGCCGTCGCGCGATTGTCCCGACGATCGCGATTCCGGCCGGCCTATGCCGAGCAGGCGAACAAGCCCGAAGCAGCCTGCTTCCCCACTCTTCGGGATTACGCAGGCGGGGATGATCCTGTGTGCACAAAAAAACCCGCTTTTCAGGCGGGTTTTGCGACCTTCTGCGGACTCTGGCGAACGTCGGCGAATGAGGACTTGGTGCCCAGGAGAGGACTCGAACCTCCACGGTTTTACCCGCTAGTACCTGAAACTAGTGCGTCTACCAATTCCGCCACCTGGGCAAGGTGCGGACGCCGCGGCGGCATCCTTTCGGGGGCGCGAACGATACTGGCCGGCGAAGGGCCTTGTCAACGCAATGACTTGCAATCCGCAAGAGCGTCGGCGACGCTGGCGCGGGCGCAATTGGAAGGCATGCCGTGAAACGCAGGAAGACGACGAAAACGCGGTCCGGCGAAGAGCCGCGCAAGCGCGGTCCCGGCCGTCGGGCCGGGCCACCGAAGTGGCTGCCGCCGCCGGCGCGTGCGAAGACCCGGACCAAGACCGGACCTGCGAATCGCATTCACGATCCCTTCGCTGAGCGCGAGGCGAGCCGCTACGAGCGGCCGATCCCGAGCCGCGAGGCGATCCTCGCGTTTCTCGAGCGGAACGGCCAGCTGATGAAGGCCGAGGCGATCGCGCGGGAGCTCGGGCTCGACGCGGCGCCCGATTTCGACGCGTTGACGAAGCGCCTCGCCGCGATGCTGCGCGACGGCCAGCTGATCCAGAACCGGCGCGGCGGCTACGGCGTCGCGAGCAAGCTCGATCTGATGCCGGGCGCGGTCATCGCGAACGCGGAAGGCTACGGTTTCCTCAGGCCCGACGAGGGCGGCGACGATCTTTATCTCTCGCCGGCCGAGATGCGCAAGGTGCTGCACGGCGATCGCGTGCTCGCGAGCGTCGTCGGCGTCGACCGGCGCGGACGGCGCCAGGGCGCCATCGTCGAAGTGCTCGAGCGGCGCTCGCCGAGGCTCGTCGGCCGCGTCATCGAGGAGAACGGCCTCGTGCTCGTGACGCCGGACGATCGTCGCCTGCATCAGGACGTGCTGATCGCGCCCGGCAAGGAGCGCGGCGCGCGCTCGGGACAGATCGTCGTCGTCGAGATCACCGATCAGCCGACCGCGCAGCGGGGGCCGATGGGCCGCATCCTCGCCGTGCTCGGCGAGCGGCTGACGCCTTCGCTCGTCGTCGAGATGGCGATCGCGAGCCACGACTTGCCGCACGACTGGCCGCCGGCGGCGTTGCGCGAAGCGGTCGACGTGCCGCCGGAAGTGCAGCCGGCCGAGATCGCCGGCCGCGTCGATCTGCGCGAGTTGCCGCTGGTGACGATCGACGGCGCCGACGCGCGCGATTTCGACGACGCGGTCCACGCCGAGCCGAACGCGAACGGGTTCCGGCTCGTCGTCGCGATCGCGGACGTCTCTCACTACGTCAAGCCGGGCACGGCGCTCGATGCGGAAGCGTACGACCGCGCGACGTCGGTCTACTTCCCGGGCTTCGTCGTGCCGATGCTGCCCGAGACGCTCTCGAACGGCATCTGTTCGCTGAATCCGCGCGTCGAGCGCTTGTGCATGGTCTGCGACATGCAGGTCGATCGCAGCGGCGAGGTCGTGCGCTCGAAGTTCTATCCAGCCGTGATGCGTTCGGCCGCGCGGCTGACGTACGCGCGCGTCTGGCAGGCGATCGGCGAGCGGAACGCCGATGCGTGCGAGGAGCTTGCCGACGTGTTGCCGCAGCTTCGCCATCTGCACCAGCTCTACAAGGTGCTTGCGAAGGCGCGGCAGCGGCGCGGCGCGATCGATTTCGAGTCGAGCGAGGTCGAGTTCCGGCTCGCGCCTTCGGGCGAGGTCGTGCAGCTCGGCGCGTACGAGCGCAACGATGCGCACAAGCTGATCGAGGAGTGCATGATCGCCGCGAATGTCGAAGCGGCGAAGTTCCTGCACAAGCGGCGCATTCCGGC
>DASZYR010000082.1:0-14012 GCA_035545255.1 Rhodanobacteraceae bacterium
GATCTGCTCGACCTGCCGGTAGATCTCCGCCGTGCCGATGCGCACGCCGCCGGGGTTCAGCGTCGCGTCCGAGCGGCCGTAGATGACGACGCCGTCGCGCTGGGTCAGGAGCGCGTGATCGCCGTGGCACCAGACATTCGGGATGCGCGAGAAATACGCGCTGCGATATTTCGCGCCTTCCGGATCGTTCCAGAAGAACACCGGCATCGACGGGAACGGCGCAGCGCATGCGAGCTCGCCCTTCTGCTCGCGCACGGCGTTGCCGTTCTCGTCGAGGATCTCGACCTTCATGCCGAGCCCGCGGCACTGCAGTTCGCCGCGATAGACCGGCAGCAGCGGATTGCCGAGCGCGAAGCACGAGATGATGTCGGTTCCGCCCGAGATCGACGCGAGCAGCACGCGCTCTTTCACGTCGCGATAGACGTAGTCGTAGCTCTCCGGCGCGAGCGGCGATCCGGTCGAGAGGATCGTCTTCAGCGAGAGGAGCTTGTGCGTCTCGCGCGGCTTGACGCCGGCCTTTTCGATCGCGCTGATCCATTTCGCGCTCGTGCCGAACACGCTGATGCCGACTTCGTCGGCGAGATCCCAGAGCGCGTTGCCGTCGGGATGCGAGGGCGAGCCGTCGTAGAGGATCAGCGTCGCGCCGACCGCGAGGCCCGAGACGAACCAGTTCCACATCATCCAGCCGCAGGTCGTGTAATAGAAAAGCCGGTCCTCGCGCTTCAGGTCCGTGTGGAGCACGAGTTCCTTCAGGTGCTGGATCAGCGTGCCGCCGGCACCGTGCACGATGCACTTCGGCACGCCGGTCGTCCCGGACGAATACATGATGTAGAGCGGATGATCGAACGGCAGCATCTCGAACGAGAGCGCGGGCTCTCCGCTGCCGGCGAAATCGCTCCAGCTGACGGCGCCGCGCAATCCCTCGAGCGCGAGCGCATCGCCCGAGTACGGCACGACGACGAGGCGCTCGATGCCCGGGATCTTCTCGAGCACGCCCTGGATTTTCGCGATGCAGTCGAAACGCTTGCCGCCGTAGCCGTAGGCGTCGGCCGTGAACAGCACTTTCGGCGCGATCTGGCCGAAGCGGTCGACGACGCCGTTGATGCCGAAATCGGGCGAGCACGAGGACCACGTCGCGCCGATCGACGTCGTGGCGAGCATCGCGATGATCGTCTCCGGCAGGTTCGGCATGAATCCGGCGACGCGATCGCCGACGCCGACGCCGGCCTCGCGCAATGCGCGCGCGATGCGGGCCGTCTCGGCGTGGAGCTCGGCATAGGTCAGCTCGCGCTTGTGCCCCCATTCGTTGCGGAACACGAGCGCTGCGCGCGCGTCCTTGTGACGCAGGAGGTTCTGCGCGAAGTTGAGCTTGACGTTCGGAAACCAGCGCGCGCCCGGCATGCGATCGCCGTCGACGAGCACCGGCTCGAAATCGCCCGAAGCGCGGATCCCGCAGAATTCCCAGACCAGCGGCCAGAACCGCTCGGGATGGCGCACCGAGAAATCGTAGAGCGGCGCGTAGCGGCGGATATCCTCGTTGCCGGTGCTCTCGCGCACGAACCGCATGAAGCGATTCATGTTCGCGCGTTCGATGCGCTCTTCACCCGGTTCCCAGATCGGCTCGTTCATGCGTGAGTGCGGTCCTTGTCTCGCGGCGGTGCGGCCGACGGCGGTGCGCCCGATGCGCCGGATTATAGAGGCTCGACGCGATGCGGAAAGCGGAAACGAAAAACGCCGGCGCGCAGGCCGGCGTTTTTCCGTCGCGAAGGAATATCCGCTCAGCCGATCAGGAGATCCTTTTCCTTCTTGCCCGAGGAGAGCGCGGCGTTGAACCAGCGCGGGCGCTTGCCGCGTCCGGTCCACGTCTGCGAGGGATCGGCGGGATTGCGATATTTCGGCTTGACCTTGCGGCGCACGCCGCCGCCACGGCGCGAGCTGCCGCCGAACACGTCTTCGATGGCGAGCCCTTCGGCCTTGACCATCGCGCTGATCCTCTCGCGGAGCTTGACCGCGCGCTCCTTCGCCAGCTCTTCCTGACGCGCCTTCGCGCGCCGGATCAGGTCGGAGAGCTGGGCATGATTCAGATTCCGGATATTGATCGCCATTCGGTGTTGCCTCGGTCCGTGGTGGGGTCGTGAAAATGCGAGCGGATGCAGGATAAGACGACTGCAAGCCCGTTTTCATCGTACCTCAACGCGCACTTGCGCGGTTTGTGCCGATCGTCACTGAAAATGGGGGTATCGGGGCCCGAACCATCGACTGCGACGCTTGCCGGCGCCGGCCGGCTGATATTAAGGTCGCGATTCGAAAATCGCCGCTCGCATCGCCGCATCGATTATCGGGACAGATCCGGGACGGCGTGCGAATCGCGCAAACGACGGGGGTAATGCGCGTGGGACTGCTCGAAGAGCTCGAAGAGGAAGCGCAGAAGCGGCGCGATTCCGGCGACGCCTCGTCTCTTCGCAAGACCGAATACGAGGCGCTCTACCGCACGCGCCTCGAACCCGCGCTCGACGCGCTGCACGGATTCCTCTGCGAGCTGATCGCGAAGGTCAGGGCCGTGCGGCCTCGAAACGCCTTGCGGTATCAGGTGCAGGGTTACGGTGAAATCGTCGGTTATATCGAGCACGAATATCGCCTCGACGACCGCCGCCAGCCGTCGTCGCGCGAGATCGTTCTCGAATTCGACTGCGCCGTGGCGACCGACGAATGTCCGCTCGTCGATGTCGAGGGAGCGAGCCGCGTCAAGGCGCTCGCGGGATCGTTCCAGCGCCATCGCATCGGCGGCATGCAAGCGCTGCGCAAGGACGCATCCGGCGACGTCGTCGCGGCCACGTTCCGCGCAAGAGGCCGCATTCCGCTCTGCGCGCATTTTCACGCGGATACCGGGAGCGGGCAGCTGCGCATCCGCTTCGACAATCTCGAAGGACTCGGTACCGTGACGAAATCGGTGCCCGCCGCGGAGGTCGGCGAGGATCTCTACGATCGCATCGGCCGTTTCATCCTGCGCGATTCGAACACGCTCTTGCGCGAGGACCTGCCCGAGGCGTACCGCAACCAGCTGCGCAGCAAGGTCCAGCAGCAGACGATCCGGCGCCGCTGGGAAGCGCGCATCGCCGATCGTCGCGAAGCCGAAGTTGCGCAGTTGCGCCGCGAGTACACGTTGGCGGGCAAGGTCGGCGGATGGTTCGAACGCGTTCGCAATTTCGGTCGTATCGGCGGCGCGCTCGGTTTTCGGCGGCGTGGGATCTGAATATCATCCGGCGCGTTTTCCCTTTCGTCCGCGACGTGCTTTCCCCCCTCTCCCGCTTGCCGGAGAGGTGAGAGCTACGACAGCGCTGCAAAAACCTCTGCGCGCGTCAGCGCGCGATTTTCCTTCTCGCCGCGCCGCCGATATTCGAACGTGCCAGCGGCAAGGCCGCGCTCGCTGACGACGACGCGGTGCGGAATGCCGGTCAGCTCGATGTCGGCGAACATCGGGCCGGGCCTGAGGCCGCGGTCGTCGAGCACGACTTCGATGCCGCGCTCGCCAAGCTCGCGATAGAGCCGCTCGGATTCCTCGCGCACGGCTTCGCTCTGATGCGCGTTGATCGGACAGACCACGATCCGCCACGGCGCCATCGGCTCCGGCCAGACGATGCCGGCGTCGTCGTGGTTCTGCTCGATCGCGGCGGCGACGATGCGGCTGACGCCGATGCCGTAGCAGCCCATCTGCATGACGGCGGCCTTGCCGGCGTCGTCGAGCACCGTCGCGCCCATCGCCTCGGCGTACTTCGAGCCGAGCTGGAACACGTGACCGACTTCGATGCCGCGCGCGATTCGGAGAGTGCCCTTCCCGTCGGGAGACGGATCGCCCTCGACGATCTTGCGCAGATCCGCAATGCGCGTGATGCGCGCGTCGCGTTCCCAGTTCGCGTTGCGGAAATGCGTACCGTCCCGGTTTCCGCCGCAAACGAAGTCGGCGACGACGGCTGCGCTCCGGTCGACGATGACCGGAATCGAATCGGGCAGGCCCGCCGGCCCGATGAAACCGGGCTTGACGCCGGTCGCGGCGAGGATCGCCGCTTCGTCGGCGAGCGAGGATTCGCCCGGAAGCTCGGCGAGCCGCGCGGCCTTGACTTCGTTGATCTCGTGGTCGCCGCGCACGCAGAGCGCGACGAGTCCTTCGTTGCCGCGCACGAGGATCGTCTTGATGCACTGCCGGGGATCGACCTTGAGGAACGCGCACACCTCGTCGATCGTCTTCTGCGCCGGCGTGTCGACGCGCGCGAGCGCCGCCGACGGTGCGGGACGGGGTGTCGCCGGCGCAACCGCTTCGGCCATCTCGATGTTCGCCGCGTAGTCGGAATCGGTCGAAAACGCGATCGCATCCTCGCCCGAGTCCGCGAGCACCTGGAACTCGTGGCTCGCGTTGCCGCCGATCGCGCCGGTGTCGGCCTGCACGGCGCGGAACGCAAGACCGAGCCGCGTGAAGATGCGCGCGTAGGTCTCGTACATGTTGCGGTATTCGTCCGCCAGCGAAGACTCGTCGAGGTGGAACGAGTACGCGTCCTTCATCAGGAACTCGCGCGCGCGCATGACGCCGAAGCGCGGGCGGATCTCGTCGCGGAACTTGGTCTGGATCTGGTAGAAATTGACCGGCAGCTGCTTGTAGCTCCGGAGCTCGTTGCGCGCGAAGTCGGTGATGACTTCCTCGTGCGTCGGGCCGTAGCAGTACCAGGCGTCCTTGCGATCCTTGATCTTGAGCAGCTGGCCGCCGAACTTTTCCCAGCGGCCGGTCTCGTCCCAGAGCTCTTTCGGCTGGATCGAGGGCATCAGGAGCTCGATCGCTCCGGCGCGGTTCATTTCCTCGCGCACGATCGCCTCGACTTTCCTGAGGATGCGCAAGCCGAGCGGGCTCCAGGTGTAGACGCCGGCCGCGAGCTTGCGCAGCATGCCGGCGCGCAGCATCAGCCGGTGGCTGGCGATCTCGGCGTCGGCAGGGACTTCCTTGACGGTCGCGAGGTGGAAACGCGAGAGACGCATGCGCAAGACTCGGGCAATCGGGGGTCGCGGATTCTAGCAGCAGGGGCGAGCGCGGCAGCTCGAATGCGCATCTCGTCATCCCGGCGAAAGCCGGGATCCATTTTGATCTTGCTTCGAGCCCCGCGATCGAAGTGGATTCCGGCTTTCGCCGGGATGACGGCGAGAAGCGGCTACGGTTTCCCCGATCCGCTCGGCACGACGTTCGTGTCCGGATCGTAGCGGACCACCTCGTACGGCCGATCGGCCGGCGGCGTCGAAGTGACGTTGAGGCGTCCCTTCGCGTCACGCCACTTGTAGAGCGGCGGCGCCTCGCCGGACCGCGCCGGCAGGTGGTTCGCGACGAGGTCCGGCAGCCAGCCCGGACGGAAGCGCCAGACGACGGCGCCCGCGACGGCGATCGCCGCGAGGAGCAACAGGATATGCGAGGCCTTCACGAGGCGATCCCGAAACGCCGCGCCGAGCGCCTCACGGCGCGCCTCGGCTCGTCAGGATCCGCAGAACAGCTTGATCTGCTGGTTCGCCTTGTCGAGCTGGCGGTCGTGGTTCTCGGCCTGCTTCGCATCGAGCGGTGTTCCGTTCGCATCGGTCGGCACGGGCTGCTTGTCGATCGTCGCGAGGTTCTGCCGCGCGATATCGCAATTGCGCCGGATGTCCTCCGGCGCGTACCCGGCCGCGGCGGCGAGCGAGGGGCCGCTGTTCTTCGGCGCAGGCGTGTCGGCGGCCGCGCCTTCGCCGGACGCGCCTGTCGAGGCATCGGCTTCGGCGGGCGTGCCGGTCGTCAGCTGGCCGCGCACCTTGATCTTCGTAGCGGTCACGTGCGCCGGCGGCGGGGAATCGGAAAAATGCTTGACGCCGTTCGCGTCGGTCCAGGAATACACCTGCGTGGCGGCAGACGCCGTGGCGCTGGCTGCGAGCAGCACCAGCAGGAGCAGTCGGGGTTTCATGATCTTCCTCCGCGTGCGCGGTCCGGCGCTCGGGGCTGCGCCTCGGGTCAGGCGCACTGGATAGCACCAGTCGCGTGACGACACAAGCAAAAACGCCACAAAACAGCGATCGGGTACACTCTTTTCAGGGAGCGGTCGAGAAACCGCCGGCACCGGATGTGCCGTCGCGTCGGGCGCGCAAGCGCCGGATGCGCCACGCATGGCGCGGCGTTTGCCGCGACCGTCTGTTCGCGGACCGCGGCGGAGCCACGGACGCGCGAACGAAGCGATTGACAGCGGATTCCTCGGCATGGACCCGTCCCCGTCCGGTGCGCGCAAACCGCCGCGCGGCATCTATCTTCTGCCGAACCTCTTCACGACCGGCGCAATGTTCGCCGGCTTCTACGCGATCGTCGCCGCGATCGGCGGACGCTACGTCGCGGCCGCGATCGCCGTGTTCATCGCCGGCATCTTCGACGGACTCGACGGGCGCGTCGCGCGGCTGACCGGCACGCAGAGCGAGTTCGGCGTCCAGTACGACTCGCTGTCCGATCTGGTGAGCTTCGGCCTCGCGCCTTCGCTCGTGCTCTACACGTGGTCGCTGTCCTCGCTTCGCGAGTTCGGCTCGGCCTGGGGCAAGCTCGGCTGGGCCGCCGCGTTCATCTACGCGGCCTGCGCGGCGCTCAGGCTCGCACGCTTCAACACGCAGGTCGGCGTTGCCGACAAACGCTACTTCCAGGGCCTCGCGAGCCCCGCGGCGGCCGGGCTCTGCATGTCGTTCGTCTGGATGGTCGAGGACAACGGTTATGGCGGCTTCGACGTCCAGTACGTGACGCCGTTCCTCGCCGTCATCTCCGGGCTCCTGATGGTGAGCCGCGTGCGTTATTTCAGTTTCAAGGCATGGCCGAAATCGGATCGCGTGCCGTTCATCTGGATTCCGGCCGTCGTGCTGATCATCGTCGCGCTCTACGTCAACACGCCGGTCGTCCTGTTCGCGATCGCCGCGCTCTACGTCGTGTCCGGCCCGGTCATGACGCTCACGGGCCGGATCCGCCATCGCGGCCGTCGCGCGACGCGCAGCGCCGAGCGCCGGGAGACATGAAGGCCGTGCGCCGCATCGCGCCGCGCCGCGCCGCGCCGCCCGCGGAGGACGCCGCGCGCACGCTTGCGTTCCTCGCCGATCTCTCGCAGGCATTCGCGGTGTCGCTTGACCTGCGCACGACGCTGCCCGAAGCGATCAAGCGCGTCGCCGATTTCATGCACGCCGAGGGCGCTTCGCTGTTCCTCATCGATCCCGCGACGCGCGTGCTCGAGTGCCGCATCTGCGTCGGTCCCGTCGACATGACCGGCGTGCGCCTCGCGATCGGGCAGGGCGTGGTCGGACTCGCCGTGTCGGAAAACGCGACGCAGCTCGTCGCCGAAGCCGCGACCGATCCGCGGGTCTGGCGCGCAGGCGACGAGGTCAGCGGCTTCGTGACGAGCAGCCTGCTCTCGGCGCCGCTCGCGACGTCGGCGGGACCGATCGGCGCGATCGAGCTCGTCAACCGCCGCGACGGGCGCTCGTTCAACGAAAGCGACGCCGAGATGCTGCGCCTCGTCGCGGCGCCGACCGCGCTCGCGATCAACAACGCGCGCATGGCGAGCGACCTCGTCGAGCAGCAGCGCATGAAGCGCGAATTCGATCTCGCGCGAAAGCTGCAGAAATCGCTGCTGCCGAAACGGCGCCGCGGCCTGTTTCCCGTGCTCGGCGTCAACCTGCCGGCGCACGAGATCTCGGGCGACTTCTACGATTATTTCGAGCTCGCCGACGGACGCATCGCGTTCGTCGCCGGCGACATCTCGGGGAAGGGGCTCGACGCCGCGCTGCTGATGATCCGCGCCGCGAGCCTTCTCCGCTGGGCCGGCAAGGACGGCGTCGCGCCGGGCGCATGGCTCGCGCGCGCGAACGACGAGCTCTGCGAGACGACGCACGACGGCCGCTTCGTCTGCGCGCTCGTCGGCTACTGCGACCGCGATGCGAAGCGCGTCGAATTCGCCGGCGCGGGCTTTCCGCCGGCGCTCGTCTATCGCCGCGGCGTTTTTTCCGAGTATTGCTCGGGCGGTCCGCCGCTCGGCATCATCGCCGGCGTTCCGTTCGAGCAGCATTCGGTCGATCTCAACGGCGGCTCGCTCTATGCGTTTTCCGACGGCGCGACGGACGTGCGCAACGTCGACGGCAGCCGTCTCGGCGGCGCGGGCGTGCGCGAGCTGATCGCGCATCACGCGACGATGCCGCCCGAAGCGCGCCTGCGCGCGTTGCTTTCCGACCTGAAACAGCTGAAGCTCGTCGACGACACGACTCTTCTGCTCGTCGAGAAGCCGCGTGCGCACGACGCGCAGGTGCTGCTCGAGCATCACATGCCGGCACGCGCCGAGCGCCTGCGCGAGATGCGCAACGCGCTGCGCAAGCTGCTCGATTCGCTCGGCATCGAGCCTGCGCTCCGCGATCAGCTCGTGCTCGCGGTCGACGAGGCCTGCGCGAACATCATCCGGCATGCGTACGGCGAGGAAGGCGAGGGCGGCATCGGTCTTCGTGTCAGCCGCGCCGACGACGTGCTGACGTTCGAGCTGACGGACGACGCGCCCTGCGTCGATCCGAAGCGCATGAAGCCCAAGCCGCTCGGCGAATGCCGCGCCGGCGGGCTTGGCATCGCGCTGATCGACACGGTGATGGATACCTGGCACGTCGAGCCGGCCTCGTCGGGATGCGGGAACCGGCTGGTCCTGCGCAAGCGCATCGACGACAAGGGGTTCGCGTGACGCGCACGAGTCGGCGCGCGGGCCGACCTGCCGGTGGGCCGAGTCCCACCCTATGAGATCGCGTGAGACGATAGGGCGGGCCTCGGCCCGCCGATGAGATCCGATTCGAGGGGAGACGCATGAGTGGCATCGAAAGCGAAAGCGTCGACGGAGTCGTGTTGATTCGCCTCAGCGGCGAGGTCGACCTCTCGTGGTCGCAGCAGGTGCGCAAAGCCGTGCTCGTCGCGCTCGAATCGAGTCCCATCGTCGGCGTCGAGCTCTCGCAGGTGAGTTACATAGACTCGTCCGGCATCGCAGCGCTCGTCGAGGGTTTCCAGAACGCGCGCGCCCGCGGCAGCCGCTTCGCGCTCGTCGCGGTCAGCGACGCCGTGCGCGCCGTGCTGCAGCTCGCTCGGCTCGATCGCGTGTTCCTGATCGTCGCCGATCGCGCGGCGATGCTGGAAGACTGACGCCATGCCGTCGATCACGCGTCCGCTGGCAAGCCTCGGGCGCGCGAGCGTCGGTGCGCTCGGCGGCATCGGCTATGCGGCCATGCTGCTCGTCGACGCGCTGCGCCTTGCCGCGGTCGGCTGGCGCGAGGGCCAGCCGGTGCGGCTCTCGGCGATCGTGCGCCAGATGCGCGAGATCGGCGCCGACGCGCTGCCGATCGTCGCGCTGCTCTCGCTCGTGATCGGCATCATGCTCGGCATCCAGTTCATCGCGGCGCTCAGCGAGTTCGGCGCGCAATCGCAAGTCGTCGTCGCGGTCGCGAAGTCGGTCACGCGCGAGTTCGGCGCGCTGATCACGGCGATCCTCGTCGCCGGAAGATCGGGCTCCGCGCTCGCCGCGCGCATCGGCTCGATGACCGTCTCGCAGGAAGTCGACGCGCTCGCGACCATGGGCATCGAGCCCGTGCGCTATCTCGTCGCGCCGGCGCTGATCGCGATGCTCGTGATGCTGCCGGCGCTGACGATCCTCGCGAACGCGATCGCGATCGTCGGAGCCGCCGTCTATAGCGCGCCGGCGCTGAACGTGACGCCGGCCGCGTTCCTGCTCGAGACGACGACGCTGCTCTCGCCCGGCGATCTCTGGCAGGGTCTTGCCAAGAGCGCCGTGTTCGCGGTGCTGATCACGCTGATCGGAGTCAGCACCGGCTTCTCGGTCGCGGGCGGCGCGGAGGGCGTCGGCCGCGCGACGACGCGTGCGGTCGTGCTGTCGATCTCGTGGATCATCGTTGCCGACATGGTTTTCAGCTTCTTCCTGAATCGCTGAGGGCGCGAAGGCGCAGGTTTAGCTTTTAAGCTACAATGCACGTCGAGATCGCACATGGCTACTGGAAAGACCATCAGGAACGCCGCACCGAGCGCGCCGTTCCGCACCGGTGAACATCTTCGCAACGAGGCCGAAATCGCGGCTTATCTCGAAGCCGTGCTTGAAGACGGCGATCCGCGCGCGATGCCGATCGCGCTGCGCACGGTCGCCGACGCGCTGGGCGGCCTCGCGCCGCTCGCCGAGCGCACGGGTCTCAGCCGGGAGACGTTGTATCGCACGCTCAGCGAGAAGGGCAATCCACGTTACGACACGCTGACGAGCATCCTCGATGCGTTCGGACTGCGCGTCTCGGTGGCGCCTCAACGTCGGCGCCGCGCATCGTCGGCGCGGCGGCGCGTTGCGTGAGCACGTAGCGGCATGAACGCCGTCGCTCCCCTCATCGAAGTCGAAAAGCTCGAAGCCTGGTACGGCCGCCGCCGCGTGCTGCACGGCGTCGACTTCGTCGTCGAGCCCGGCGAAATCCGCGTGATCATGGGCGGATCGGGTTCCGGCAAGTCGACGCTGCTGCGCCATCTGCTCGGCCTGCAGCGGCCGGTCGGTGGCAGCGTGAAGCTGCTCGGCGTCGATCTCGGCACCGCGAGCGATCGCGAGCTCAACGACGTGCGCCGGCGCATCGGCGTCTCTTTCCAGGGCGGCGCGCTGCTGACGTCGCTGACGGTCGGAGAGAATGTCGCGTTGCCGCTGCGCGAGCATACGAATCTCGATCCGTCGACGATCCGCATCATGAGCCGCCTGAAGCTCGAGGTCGTCAATCTCGGCGGCTTCCAGGATCTGATGCCGGCACAGCTTTCGGGCGGCATGATCAAGCGCGCTGCTCTTGCCAGAGCCATCGCGATGGATCCGAAGCTGCTTTTCTTCGACGAGCCGTCGGCAGGCCTCGATCCGGTCGTCTCGGCCGAGCTCGACGAGCTGATCCTCCGGCTGCGCGACGCGCTGCGGATGACGATCGTCGTCGTGACGCACGAGCTCGAGAGCGCGTTCAAGATCGCCGACACGATCACGGTGCTGGATCAGGGCGAAATCCTGATGACGGGGCCGGTCGCCGCGGTGCGCGCGGCCGACAACGAGCGCATCCAGGATTTGCTGAACCGGCGTCCGCGCGAGATCCAGGTCGATGCCGACGCATACCTGAGGCGTCTCACGGAGGAAGAGGCCTGATAAAGTCGGGACTACGAGCCGTCATTCCCGCGGAAGCGGGAATCCATTGTGCTTCGCTTTGTGCCTGATGGAGCAAAATGGATTCCCGCTTCCGCGGGAATGACGGCTCCAAGGAATGACGGCTCCAGGGAATGACGGCTCGTAGGGAATGACGGCAGCGTTGGGGAATGATGACGCTGCAAACGGCGGCATCGGGGGATGAAAGTTGTGAGACGCGATACCGTCAACTACACGCTCGTCGGCGCCGTGGTTCTCGCTGCGATCGTCGTGCTCCTGGTCGGCCTCGCGCTGATCACCGGCCGCGGCGGCGCGACGACCGGTTACGTCGTGCACTATCGCAACGTCACGGGTCTTCGCTACGGAGCGCCGGTGTTCTATCAGGGCTATCGCGTCGGCGAGGTCGGTGGCATCACGCCGGAGCGCGGCAGCGAAGGCACCCGCTACAAGGTCGACCTTGCGATCCGGCGCGACTGGCCGATCCCGAAGGACAGCCCGGCGCGGCTGCAATCGACGGGTCTTCTCGCCGATGTCTCGGTCGGCATCAGCGAAGGCACGAGCCGCGAGATGCTCCCGCCGGGCGGCGAGCTCAAAGGCATCGAGGGCGCCGACATCTTCGCCGCGATGAACGAGCTTGCCGGGCAGATCACCGAGCTCACGCGAAACCAGATCACGCCGCTGATCCAGACGCTCTCGACGCGCGTCGACTCGATCACCGGCGCGATCGACCAGAAGACGCCGGAGATCCTCGAGCAGACGCGCGTGCTGCTCGACCGGCTCGATCGCGCGTCCGATTCGCTGAACGACGTGCTGAGCCCCGCGAACCGCGCCGCGATCGGCGCGACGCTCGGCGAAGCCAGCAAGCTCGCCGCGGAGCTTCGCAGGACGCGCGAGACGCTCGATCAGGCGCTGGGCGAGATCGCCGCGATCGCGAAGGAGAACCGCCCGGACCTGCGCCATTCGGTCGAGGATCTTTCGAGCGTTCTCGGCGCGCTGTCCTCGCGCATGGACGTCATCACGCATCATCTCGAATCGTCGAGCCGCAACCTCGACGAGTTCAGCCGCGAAATCCGCTCGCATCCGAACCGCCTGATCGTGGCGCCGAAGGCCGACAACGTCGAGGAAGGACCGCAATGAGCGCGCGCCGGAACGCATGGTTTCTCGCTTCCGCCGCCGCCGCCGCGCTCGCCGGCTGCGGTGCGCCCACGGTGCCGGATTTCACCTACTACCGCCTCGCGCGGCCGCAACCGCTCGAAGCCGCGCCGTCGCCCTTGTTCGGCGACATCGTCGTCGACGTGTTCGGAGCCGACGGCCTCTACGCCGACCAGGCGCTCGTCTACGCGCTCGATCCTTCCGCCCAGCAGCTCCGGCAGTACCACTACCAGCTCTGGACCGATCCGCCGACGCGGACCCTGCAGCGCCGCCTGATCGCCGAGCTTCGCGAAGCGGCGATCGCACGGCAGGTGACCGACGAGCTTCCGGCGAGCCATCCCGCCGTGCGCATCGGCGGCGTGATCCTCCGCTTCGATCGCGCGCCGGACGGCGCCGGAGGTTTCACGGCGACCATCCTCCTGAAGCTTCGCGCCGACGACGCGAGCGGCATGCCGATGATCGACGATTACTACCGCGCCGAGCTTCCGATCGCGGGCAGCGACATGAAGGCTGCGGTCGACGCGTACAGCACCGCACTCGATCGCGTGTTCGCGGCGTTCTACGCCGATCTTCGCAAGCAGGGAGAGAAGCGTGCGCAATGAGGCGAGCCTGCGGCGGCTCGCGGAGATGGACATCGACGTCTACGTGCCGCGCGGAAATGCGCCGGCGCCGGCGGGCGCGCCGCAAGGCGAAGGCGCGTTGCCGATCCGTTCGCGCATCGCGCTGCTCGCGCGCGTGGACGGCGCATCGGCAAAGACGTTGCTTGCCCACATCTGCCGCGCTTTCGCGTTCGCGGGATTCGAAGGCGTTCCCGAGCCACACGTCGATGCGACAAGGCTCGCCGGAGCCGACGGTCTCGTCGTGTTCGGCAAGGCGCTGGCGCGCGAAGCCGGCGCCGCGGTTCCGACCGATCGCGCCGCGGCGATACCGTGGATCTTCGCGGCGGACATCGCCGCCGTCGCCGGCAACGGCGCTGCGAAGCGCGCGCTCTGGAGCGAGTGCAGGCGGCTGATCCGCGCCATCGCGCGTCCGTCCCGTTGACATCGGCTCGCAACGGAGCCATAGAAGCGGCGCAACGAAGGCGTCTTCGACGTGGTCGCAATCCTGAAGGAACCTTTCCCGACCTTCCGCCCGATGCGTGCGGACGATCTCGAAGCCGTCGCGGCGATCGAGATGTCGGCCTACGGGTTTCCGTGGACGCACGGGATCTTCAGCGATTGCCTGCGCGCTGGCTACGAATGCTGGGTGCTGGCGCGTTCCGCCGAGGTCGTCGGCTATGGCGTGCTGTCGGCCGCGGCGCGCGAGGCGCACGTGCTCAACGTCTGCGTCGCTCCGGAAGAGCAGCATCGCGGCCACGGCCGGCGCATCGTGCTGCGGCTGCTCGATCTCGCGCGCTGGCATCACGCCGAGCGTGTGTTCCTCGAAGTGCGGCCGTCGAATCCGCGCGCGATCGCGCTCTACGAATCGCTCGGCTTCAACGAGATCGGCCGGCGGCCGAATTACTACCCCGCGAAGAAAGGACGCGAGGATGCGGTCGTGATGGCGATGGAAATGCTCGAGCCGTAGTGCCGGGGTTCGGTGGGCCGAGGCTCACCCTATTCGACTGGTTCAGCTTCCGCCATCGTCGGCACGCTTCGCGGCGCGCGC
>DASZYR010000083.1:0-5643 GCA_035545255.1 Rhodanobacteraceae bacterium
CTGGACGAGCTCACCGGCGAGCTGAGGCGTCTACGCTGCGGGTAAGAGTTCGGAGGGAAGCGCTTCACTCGGACGACCGCAGGATGGCGCTATGCTCCACGGTTTCGCGCTCAATGGAAATCCCGCGAAGCGAACGCAAGCTCCGGCAGCAGCGCGCTGTAATCGTGCAGTCGTTCGGCGATGAGGTGATGCACGCCTTCGCTGACTTGCAGAACGCCGTCGACGCCCATCACGGTCGATTCGAGCAGCACGCGATGCTGCGCTTCGGCGAGTGCGCGCCAGACGACGACGTTGACGTGTCCCGTTTCGTCCTCGAGCGTCACGAACGTGACGCCTTTCGCCGTGCCCGGATGCTGGCGCACGGTGACGAGTCCCGCGCAGCGCATGCGGCGGCCGTTGCGTTTCGCGTCGGTCGTCGTGCTCGCGGTCGAGACGCGGCGTCTCGAAAGCTCCGCGCGCACGAGCGAGAGCGGATGGTGATCGAGCGAGAAGCCCTGCGTCGCGTAGTCGGTCATGACGTCCTCGCGCAGCGACGGCGCGCGCAGATCCACGGAGCTTTCCCGGATCGGCGCGCGCGCGAGCAACGATAGCGGCAGCTCGGCGCCGGCGCTGTCCCAGCGCGCGCGATGGCGATGTCCGCTGAGGCTTCCGAGCGCGCCGGAATCGGCGAGCCGCGCACGCTCCGATGCGTTGACGCGTGCGCGCCGCGTCATGTCGGCGACATCGGCGAACGGTGATTCGTCGCGTGCGGCGGCGAGGCGTCGCGCGAGTTCCTCGGAAACGCCGCGTATCTCGCGAAGGCCGAGGCGCAGCGCCGGTTTGCGCGGATCGTCGCGGGGTTCGAGCGTCGAATGCCAGAAGCTCGAAGTCACGTCGGCGGGAAGGACCTCGACGCCGTGACGTTGCGCGTCCTGGATCAGCTGCGAAGCCTGATAGAACCCCATCGGCTGCGAATTGAGCAGCGCGCAGGTGAACGATTCCGGATGATGCTTCTTGAGCCAGGAAGAAACGTAGGCGAGCAGGGCGAAGCTGTACGAGTGCGATTCGGGAAAGCCGTATTCGCCGAAACCCTGGATCTGCCGGAAGATGCGCGCCGCGAATTCCTCCGAATAGCCGTTCTTTTTCATGCCCGCGAAGATGCGCTGCTCGAAATGCCCGAGGCCGCCCTTGCGCCGCCACGCGGCCATCGACCGGCGCAGCTGATCGGCCTCGCCGGGCGTGAAATCGGCCGCGACGCGGAGCAGCTCCATGACCTGTTCCTGGAAGATCGGCACGCCGAGCGTGCGGCCGAGCACGTCTTCGATCGCCTTCGATTCGTAAACGACGCTTTCCGGATCGTTCCTGTGCCTGAGATAAGGATGCACCATGCCGCCCTGGATCGGTCCCGGCCGCACGATAGCGACTTCGATGACGAGATCGTAGAACTCCGCGGGTTTCAGTCGCGGCAGCATCGACATCTGCGCCCGCGATTCGATCTGGAACACGCCGACCGTGTCGGCGGCTTGAATCATCGCGTAGGTTTCCTTGTCGTCGCGGGGCACGTCCGCCAGGCCGAGCGTCAGGTTCTTGTGCTCGCGCAAGAGCCCGAAGCATTTGCGAAGGCAGGTCAGCATGCCGAGCGCGAGGCAGTCGACCTTGAGCAGCCGCATCGATTCGAGATCGTCCTTGTCCCACTGGATGATCGTGCGCTCGGGCATCGCCGCGTTCTCGATCGGCACGAGCGTGTGCAGCGGATGTTCGGAAATGACGAAACCGCCGACGTGCTGCGAGAGGTGGCGCGGAAACCCGACCAGTTCCCCGGCGAGCGCGAACAGCTTGTCGAGTATCGGGCTCGACGGATCGAAACCGCGTTCGCGAAGGCATGCCTCGCGGGATCTTCCGCTGCGGATGCGCGAGTACATGCCGGCGATGACGTCGAGCTGATCTTCGGGCAGGCCGAGCGTCCTGCCGACGTCGCGAATGGCGCTGCGGCTGCGATAGCTGATCACGGTCGCCGCCAGCGCGGCGCGCTCGCGGCCGTATTTCCGGAATACGTGCTGGATCACTTCCTCGCGGCGTTCGTGCTCGAAATCGACGTCGATGTCCGGCGGCTCGTCGCGCTCCGCCGAAAGGAAGCGCTCGAAGAGCAGGTGGCCTTCCTCGGGATTCACGGCGGTGATGCCAAGGCAATAGCAGACCGCCGAATTCGCCGACGAGCCGCGTCCCTGGCAAAGGATCTTCTGCTCGCGCGCCCATCGCACGATGTCGTGGACGGTCAGGAAGAACGCTTCGAACTGCTTGTGTTCGATGAGCGCGAGTTCCTTCTCGAGCGTCTTCCTCAACGCAGCGGAGATTCCCTCCGGGAACCTTTGCGCCGCGCCTTCATGGGCGAGCTGGCGAAGATAGGCGATCGGGCTCATGCCTTCCGGCACGATTTCATGCGGATATTGATAACCGAGACGGGAGCTGATGGAGAACTCGCACCGTGCCAAGACGCGGAGCGTCTCGGTGATGAGGTCCGCGGGATAGATCGACCGGATGTCTTCGAGCGGACGAAGATGTCTTTCGCCGTTCGGAAAAAGCGCATGACCCGCCTCGGCGATCGTCGTTCCGAGACGGATCGCGGTCATCACGTCCTGCAGCGCACGCCGTTCGCGCGCATGCATGTGCACGTCGCCCGCCGCAACGAGCGGAAGACCGTGGCGGCGGCCGAGGTCGCGAAGGTTCGCGAGTTTCGCCGCATCGTCCGCGCCGCGATGCAGTTCGACCGCGATCCACGCGCGATCGGCGAAATGACGCGTGATCCAGGCGGCGTGCTCGTCGGGACTCGACGCATCCGGGAAATCCTTGTCGGCGCACCGTTTCGCCCGCCTTTGCCGGATCGGAGCGGCTGTCGCATCGTCGGGCGCCCAGAGGACGGCGACGCCCGTGCCGAGACGTTCGGCATCCGCTCGCTGCAGGCGGTATTCGCCTTTCCTGCTGCTGCGCCTGCCTGCGGTGATGAGACGGCAGAGATCGGAATAGCCATCGCGCGTCATCGCGAGCAGAACGAGCTTCGGGCCGTCCGCAAGCCGTACCTCGGTGCCGACGATGAGCCTGAGACCGGCATCCTTCGATGCTTCCCAGGCGCGGACGATCCCGGCGAGCGAGCATTCGTCGGTGATCGCCAGCGCCGAATAGCCGAGCTTTTTCGCCTGCTCGAAGAGCTCCGAGGCGCGCGAGGCGCCGCGCTGGAACGAGAAGTTCGACAGGCAATGAAGCTCGGCATAAGCGGGATCCGGCGTGCGGGGTTCCACCGCGTTCGCGGTTTTCGGTGCAGTCGCGCGGAAAGTCTTCGCTTCGATGTCATCGCGGGCGCGATCTGGAGAAACGGATCTTCCGCGCTCGATAGCGCCCAGATGCCCGTGATGCCGCCGGCGCTCCTTTTCGAGGACGCTGCGCGGATCGTCGTTGTCTCTCCCGGGCAGACCGGGTTCGATCGGCGCGCGCAACCGGCGCTTTTTTCCCGGGCCGGAGGGCGGCGCGATCATGCGAACCAGCCATGCAGCAGCCAGCCCGACGAGGAGCCCGCGGGCACGAACGCCCAGGCGAGCTGGCCGAGATGGGTCTCGATCACGTAGTAGTCGCGTTCGTGGTCGTCATCGTCCCACCAGCCGCTTTCGATGCGTTCGGGGCCCGCAAGAAGGCGCCTCGGTTCGATACGCAGCCTGATCGGGCGCTCGAGAAGCCAGAAGGGACGAGTCGGCTTGCGAGATCCGGCTTGCTTCCCTCCGGTTCCGGTGACCGAGTTGCCGTTGTCGGCCCGGGCCCGGTTTTCATCGCGAAGCCCGCGAGAGGGAGAGGCAATGCGAAACGAAGGTTCGTTCAATGATGCGAATCGCCATGCGCGCTCGGGTCGATGATCGGCGACGCAATGCAGCCCTCGCAGCGCTTCTTCGCCGAGCCGTGCACGCAAACGTTCGATGAGCGCGGGCCAGTCGAGCGCCCCGCGGCGCCGCGTCTCGAAGAGATCGACATGAAGCGGACAAAGCGGCGGCAGGTCGTCCGCGACGAGCGTGAGCGCATGCACGGGCGCGGCGAGCTCGATGCGTTCGAGCCGTGCATGCGCAAGCTCGAACAGCGCCCTGGCATCGCGCTGTGCCGCCATGAGGCCGACTTCGATGCGCGTCGACGCGCCGCGCCCGTGGCCGAGCACGAGCGTGAAGCGCTCGACGCCGCCGTCTCGCGCGACGAGAAATGCCGCGAGCTCGCGCACGAGCCGCTGCAGGGCGAAGCCGAGCGCGCCCTGCGATTCGATGCCGCGTTCGAACTCGAGCGCGCGTTCGAAGCGTTCGGCAGGCCGGTAGCGCGGGAGCGTCTCGGCGACGAGACCGCGCATGCGGTCGAGATGGTCGAGTGCATCGGGCCCGATGCGCCGCGCGAGCTCGGCGCGCGGCAGTCGGAACAGATCGCGCAGATTGCGAAAGCCCATGCCGCGCAATGCGGCGATCGCGTCGTCGCCGAGTCCGCTCGTCGAGAGCGGCACCGCGCCCAGCGCGCTCGCCAGCGGACCCGCGCGCGGAATCGCGATGCCGTCGGCCTGCGCCGCGAGCACGCATGCGGCGCTCGCGGTCGGGGCTGCGGCGAGCGAGTAGTCGAAGCCGAACGCGGCGATTTCGTGGCGCAAGCGACGCAGCAGCGAGGCGAGTCCGCCGAACAGCGTCAGACTCGATCCGACTTCGAGCACGACAGCGTCGGCGCCCGCGGTGCCGACATCGGCGCTGAAGCGGTAGGCCCAGGCGGCAATCGTGTCGATCGCCTGGCGCTCGGCGCCGGGATCGCGCGATCTCGTCGACAGCGCGGGGCAGAGCGCCTGCGCTGCCGTCACCGGCTGACCGCTGCGGACACCGGATTTCCGCGCGTGCTCGTCGGCGAGCACGACGTGACGACGTTGCTGCGGCCCGTCGATGACGGCCCATGGCAAGTGCGAAACCCCTTCGTCGTCGCGGACGACTTCGAGGGGAAGCCGAGGGAAGCGCAGGCAAGCCCAGAGCATCGCGGCTCCGAGAAAATCCGAGGAATCCGAAGAGATGACCGCGTGAGCGTCAGGCGCGCACCCGGAACCTTCCGCGGGATTCCAGCAAGGTGACGAGCTCTTTGACTTTCATCGCGGATCTAGGCCGATTGCCGTTCCGCATTTCCCATCGACAAACCTTCGCTACGCTGCAATCCGCGGCACTTGAGGATCTCGACGCGCGGCCCGCTATCCGGCATCGAAACCCGCACGCGCAGCGCAGCCGGGCTCGTCTCGCGCGAGGCCGAGAGCGGGCGGAACACGAAGCCGATCGCGGCGCCGGTTTCGGCGGCGAGCTGCAGGCGGCGAAGCTTTTGATAGTCGGTGCGCGGCATCCAGCTCAGCACGGCCCCGCAACAACCGGCCCGAAGACATTGCTCGGCAGTCCAGTGCGTATCGGCTTCGGCCGCGTCGATGTGGACGACCTTCGCGAGATCGATGCCGGCCATGACGAAAGCCGGCGGATAAGGGATATACGGCGGCGCGACGAAGACGATGCGCTGGCCGGCTTGCGTCAGTGACGCGAGCGCGGGCAGCAGCAGGCTGCATTCGCCGATGCCGTCGTTCTCGACGAGAATTTCGCTCAGCGCGCCGCGCGGCCAGCCGCCGCC
>DASZYR010000084.1:0-25283 GCA_035545255.1 Rhodanobacteraceae bacterium
TTCGGGCAACTTGGATACTCATCCCAAAGAGGGTATGCGCTCTGATCTTCGATACCGCCGGCAGAAATCACACGCGGGTCGCTGGCGGGAAATTGCAAATCTGTTCTGTTGTTGCCTGCTGCCGCAACCACGATCACATCGCGCGAGGATGCATACGCCAAATCCAAGCAGGACGCATACGTAGGATGACTAATGCAATACGTCAGCGATGCTGTGCTGGCTGGGGCGCCGAAGCTAAGATTCATGATCTGTGCGCCTGCATCGACGGCTTGGGCCTCTCCGCGATCAGAAGCGTTAGAGTTAAATCCAGAAGTTACCTCGCCACTTTGCAGGCAAAGTGAGTAATCGACACGCCACATCGCGATGCCGCAGTGCTCGCAGGTGCCTTTGACATTCGAGTTTGCACTTCCGTTTGCCCCAATGAGACCAGCGACATGCGTGCCGTGGCCCGCGATATCCGGCGACAGGTTCGCTGGAACGGGCGTACACGGACCCGCTGGAACGGGTTCGGGCCTCAGCTCATCGACGATCGGCGAATCCTGCCCCGGCTGGAGAATCGTCAGTCCAATATCCAGAGACGCCGCCGGTATGAAGTTGCCTCCGACAAACGTACTTCCCGAGAACTGCATGAGCGACGGATGTGAGACATACAAACCGGTGTCGACTTGCGCAATGAGCGCATCTCCACCCGCTAGCTGCCAGGCAGCGTCAATATTGAGTTCGTCGCGCCCATACTGATCCGTGAGCCCCAGAGCCGGGCTGGGATCTATGTCGAATCCGAGGAGATCTACCGATGACGTCATGATAGGCAGCGGAATATAAGCAACGCTTACATAAGGATCGGCATTTAGTGCGGCGACGGCGTTCGCCGCGTCCGCGGTGCTCGCAAAGGTACCAACCGTATAGTTTTCAAGCTGTGCGCGCGCGGAGTTGGGGTTTGCTTTCAACCACGCCAGAAAATCGCCCGCTGCTCGAACGGGCAACAGATACTGCATCGTAAGAGGACTCACGATAGCAAACGCATGTAGTGGGGGCGGGCCGACGTGCGGCGTCACACTGTAGTAACTGACGACCTGCGCAGGCGTCGGCGCGCCAGGGAAATTCTTCACGAGAAATTGCACGGTCATATTCGGCTCGATCTGCGCCCCCGAACAATGACAATAGGGAGCGATCACGAGCATGCAAACCGTCCCGTACTTGCGTCGTCCGATCGCAAATAACGCCAAGCTCAAGAGGAGCAATACAAGCAACGCCTCAGAGACCGGATTCGACGCCGGCGCCGCGATTGGGGCACTAATTGCACCGATCACTACGAATGAAGCATCCCCCATGATGAGGGTCTGAGGTTGACCAAAAAAGTCGTCGTAGTCGAGTTGTACAGTGACGTCGTACGACCCCGGCTCGAAAGTTCCCAGAGGAGTCGTCACCAGTTGATCCGGAAATGTACAGAGTTCCCCGGGGTCCCAGTGTTGCCCGAAATAGACAATCAGGACGCGATTCCCGTCTTGGGTTATGTGCGGGTAGCCCGGTTCATAGTAAAAGGCGTCGCACACACCCAGGTGGGTGTTTATGGAAACCACGTCCGTGGAGCTTGGGTTCTGAGGGGTAACGTAGGGCGGATCCCAGAACGCTCTAGCGCTTGGTATCGACGCCAGACAACCTGACGCCGCGAGTACGAGTCCGAGCCATTGAGCGCGCACGCTGATCCCCCGGGTGGCCAGACATTTCTGAGAGAACTTACGCGCCGTTCGTTTCCACCGTCTGCCCGACAAAACCGATCGGTCTTGTAGGAGAAATTTCTTACACGACGTGGCGCCGCCGCGATTCTTTCGCTGCTGTGTCGTTCGCGCAAGGGCCATTGTTTCGACTATCGGTTGCGATACCCTGCGTCGCGCCGATTGGCACGTGGCGTCGATGGCGAGTATCGAAATGTCTCTATATGATGCTGAGAGTTCTAGTCCGTTTGCCCTCGTCGAGGCCGTCCCGTCGCGCGACGCAGCTTTCTCGATCTTCGCGGCCGCTTTTCCCTTCGAAAATCTTCGTGGCATGCGCCACGTCATCGCGCATCAACGCGCGAGTCCTGCACGATCCGGATTTATATTCCGGCTACGCCCGAGGACGGATCACATCTCCTGCATGGTATGCAAGTCTCGGGGGCTGCCGCGCTCGCGGCCGCGAAACGCCGGATGCGCATCCGGCCTGCTTGGGGAGCTTCGATGTCGATTAAGTCATTGATCCACGCGATCGGCCGACGTGTGCCGTTCCTCGCCGCCACGGTTTTCTTCTTCGCCTCGGCCGGTGCCGGCGCCGCCGATGCCTCGCAGTCGTTCTGGCAGAACATTCAGGCAGTCCCGCTGCCGGCCGGTGCGCCCGATGTCTCGGTCTACCGCCCGCTGCGGCTCGATCTCGCGAAGATCGGCGCGCACCTCGCCGCCGCGCGACACAGCGCGACGGCCGTGACGCTCGCGATCCCGCATCCGGACGGCACGTTCTCGGATTTCCTGCTGGTCGATTCGCGCACGATGCCCGATGCGTTGCAGGACAAGTATCCCGGCATCGTCAGCCTCGCCGGCAGCGACGGCGAAGGACGCAAGGCGCGCGTCGACATCTCAAGTCTCGGCTTCCAGGCGATGGTGTTCGATCGCGACGGCGTGTGGATCGTCCGTCCGGAGGTCTACGGCACCGGCGATCGCTACGTCAGCTTCCGTCGTGCCGATCTTGCGCTGCCGGGGCAGGCGTTCCAGTGCGGCGTCAAGAGCGATGCGCTCGATGCATCCGGCAAGAGCCTGCTTTCGCAGCCGGCGCCGATGACGGTCACCGGTGCGACCGAGCGCGTCTATCGTGCGGCGGTGGCCGCGAACCACCAGTATGTCACCGCGGTCGGCGGCGGCACGGTATCGGGCGGTCTCGCCGCGATCGTGACCGCGATGAACCGCGTCAATCAGGTGTACGAGACCGAAGTCGGCGTGCACATGGAGCTGATCCCGAACGAGGACCTCATCATCTACGCGAGCGCGGCCGGCGATCCCTACAGCAACGACGGCAACGCGCTGAACCAGAACCAGTCGAACCTCGACAACGTGATCGGCTCGGCGAACTACGACATCGGCCACGTCTTCACGACCGGCTCGGGCGGCGTCGCCGGGCTTCGCGTCACCTGCGTCAACGGCCAGAAGGCGCGCGGCACGACCGGCCTTCCGAATCCGACCGGCGACGGCTTCTACATCGACTACGTCGCGCACGAGATGGGCCATCAGTTCGGCGGCAACCACACGTTCAATTCGACGGCGGGCTCCTGCGGCGGCGGCAACCGCGCCGGCAGCGCCGCGTACGAGCCCGGCAGCGGCTCGACGATCATGGCCTACGCCGGCATCTGCGGCGCCGACAACCTGCAGCCGCATTCCGATCCGTACTTCCACTCCAAGAGCCTCGAGGAGATCAACAACTGGATCGAAGGCAACGGCGGATCGTGCACGGTCGACACGCCGAGCACGGATGCGCCGCCCGTGATCGACACGGCGAGCCTGCCGCCCGAAGTCACGATCCCGATGCACACCGCGTTCGCGATGACGGGCTCGGCGACCGATCCCGACGGCGATGCGCTGACCTACAACTGGGAGCAGTACGATCTCGGCCCCGCGACGACGCTCGCGCAGGGCGACACCGGCGACGGCCCGATCTTCCGCTCGTTCAACGCGACGGCGAGCGGCACGCGCGTGTTCCCGAAGATCGAGAACGTGCTGAATCCAGCGACGCCGCTGGTCAAGGGCGAGGCGTGGCCGACGACGACACGCGATCTCACGTTCCGCCTGACCGTGCGCGACAACCACGACGTGCCCGGCACCCCTCAGTACGGCGCGACCGTCAGCGCGAACAACATCCTGATCCACGTGACGAATGCGGCCGGACCGTTCAACGTGACGCGCCCGAACGCCGAGGATCCGACGCTGACCTGGGGCCGCGGCGAGACGCACATCGTCACGTGGGACGTCGCCGGCACCGACGCGCCGCCGGTCAGCTGCGCGGACGTCGCGATCGATCTTTCCGACGACGGCGGCGCGACGTTCGCGTATCCGCTCACGGCGAGTACGACGAACAACGGCACGGCCTCAGTCGTCGTGCCGTCGGTGCCCGACACGAATCAGGCGCGTGTTCGCGTCAGCTGCGTCGGTAACGTGTTCTTCGACGTGTCGGACAAGAACTTCAATATCGCGGCGACTGGCGATCCCGACGGAATCGCCACCGTCGCTCCGGCGAGCTTCGCGTTCACGCTCGACCCGAACGCGACGGCGTCGGACACGCTGACGATCGACAACGTCGGCGATGCGGGTGCCACGCTGAACTTCACAGTCGCCGAGACCGCGGGCGACGGCGATTGCGCATCGCCGAGCGATGTTCCGTGGCTCGATGCCTCGCCGACCAGCGGCGCCATTGGCGGCGGCAGCTCGGCACCCGTCACGGTCAGCGTCGACTCAGCGGCGTCCGGTCCCGGCAGCTTCACGGCCAAGCTCTGCGTCGGTACCGATGATGCGCTGAATCCCATGTTCACGATCCCGGTATCTCTCACCGTGAACGGACCCGTCGACGAAATTTTCGTCGACGGCTTCGACGACGGCACGCTTCCCGCGCCGCCGGTGCAGGACCCGAGCTTCGAGGCGACGACCGGCGAAGGCTCGACGAACCCGTTCTGGGACGGCAGCGATACGAATCCGAGCGCCGATCCGGGCGGCACGTCGTTCTACAGCGGCGACAACGGCATTCCGATCCGCACCGGCAACTGGGCGATCTGGTTCGGCGGCTGGGGCGGCGGCGCGGAAGTGCAGCTGGCCTCGCAGAGCGTGACGATCCCGTCGCCGGGCCCGCGCTTCGTCAACTACTGGCGCAACATGACCGACGTTCCCGACGCGGCAGGCACGCTGACCGTTTCGATCGACGGCACCGCCGTGCAGACGACCGACATGAGCACGCTGCCGGCCGACCCCGACTACGTGGTGCAATCGGCCGACGTCAGCGCTTATGCCGACGGCGGACAGCACGTTCTCGAGATCCGTTACGAGTACGACGACGCCGACAGTACCGGCGTCGACGGCAACGTCTTCATCGACGACGTGACGATCGAGGCGGCGGCCGCCCGCCCGGCGCTGCGCCCGGTTCCGCCCGAGCGAAACACGCATTACAGCAAGCGCGATCGATAGAAACCCAGGCAAACCCGAACGCCTCGAAGGCCCTCGTCGACGACGAGGGCCTTTTTTTCGCTTGCAGCAGAGCGGCGCGCGCGGAGCGCTAGACGGCCGAACCGTCCGGATGCAGCCAGCCCGACTCCCCATCCGCGTAGTGCTCGTTCTTCCAGATCGGCACGCGGCGCTTGACCTCGTCGATGATCCAGCGGCAGGCCGCGAACGCGGCATCGCGATGGTCCGCGCTGACGCCGACCCAGACCGCGAGATCGCCGATCGCGAGTGAGCCCGTGCGATGCACGCAGCGCACGGCGCGCAGCGCGAACTTCGTCGTCGCCTCGGCGAGAATCGCCTCGCCTTCGTCCTCGGCCAGCGGGCCGTATGCCTGATAATCGAGGCGCGTCACGGTGCGCGCTTCGCTGTGGTTGCGCACCCAGCCTTCGAACGTCACGCAGCCGCCGGCCGCGGGATCTTCGAGCGACAGGCGCTGCGCGGCCGCGTCGATCGGCGTCTCGCTGAGCCGGAACCTTCTCATCCGCCGGACACCGGCGGCAGGAAGACGACTTCATCGCCATCGGCGATGGCATGGCTCCACGGCACGAGCGCGCCGTTCACGGCGACGCGAAGGCGCTCGGGCGCGAACGGAAAGCCGTGGCGCTGCGCGACGTCCGCGTAGAGATCGCCCGTTGTCGGCGCGCTGGTTTCGATCGCTTCGTCGGCGCAACCCGCGCGATCGCGCAAGCTCGCGAAATAGAGCAGGCGCACCTTCAACGGACGATCCTGCCCTGCTTCACGTTTCGCCGGCCGCCCCGCTTCTCGACGAGACGCACGTCGCCGATGACGATCTCGTGCGAGAGCGCCTTGCACATGTCGTAGACGGTCAGTGCCGCGACGCTGGCGCCGGTCAGCGCTTCCATCTCGACGCCGGTCTTGTGCGTGACGGCGACCGTGCAGCGGATGACGATCTCGTCGCCGTCCGCGAATGCGATCTCGAACGCGCAGCGCTCGATCGGCAGCGGATGGCAGAACGGAATCAGCGCGGACGTGTTCTTCACCGCCATCGTGCCGGCGACGATCGCCGTATCGACGATCGAACCTTTCGCGGAATGAAGATCCTGCGCGCGCAATGCCCGCGCCACGCGCGCCGGAAAGCGCACGCGTGCTTCGGCCGTCGCGACACGGCGCGTCGCGCGCTTCGCGCCGACATCGACCATGCGCGGCCTTCCGGAAGGATCGACGTGCGAGAGCTTGCGCGCCACGCGTCAGCCTCCGATCTCGTACATCTCGACGCGGTGTCTCTCCGCACCGCGCATCTCGCTGCGGATCTCGCTGTAGCGATCGTCGCGCGCTTCCCAGACCGCGCGGATCAAGCCCGCAAGCTCGTCATCGCTTGCGCCGGCGCGAAGCGGCCCACGCAGGTCATGTCCCGAGCGAGCGAAGAGGCAGGTGTAGAGCCTTCCGTCGGCGGAAAGCCGGGCGCGCGTGCAATCGCCGCAGAACGGCGCGCTGACCGAGCTGATGAAGCCGATCTCGCCGCCGCCGTCGGCGAACGCGTAGCGCTCGGCGACCTCGCCGCCCTGGTTCGGCGGCAACGCGACGAGCGGCCATTTCGCCTCGATGCGGGCGCGCAGCTCCGCGCTCGGCACGACGAGATCGCGACGCCAGTCGTTGCAGGTGCCGACGTCCATGTACTCGATGAAGCGCACGATGTGACCGCTGCCGCGGAAGCGGGCGAGAAGATCGAGCACGTGCGCATCGTTGATGCCACGCATGACCACCGAGTTGATCTTGAGCGCACCGAATCCGGCGCGCCCGGCGGCGTCGATCGCCGCGAGCGCCGCAGCGACGTCGCCGCGCCCGCCCGACAGTGCGCGGAAGGTCTCCGGATCGAGCGTGTCGAGGCTCAACGTGATGCGCTTCAGGCCCGCCGCGCGCAAGGCCGCGGCTTTGTCCGGAAGCAGGCTGCCGTTCGTCGTCATCGCGAGATCGATGTCGCCCGGGATCGACGCGAGCTGGCGCACGAGCTCGGGCAGGTCGCGCCGCAGCAGCGGCTCGCCGCCGGTCAGGCGCAGCTTGCGCACGCCGAGGCCGACGAAGACGCGCGCGAGGCGCAGGATCTCCTCGAAGCGCAGGCGCTCCGCCTTGCTGAGGAACTCGTGATCGCGCGGATATTCGTCTTCCGGCATGCAGTACGGACAGCGGAAGTTGCAGCGGTCGATGACCGAGATGCGAAGATCCGCGAGGGAGCGGGCACGCCGGTCGAGCGGTGCCGTCTTCAGCACGAGCGGAATCGCGCGGCCCATCACCCGACCGCCTCTGCCGCGGCGATGCGCGAGCGCGGCGATGCGAGCTCGATCGCCTCTCCCGGATGCGCGACGCGATAGCCGTGTCGCGCGAGCGCTGCGGCGTCGTCCGCGGAGCCGTAGTGGTACAGCACGAGGCGGCGGCGCAGCATCTCCGGATATTCGCGCGCAAGATCGTCGACGCCGGTGTGCGAGGGATTGCCGCTCAGCGCGCAATCGTGCGCGACGACCTCGCCTTCGTCCGCGTGCGCGGCGAGCATCTCGGGAATCGGCCGCGTGTCGCCGGTCCAGACGAAACTGCCGCGGAGCGCGACGCCGAACGACGTGCCGGGCGCGTGGTGCCGCGTCGCGAACACGTCGAACCAGAGGCCGCGGTGCCAGAATCCGCGCGACACCGGCACGAGCGCGAACGCATCCCAGAAGTTCGCGCCGCCCTCCGCAATGACTTCGGGATAGTCGGCGACGCGCGATTGCAGATGCGGCACCAGCGCCGCGTGCGTGTAGAGCCGCACGGTTCCGCGCAGATGCGCGTCGAAGTAGATCGTGTAGAACAGCCGCTCGAGGCCGCCGACATGATCCATGTGCGCGTGCGTCAGATAGATCGCGCGCGGCGGCTCGCCGTAACGGTCGAGGAATGCGGTCAGCGCTTCCTGGCCGCAATCGATGAGCAGCAGCGGTTCGCCATCGCGCTCGAGCACGGCGCTGGCGGAGCCGAGCGCGGGGGCCGCCTGCGCGTTGCCGACACCGAGGAAGCGAAGCGCCCAGCTCATCGGAGCGCTCCGCGCGCGACCGGATCGGGCGTGCTCGCCAGCGCGGCGTGATACGCGGCCAGCAGCGGATGCCAGAACGCGGCATCGAAACCGGCGATGCGCTTCTGCGCTCCGAGTTTCTCCAGCGAGCGGTGCAGCCGCGACAGGTTGGCCTGCTGCCAGCCGAGCGCCGGCGCGCGCAGCCGGCCGCGATCGAAATCGATCAGCGAGACGGCGCCGCGCTCGTCGATCAGGATGTTGTGTGCATTGAGGTCGGCGTGGCACGCGCCTGCCGCATGGAATCGCGCGATCGTCGCGCCGACGCGGCCGGCGAGCGCGGAATCCAGCGCGCACCGCGCCAGACGCTCGGCCAGCGTCTCGCTCGCCGGTATGCGGCGCACGAGCAGATCGGCGACATAGGACAAGCCGTTGCGCGCGTAATGCGCCGCTACCGGCGCCGGTACCGGAAGACCCGCGCGGACGAGATGGTCGAGCAGGCGGAACTCGCGAAACGCGCGCGAACGCTTCGCGCCGGTCCAGAGGTAGCGATCGGCGCTGACCCGGGCCGCGAATCCGCCCCGGTGGTAGTGGCGCAGCACGCATGCTCCCGCCGGCGTCTCGACGAACGAGACGCCGCCGCGCCCGCCTTCGCGCGCCTCGGCGCGTCCTTGGCGGGACCAGTGCGCGGCATCGAACCACCGGACATCGGGGCGCGCGCCCGCACAGGCGGCAGCGTCGAACAGGATCGCGCCGTCTTGCGTGATCTCCACTTGCGCCTCGCTCATGCCTCTGCCAATTTGTCAGGCTATCCCGGAAGATCGGGGCATCGTGGAAGTCTAGCAAGTCCGCATGGAACCCCGCTCCGCATCGGCCCCGCCCGCCTCGCTCTGCCTTCTGCGCACCTCGGCTCTGGGCGACGTCACGCACGTCGTGCCGCTGGTGCGCACGCTGCGCCGGCACTGGCCTGAAACGAAGCTGACCTGGCTCGTCGGCCGCCTGGAACACAGGATGCTCGGCGACATCGACGGCGTCGAGTTCATCGTCTTCGACAAGCGCGAAGGACGCGGCGCCTACCGCGCGGTGCGCGAGCAGCTTGCCGGCCGGCGCTTCGATGCGTTGCTGCACATGCAGGTCGCGCTCCGCGCGAATCTCCTCAGCCGGCTCGTCCAGGCGCCGCTTCGCATCGGCTACGACCGCGCGCGCTCGAAGGATCTCCACGGTTTCTTCGTCAATTGCCGCATCCCGGCGCGCACCGGCGAGCACGTGCTCGATGCGATGGCGAGCTTTCTCGAGCCGCTCGGGCTCGCGCAGACCGAAGTGCGATGGGACATTCCGATCCCCGACGACGCGCGCGATTTCGCGCGGCGATGCATTCCGGATGCGACGCCGACGCTGCTCGTCAGCCCCGTCTCGAGCCATCAGAAGCGCAACTGGAGAGCGGAGCGATACGCCGCCGTCATGGACCATGCCGCGCTCAGGCACGGCTGGCAGGTCGTGCTCTGCGGCGGGCCGAGTGCGCAGGAACGGGAGATCGGCGACGCGATCCTCGCGAAGATGCATTCGCGCCCGCAGGATCTCATCGGCAAGGACACGCTGAAGCAGCTGCTCGCGCTGCTCGAGCGCGCGACGCTCGTGCTCTGTCCCGATTCGGGCCCGATGCACATGGCGAACGCGGTCGGCGCGAAAGTGCTCGGCCTTCACGCCGCGAGCAATCCGGCGCGCTCGGGTCCGTATTCCGATCGCCGCTGGTGCGTCGACCGCTACGACGACGCGGCACGCAAGTTCCGCCGCAAGCCGGCTGCGGCGCTGCGCTGGGGCACGAAGCTCGAATACCGCGACGTCATGGACCTCGTCACCGTCGATGACGCGATCGAGCGGTTCGAGGCGTTCGCGGCGGCGTTTCCGGAAGTGCAGTCGGGAAGCGCGCGCTGATTCGCGATCGCATCGGCTGCCGTATACTTGTCCATGAACGCGCATCGGACTCGCGGAATCCGGGAGGCAAGCATGCATCGGGCCTCGGTTCGAATCGGAGCCGTCTTCGCCGTCCTTCTCGCCTGTGCGGCCGTCGCGAGCGCCCGTGCGGGCGAGCCGAGCGTCGACGATGCGCGCAAGGTCGCCGAGCAGTGGATCGCGCTCGTCGACGCCGGACGCTACGACGACAGCTGGAGCGCGGCGGCGAGCTACTTCCGCTCGCAGGTGTCGAAAGCCGACTGGAAGAACGCCGCGACGTCGGCTCGCGCACCGCTCGGCGCGCTCGTCTCGCGAACCTTCAACGCGGCGCAGGCGACACACGACCTGCCCGGCGTTCCGCGCGGCGACTACATCGTGCTCGTTTACGACGGCACGTTCGCGAACAGCAGCGTCCACGAGATCATCACGCGGATGCGCGAAGCGGATGGAAGCTGGAAAGTTTCCGGCTACGTGATCCAGTAGCTCAGCGATAAGGCTGGTACGACTTCTCCTCGACGAGCGTCGAGCCGAGTTTCGCATTGATCGCGCGCTTGATCTCGGCACGCTCGTCGTTGCGGATGTAGACCGAGCGCGCGAGCTCGATGAACTCGGCATCGAACGCTTTCGCCTTCTCTTTGAGCCGGATGCGGTCTTCGATGTCCCACAGCGCCTCGTTGACTCGGCGAAGCGCGGCGCGCTCCGGCGCGATGTCGACGCGCGAGGCGGGATCGGCACCCCATGTGTCGTTCAGGAGGTCGAGCTCGACACGAACATTCGCGAGCTTTCCGGCGTCGTGGATGCGTTCGGACTTGATCTCGAGGATCGTGATCTTGTCGATCAGCTCGCCGTGGGAGATCGGAACGGAGATCTGGCTCATGCGGCTAGCGTAGCCAACGCGTGCAACGGATGCCATAAGCAAGCACCGCTTTTCCCCCTCTTCCGCAAGCGCGAGAGGGAAAAAGCCGGCGTCAATCGACGAGCCGCTTCCTCATCGCATACCGCACGAGCTCGGCGCTGTTGCGAACACCGAGCTTCGTCAGCACTCGGCCGCGATGGTTCTCGGCGGTCTTCGTGCTGATATCCAGGCGCTGCGCGATCTCCTTGATCGTGAGGCCGTCGACGACGAGATGCAGCACCTCGCGCTCGCGCGCCGACAGCGTCCCGTACGGATCGGCAGTCGGCTTCTGCGGCTGCTGCAGCTGCTCGGCGAGCACGCGCGTCGCGTACGGGCCGAAATGGACGCCGCCGCCGGCGATCGCGCGGATCGCGTCGACGAGCTCGGCGGTCGCGGCGTGCTTGATGAGATAGCCCGAAGCGCCGGCGCGGACCACTTGCAGGATGTATTCCTCCTCCTCGTGCATCGTCAGCACGAGCACGCGCGTGCGCGGCAGCTCGCTCGTGAGGCGCCTCACGACCTCGATGCCGTTGAGCCGCGGCATCGAGATGTCGACGATCGCGACATCGGGCCGGACCGCATGCGCCTGCTCGATCGCGCTGACGCCATCGCCGGCTTCGGCGACGACGAGGCAGTCGCCGCTCGCACGAAGCGCGCTCACGAGACATTCGCGCAGCACGGTGTGGTCGTCGGCAATGAGGAGACGGATCATGCCGGCGCGCCAGCGGCCGCGCCGGACTGCGGAAATTGCGCCGACACCGCGCAGCCCGCGCCCGGCTTCGAATCGACGCGCAGCGTGCCGCCGAAGAGACGCACGCGATCGCGCAAGCCGCCGAGTCCGCTGCTCCGCGCGGTGCCGGAGCCCGACAGCACCTGTCCGGCATCGCAGCCGCACCCGTCGTCGCCGACCGTCAGCCTGAGATGCAACGCGCGGCGGTGCAGCGCGATGTCGACTCGCGTCGCGCGGGCATGCCGGGCGACGTTCGTCAGCGCTTCCTGCGCGACGCGGAACACCAGCGTCGAAAGGTCGGCGTCGACCTCGGGGAACGGCTGTTCCAGATCGAGGGCGACGTCGATCCGGTGATCGTCGTGGAACGAGCGCGCGAGCCAGCGCAGCGCCGCCTCGAGGCCGAGATCGTCGAGGATCTGCGGACGCAGCATGCGCGACATCGCGCGCGTCTCCTGCAACGTCGATTGCGCGACCGCGCTTGCGCGCGCGAGACGCTCGCGCGCTTCGTCCGGCCGATCAGCGAACGCTGCCGCCGCCTGCGCCACGAGATGGATCAGCGCCGTCAGGCTGTGGCCGACGCCATCGTGCAACGCGTGCGCGAGCCGGCGGCGCTCGTCTTCCTGCACGCGCCAGACCGAGCGCGCGAGCTGCTGGAAATACGCCTGTCCTTGCTGGAGCTGCGCGATCAGCTCGTGCTGGCGCGCAAGCACGTCGTCGAGCTTGCGTTGCAGAAGGGCCCGCTCGTCCGTCTCATCGTGCATGGCCGAGATCCTGTCGAAAGCGCAGATCAAGCTGATTCTCGAGGGAAGCCCGCGCCGCTCCCGGCGCATCGGCAAGCAGCGCGGCCCGCGCCGACTTCGCCGCTGCAGACGCCGCGGAAGCGTCCGCACTGGCGGCCGGCAGCGCCTGCGCACCCAGCGCGTGCAGCGTCGCGGCATGGGCGTAGCGTCCGGCATCGCGGAGCAGCGGCAGCGCTTCCCGATAACCGTTCGCGGCCTCGGTCCTGCGGCCCGCGCGAAGCGCCGAGCCGATCTCGAGCTCCAGCAATTCGAGATGCAGCGGCACCTGGCCCAGCAGCACCGTTTCGCCTCGCAGCGCGGCCAGCGTATCGGCGGCCGCTGCGTCCCCGGCCGCGATTTCCTGGCGCGCCTTCTCGAGGCGGATGCGGAATTCGATCGTGCCCAGATGCGCCTTCGCCGCCTCCTTCGCCGCCTCGTCGAGCTTCGACGCGCCCGCGGTGCGGTCGCCGCCGAGATAGGCCCGCCGCGCGGAAAGCAGCAGCAGCATCGCGCGCTGCTCGTTCGCGAGCGCCGCATCGGGAATCGCTCCGAGCGCCTTGTCGCAGCCGTCGAGATCGCCGATCGCGAGCGCGATCCGGGCCCGGATCAGTTCCGATTCGATCTGTCCGCGCTGATCGGAGCGTCTTTGAAACCCCTCCTCCGCGCGCGCGACGTGGCCGGTCGCGTCGGCGTAGTTCCCCTCGACCAGCGCAAGCTCGCTGAGGTTCGCGTGCGCCACGGCGCTTTCCTCGACGAGCTGGTTGTCCTCGGCCGTCGCCAGCGAGCGTTCCATGCGCTCGCGCGCTGCTGCGAACCGGCCGCGCGCGAGATCGAGCATGCCGAGATCGAGGGCGATGCCGATCTGCCGGTTGCGATCGTCGAGTTTCTGGTAAAGCGCCAGCGCCTGCTGCATGAACACGGATGCGTCGTCGAAGCGGCCGAGCTCGTAGGACGCATAGCCGACGTTGTTGAGGCTTTCCGCAAGCGGAGCCGGATCGTCGAGCTGCTGCCGGATCGCCAGGGCCTCGCGATACGAGGCGAGCGCATCGACGTAGAGTCCCTGCTCTTCGGCGACGACGCCGCGGTTGTTGTAGAGCTTGGCGAGGCTCACGCGATCGCCGAGTCCTTCGAGAAGATCCTTGACCTTCGCGAGGTTCGCGGTTGCGCTGTCGTGATCGCCCTTGACGGTCTCGGCCATCGCGAGATTGCTGAGCGACTGGGCGAGCCCGCGCTTGTCGCCGATCTTCTCGCGCAGCGCAGCGGAGCGCGAATACTGCTCGATCGCGGCGTCGATCTGGCCGAGGCGCTCGTAGCCGTAGCCTTGCGCGTTGCGCGTCTGCGCCTCTGCATCGAGGTCGCCGGCACGGATGTCGAGCACGAGCGCGCGAACGAGGTAATCGTCGACGGCGTCCCTCACGCGGCCCTGGTTGATCGCCTCTCGCCCGAGCGCGAACCACGCGCCGGCGTCCTGATCGTCGCTGCGGACGAGCTTCGTCAGCACGGCAATCGCCTTCTCGCCCTCGCCGTTCGCGCCGAGCTCTCGCGCGTAGCGGACCGTGAAATCGGGATCATTCGGAAAAGCGGCGAGCGCCCTTTCGAATTCGTCGAGCGCCGCCGCGCCGGACGCTGCGCGGGCGCGCAGGCTGCGCGCGGAAGGGCTCGAATCCTGCGCGAGCCGCTTCGACGCCTTGTCGCGCGTGGTCTCGGCTGCGAGATCCTGATGTGCGCCTTCCTCGGCGTCCAGCAGCGCACTCTGCACGAGCGCGCTGGATGGCGCCGCATCCGCAACCGGCGCGAGATCGGCCGCCGCCTTCCCGTCTTCGTGCCGGTCGTGCTCGAGGAGGCCGCGACCGAAGGCCTGAAGCGCGGAAGACGGCAGCTTCGGCGCGGCGCCGAGGCGGACGTTCTCGCGGCCGAGCGCCGGCGCGAATGCTTCCTCGTACGCGCGGAACAGCGCGTCGGGATTTTCTCCGCGCACGGTGACCGTGCGCGCGGTGCCGTCTTCTCCGGGGCGCGTCCACGAGAGATCGAGCACGAGACCGTCCGACGTGCGCTTCAATGCGCCGCGCAACACGCGCGTTGCGTTGGCGGCTTGCGCAACGTTCGCGAGCTGCCTGTCGAGCGCCGGCCCGGCGAGGCCCGGGGCTGCGCGCGCGAGCGCACCTTGCACGCGCGCATGCGCGATGACCGCGAGACCGGGATCGCCGCGCAGCCATTCGTGAGCGTGCGCTTCGAGCGCGCGCGCGAGCGCATCGAGTTCGGCATCGCTCTCCGGCGCCGCGAACGGCAGCACGGCGACGCGCGGCGGAGCCGGCGCGACCGGAACGAGCAGCTCGCGCAGCGGAACGGGATGGCGCGAGAGGTACACCGCGCCGCATGCGATCGCGACGAACACGCAGGCTGCCGCGAAGACGGCACGCCGGTTCACAGGTGGCCGCGGCACGCGACGCGTCTCGAGCGCACGCAGCGCTTCCTTCGCGCTCTGGAAACGGTGCGAGGGCGAAACCTTGAGCAACCGGTCGGTGAACGCGTGCAGCCAGTGCGGCAAGTCCGGCCGCGCCTTCGCGAGCGACGGCGGTGGCCGCACGATGCGCTGGATCACGGTTTCGGCCGGTGTGCCGCCCGAGAACGGCAGTGCGCCGGTCAGCATCTCGTAGAGGATGAGGCCGGCGGTGTAGAGATCGCTGCGTGCGTCGGCCGCGTCGCCGCGCGCCTGCTCGGGCGAGAGATATTCGGGCGTGCCGACGATGATGCCGCTCTGCGTCATGCCGGTCGCGCCGAGGCTTCGCGCAACGCCGAAGTCGGTGATGTACGGATGGCCGCTGCCGTCGAGCAGAACGTTCGCGGGTTTGAGGTCGCGGTGGATGACGCCGCGCTGGTGCGCGGCGGCAAGCCCCTCGAGCAGGCCGCGCGTGATCGCGAGCGCACCGTCGGTCGGAATCCTGCCGACGCGGTCGCGGTAGGCTTCCAGCGACTCGCCGTCGATGAAATCCATGCTGATGAACCAGCGGCCGTCGTGCTCGGCGATGTCGTGGATGCGCACGACGTGCGGGCTCGACACCTGGCGTGCGAGCAGGAGCTCGCTGCGGAACCGCTCGAGCGCGCCGGGCCGGCGCGCGAGCTCGGGACGAAGCAGCTTCAGCGCGACGTCGATGTCGAGCGAGAGATCGCGCGCGCGATAGACCACGCCCATGCCGCCGACGCCGAGCAGCGATTCGATGCGGAAGCGGCTGCCGAGCAGGTCGCCGGCGCGCAGTTCGCTCGTCGCGATCTGGCCGGTCATCGTGGCGGCGCCGGACGACGTCGACGGCGTCTCGACCGCGGCATCATGGGTCATGTGCGGACGATAGCGCGTCGCCCGGCGCCCGCACAGCCGGGAGCATCGCAATCCGGCCATTCCGGTCCGGCAGCGGTCGCGATCGGCGCGGATGTCTGCGCGGCTCAGCCTTGCTGCGGCGGGCGCAGGTCGCTCCAGAGCGGCGTGCGGATGCCGGCGTCGGCTGCCGAGCGCACGATGTCGGCGACGTCGCCTTCGAGGCGCGCCGCCTCGAACGACGCGGCGGCGTGGCGCGCGACGTTCTCGATCAGCTCGAGATCGAGCTCGGTCACGGGCGGTCCCGGTTTGCGGCTGTCGGCGTAGATCGCGCCGATCGACTTGCCGGAGAGCCGGAGCGGGACGCAGACGAGCCCGCGGATACCGCCGAGGCGGACGCTCGGGCGCGCGCCGAGCCACGGCGAATCGAGCGCGTCGCAGCAGACGACGCTCCTGCCTTCGGCGAGCGCCTTGTCGACCGCGGCCGCGCTGCCGGCGAATTTCGTGTTCGCGATGTCGTCGACCGCGAAGCCGCGGCTCGCGCGAACGCGCAGCGCGCTGCCTTCCTCGGCATACAGCACGAAGCCGCGCTCGAGGCCGGCGAGCTCGAGTACGACGTCGAGCGTCTGCGGAATCAGGGCACGGATGCCGAGACCCGGAACGAGCTGCTGCGAGAGCGCTCGCGAGGTCGCGCGGCGCGTGGCGCCTTCGGCGCGGTGGCGCTCGGCGGCGACCTCGTCGATCAACTCGAACCAGCAGTAGACGTCGCCGATCGAAAACCAGGACGACTTCGCGAAATCCGCGCGCATCGCGAGATGGCCGTCGACGCGCAGGCCGTTCTTGCTGCCGGTATCGCGCAGCGACCAGCTCGCGCCGGAGCCCGAAAGCTCGGCGTGGAAGCGCGAGATCGACCAGTGATCGACGCAGAGCTCGCAGTCGGCCGACCGTCCCACCCGGTAGAGCGTGTCGTCGTCGAGCAACCGGACGAGTGCCGCGGCGTCCGGCATGTAGGCGTTGAAACGGGCGGGCATGGCGATTACGGGTTCGCGGCAGCGCCTTGCTGGCGTTGCATGCTGAACTTCAGCGTCTGCGCGAGCTCGTCCATCTGGCCGGCGTCGTTGACGACGGAATGATCGGCGGACCAGACGTTCGCGATGTCCGTGCCGGCATTGATCTCGATGAGATCGATGAGGCTGTCGAGCGCGGCGATCGCTCCCGTGAGGTCGATCAGGAGCAACGTGTTGACCTGCGCCAGCAGATCGAGGAGATCGAGCCTGAGGCCGTCCGAGAGGACCGCGGCAAGGATGCGCGCATCGAGCTCGGTGATCTTCTGCAGCGAGACGAATTGCGCGCCGAGCAGCGTGGAGTTCCGCGGGTCGTTCGCGACGACGAATTGCGAGAAATCGCCGCCGCGCCCGCGCACGCGCACGCTTCCGGGCATCACGTCGTTCGTGACGTCGTGGAAATTGCCTCCGACAGGCGCCTTGAACAGGCGATACGGACTCCCGTCGGCGTAGACGAGATCGTGCGTATGAACGTCGATCCTGTACGTGTTGAGGAACGAGAAGATTCCCGAGCCGCTGTCGCCACCGTCGAAGCCGCTGGCGAAGAGCCACGGCAGGCTCAGCGGCTCGACCGTGATCATGACCGGAAAAGCCGGATCGACGGTCGGGCAGACGCCGAGGTAGCAATTGTTGTTCGGCAGTGAGCCGTCCGAGCGCAGACGCGGATTTATTTCATCCGGATCGACGATCTCGGCGGTCAGGTTCAGCGCCTGCGGCGTCAGGTTCTGCGGCGTGTCGAAGACGATCGTGACATCGGCGTCGTAAGTGGTGCCGTTGTTGTCAGTCAGCGAGATCGTCGCCTGGGCGGTATCGCCGTCGACCGTGACGACGACCTGCGCGGACGCGGACGCCGCCAGCGCCAGATACAGCGCGCCAGCGAACAAGAGTCCCGCCCAACCCTGAAAACGACCCTTCATGCGATCCCCCGACAGTTATCGGGAACGCGCTTCCTGCACGCTTCCCGATCGAACGGCACAGCTTGCGTACCTCCGAGAATCAATCGCTTGCGGCGATCGATTCGGCAGGCCTTCCGTGGCCGGCCCCGACAGGCTCGTTCTCGACAGCCTGCCGGACGCCGCGCGATCCCTTGCGTGGCGCGAACTTCTGCCGCAGCGAGAGGTTCGAGCGCCGAACGTGCGCGAAATGTGAATGCTGCCCGGCCTGAGGGATTTTCCCCAGCACCGGTGGGGCAATGCGAATGGCGTGCCATCGCTGCAGGCCCCGTCGTCCGCCTGCCGGCGCTCGCTCGAAAAAATGAATGGCGATTCGCGAGCGGGCTTTCACGGCCGGGCGTCATCGTACGACAGCACATGCCAGCACCGCGATGCCGAGCGAATGAACGTCGCCGAATCCTGCGGCTGAACGCGTCCGATATGGACTTTTCGCGGATTCCAGAGACTGCGTCGGCGTTCAGGCGCGCGACGTAGATTGGGTTGCGCACCGAAGTTCCCCTTCCCCCGGACCGGTGCGCGGGCGAGAGCCCCCATGAGAAGGATGTCATCGAAGCCACGGACGGCCATCCTTCGCTCGAAGCAGCGGCCGGCGCGCTCGCCTTGCGCAACAGGATGTCGCGAATCCGGATACGGACGATGCCGCTGCCGCATCGTCTCCTGAAGTGCCGGCATCGGACGATCGGACGGCCGACTCGAACGCTTCGCTAGAGCGTATGGCCCGTTTCAGCGCGCGTCGTCTCGTTGATGAACGAGTAAAGATCGCCAGCCAGCGAATTCGCCAGCGCCGTCCTTGCCGCGGCATCGAACAGGAAGTCGCTGGCGAGACTCCGCTTCACGAAGATCTCGAGGAACCGCTCCGGCTTCTTCAAAAGGCCGCTGAGATCGTGGGTCTGCAATCCGAACGACTTCGCCGTCACGTTGTCGCTGGAGAAACCTTTCAGCGTGGCGTCGTAGACCTCTTCGAAGCGATCCGCGTATTTCCCGGGCAACATGAAAACCGTGGAAATCTGATTGACGTTGAGCCGGCACCACGCGACGGCGTATCGGTTCTCCGCCACATGGGCTTCGTAGATCCCGACGTTGGCCCACGCGTGAAGAAGGCTCAACCGCACCTTCGGCTTTCGCGGGCTCCGGTGAGGGGAAGTGACCCGCTGAAGCGCACGGACGACATCCTTCTTCAGAAACGCCTCGGTCTCCTTCTCTATCCGTTCGTGCGAATTCGCCGAAGCGTACAGGACGATGAGTCCCCAGACTCCCGTGCTCGTCAGCAGGAGCTTCAGGAGATCGGTGAGCGACTGGATCAGCTCGCTCGACGCCGAGCGGTGAAAAGCGATCGCAAGCGCGACGATGCACGCCGCGAGCAGCGCACCGAGCAGAAGACTGATTGCGATGCGCTGCCGCGACGAGATGAACAGCAGGTTCTTTCCATCGATCATCGCGCGTCTCTCGACAATACTGACGGTCCGCATTCCGAAGAGCGCTTCCGGTTTTTCGAAATCTCCAACGCCCGACGCCACCGGAACGGAAACGGCGGCTTCGAATCCGGAAGTGCCGCACGGGATCGTACCGTGAACTTCGCCGAAAGGCTGCGCACGACAGATCGTGTGCACGTCAGAGACGTCGCGCTGCCGTTCGGCCGCGGCTGCATTCGGGTTTCGCGAAAAAGTCCGCGCCGTCGGGCTAAGGGCGGATTCAGCCGCGCAAGGACATCGTGCGCTGCGTGCCTTCCACGCGCCATGCATTGACCGTCGTACCGGGCCAAAGCGGCTCGGCGCGGCTGGACAGGCTGGATCTGCCCGACGAAGACGAAGGCGCGCTTCTCGTCGAGATGCTCGCGATCGGAATCTGCGGCACCGACCACGAGATCCTCGACGGGAAATACGGCGCAGCGCCGCCCGGACGCGAGCGGCTCATCCTCGGACACGAATCGCTCGGGCGCGTCGCCGAGGCACCGAGCGACTCGGGGTTCAGAGCCGGCGACTGCATCGCCGGCATCGTGCGGCGGCCCGATCCCGTGCCCTGCCCGCATTGCGCGATCGGCGAATGGGATCTGTGCAGCAATGGCCGCTACACCGAGCGCGGCATCCGCGGACGCGACGGATACGGCGCATCGATCGTGCGCGTCGAGCCCGGGTTCGCGGTGCGCGTCGATCCCGCGCTCGGCATCGCCGGCGTGCTGACCGAGCCTGCGAGCGTCGTCGCAAAAGCATGGGCCGAGATCGAGGGCTTCGTTGCGCGCTCGGCCGCGAACGTCCGGCGCAGCGTGCTCGTGACCGGCGCCGGCCCGATCGGATTGCTCGCCGCGCTGATGGGCGTGCAGCGCGCGCTCGACGTGACGGTCTATGACCGCGCGGAATCCGGACCGAAACCCGAGCTCGTGCGCGATCTCGGCGCGGAGTATCGCTCCCCGTCGCGCCCGCTTCGCGATGCCGCGTTCGATCTCATCTTCGAATGCACGGGTGCATCGTCCGTGATCGTCGAGATGGTCAACCGCCTGCATCCGGACGGTATCCTGTGTCTCACCGGCGTTTCGAGCGGCGGCCACGCGATCGGCGTCGACGTCGGCAATCTCGATCGCGACATGGTGCTCGACAACACGCTCGTGTTCGGCTCGGTGAATGCGCGGCGCGCGCATTACGACGCCGGCGCCGCCGCGCTCGCGCGCGCGAGCCCCGCCTGGCTCGAACGCCTCGTGTCGCGCCGCGTCGCGCTCGACAACTGGCAGCACGCATTCGAGCGCGAAGTCGGCGACGTCAAGGTCGTGCTCGAGTTCGCGAGCTGACGCGATGGCGCGCATCGAGGACTACGGCCTCATCGGCGATTGCGAAACGGCCGCTCTGGTCGGCCGCGACGGGTCGATCGACTGGCTCTGCTGGCCGCGCTTCGACAGCGACGCGTGCTTCGCGGCGCTGCTCGGCGACGACGGCAACGGGTGCTGGCGCATCGCGCCCGTCGGGAAGGTCGTCCACTGCGCGCGCGCGTACCGCGGCGCGACGCTGATCCTGGAAACGACGTTCGAGACGCGCTCGGGCCGCGCGAAGCTCGTCGACTTCATGCCGCCGCGCGGCAAGCACTCGGACATCGTGCGGCTTGTCGTCGGCGAGAGCGGCACGGTGCCGATCTCGATGGACCTGACGCTGCGCTTCGGTTACGGCGCGCAGGTGCCTTGGGTGACGCGGCTCGATGACGGCGCGCTGCGCGCGGTCGCGGGGCCGGACAGCGTCACATTGCGCACGCCGGTTGGCCTCTGCGGCGAAGGCAAGCACACGATCGCGCGGTTTTCGGTCGCCGCCGGCGACACCGTGCCGTTCGTGCTGACGTATGCGCCCTCGCACCAGGGGGCGCCCGAGCCGATCTCGCCGGTGACCGCGCTCTCGGAAACCGAGCGTTTCTGGAATGCCTGGATCTCGCGCTTCGAAGGCAAGGGTCCTTACGGCGCCGACATCCAGCGCTCGCTGGTCATCCTGAAGGCGCTGACGTACGCGCCGACCGGCGGCATCGTCGCCGCGCCGACGACCTCTCTGCCCGAGCATCTCGGCGGCGAGCGTAACTGGGACTATCGGTATTGCTGGATGCGCGACGCGACGCTCTCGCTGCTCGCGCTCATGAACGCGGGATTCTTCGAGGAAGCGCAGGCGTGGCGCGACTGGCTGCTCCGCGCCGTCGCGGGCAATCCCGAGCAGATGCAGATCATGTACGGTCTTTCCGGCGAGCGGCGCCTCGCCGAATGGACGATTCCGTGGCTCGCGGGCTACGAAGATTCGGCGCCGGTGCGCATCGGCAATGCCGCGCACGCGCAGCTCCAGCTCGACGTGTACGGCGAGCTCATGGACGCGCTCTACAACGCGCGGCGCGGCTCGCTGTCGAGCAGTGCTTCGGGCTGGGATCTCCAGCGCGCGCTGCTCGATCATCTGGAGCACATCTGGCGAAAACCCGATTCAGGCGTCTGGGAAAGCCGCGCCGAGCCCCGATCGTTCACGCACTCGCGCGTGATGGCATGGGTGGCGTTCGATCGCGCGGTCAAGAGCGTCGAACGGCTCGGCCTGCGCGGCCCGGTCGCGCGCTGGCGCCGCCTGCGCGATCGCATCCATCGCGAAGTGCTCGAGAAAGGCTACGACGGGAAACTCAAGACCTTCGTGCGCGCCTACGGCGGCGAGCATCTCGATGCGAGTCTCCTCCTGATGCCGCAGCTCGGCTTCCTGCCGCCGGACGACCGGCGCATCAAGGGTACCGTCGCGGCGATCGAGCGCACTCTCGTTCGCGACGGATTCGTCATGCGCTACGACACCGGAGCATCGGACGACGGCCTGCCTCCCGGAGAAGGCGCGTTCCTCGCGTGCAGCTTCTGGCTCGCCGACGCGTACACGATGTGCGGCAGGCATCGCGATGCGAAGCGGCTGTTCGAGAGGCTCCTCGCGATCAGGAACGATCTTGGCCTCCTTTCCGAGGAATACGACGTCAAGTCGAAGCGGCTCCTCGGCAATTTCCCGCAGGCGTTCTCGCATATCGCGCTGATCAACACGGCGCTGAATCTGCGCCGCATCGCGCCACCGGCCGAACAGAGGGCCGAGAGGTCCGGGCAGCAGGTCGATGCCGGCCAGTGACGTGATGCAGCGGTTCGGAGATTTCCCGCGCTGTTCCCGAGGCCGGCAGCGCTCGCCACGGCAAGAATTCTCCGCGTTCGCCGCAGGTTCCGATGGAAGCGAAGACGCCTACCGATCGTCCGCTTCCGCGAGCGTCCAGCAGCAGGCCGCGAGCGATGCGCAGGTCGCCGCCAGCAGGAGCGCGACGGCTTGCGCCGAAAGCTCGCCGTTCATCCAGTCGTGCCATCCCGCGGAAAGCAGCGGCGCGGACGAAAGGCTCAGCCAGCACGCCCCTGCTCCCGCCGCGACGCCGGCCAACGTCGGCCATGTGATCCGGCGGCGGCGTGGCGGCAGCCTTCGCATAACTCGGTCGGCGAAACCGCCGTCGACGACCGGCCCTTCGAATGTCGTGCGCAACAGGTTCTCGATGACATCGTCGTCGGGATGCGTCATTGCCTTGCTCCTCGTGCGGAGGTTTCGTTCCAGTCGGCAAGCCACTTCTTCAGCTTCGCCTTGCCGCGCATCGCATGCGTTTTCACGGTGCCGAGCGGCATGGCCAGCACGTAAGCCGCTTCGTCGTGGCTGAGGCCGAGCTGCACGCAATGCAGCAGCACCGTCCGCTCGGCGGAAGACAAACCTTGCAAGGCGCGCTCGAAATCGAGTTGCATGTCCGTCGTGCGTGGCGGCGCGGGCAGCTGCCCGGCCTTCCCCTCGTCGATATCGTCTGAGGGCAAGGATTTCCTGCGACGCGTCTGCAGGAAGCAGGTATACGCGATGCGGTAGAGCCAGGTCGAGAATCGCGCCTCGCCGCGAAACTGATGGAGCTTCTGCCACGCCAGCAGGAACGCCTCCTGGGCCAGATCGTCGGCTGCCGCTTCGTCGCCGCGCAGGAGACGGCGCAACTGGGCGCGCACCATCCCTTGATGGCGGCGCACCAGCTGCTCGAACGCAAGCGTGTCGTCGGCGAGAAGCGCGCGGGCTGCCAGCGCCCGATCGATGCGCGCCGTGCCGGCGCCGTCATCCACGCGTATCTCCGCGCCGGTTCAGCCACCAGCTCGCCAGATAACCGAGGCCGATCATCAGCGGCAGCAAGCCGATCCCCCACAAGCCGGAAAGGCGCTGGCCATTGTCGAGCTCGCCGGGCAACGCGATGAACATCGCGATGATTCCGAGACCGCTGCCGATCAATATCAGCGCGCGCCGCCGCTCGGAGCAGGTCGCATTCGATTCGACGAGCAGCTGCGCGGGCAGCTCCACGCCTTTCTCGGCGAGATCGAGGAGCGTGCGGTATCTTGCCTGCGTCTGCAGATAGCGATAGCGCAAAGCGATCAGGACGACAAGAACAGGGGCCAGCGTCAACGCGAACGGTATGAAGTACTCGGGTCTCATGTGGGTGCTCCGCTGAAGGGTCCGGATGTCTTTCCGGATGAATGTCTTTCCGGATGATGCTCAATGCGCTCGCTCGGCGGCGAGCAGATCGGCGATGCGCTCGGCCAGCAGCATCGCGGTCGACGAATCTCCTTCGTTGCTGGTGATCGCGACGGCGGCCTTCGTCTCCCAGACGATGGCGAGGTCGGCGCTCATGCCGGGCGCGCCGCCCGCATGTCCGCGGATGTGCCGGCCGTGCGAGAGGCGATCGCCGAAGCCTGCGGCGTACGCACCGGGGCCGGCCGGCACTTCGTCGTCGAAGAGCTTCGCGAGCGTCTTCGGCTGCATCAGCTTGCCCTCGCGCAGCGCGCCCGCGAAGCGGATCAGGTCGGTATTGGTCGAATAGCCGCCGCCCGCGGGACTTCCCTTGAAAGGCAGCGTCAGCCAGTTCGCCTTCCATTGCGTCGAGAAAGGCCCTTCGTGGAAATAGCCGACCGCCAGTGCGGGCGTGATGTCTTCCTGGCTGTCGAATCCGCTCGAGCTCATGCCCGCCGCCGCGAAGACGTGCCGCTGGATGTAGTCGAAGTAGCTCTCGCCGGAGACATTCTCGATGATGCGTCCGAGCAGGACGTAGCCCGCATTGCTGTAATTCCATTCCTTTCCGGGCTCGCCCGCCTTCGGCTGGCGCGCGATGAGATCGAGATAGTCGGCCGGATCGACGAACTTCTCGCGATGCTCGAAGAATTCCGGGACGAAGAAATCGCCGAGGCCGGCCGTGTGATGCAGCAGTTGCCAGACCGTGATGCTGCGCGCGGCGTCGCGATCGGGGTATTCGGGCACGAGCTTGGCAAGATCGGAATCCCACGACAACTTGCCGGCCTCGACGAGTTGCGCGATCGCCACCGCCGTGAACATCTTGTCCATCGAGCCGATGTGGAATCTCGTTTCGCGATCCGCCTCGACGCCGAAGCTGCGCTCGGCGAGGCCTCGGCATTCGTCGAAGATCGTCGACGCACCGTCCGAGACGGTCAGGCAACCCGAGAAATCCGACGTGCGCACCAGCCGATCCAGCGCCGAGCGGACGAGACGCGTCAATTCCGCGCGTGGAACGTCGTTCTTCGGCCATGCGGCATAGAGCGCGGGATCGTCGACGGGAACGAGCTCTGCTTGCGCGAGCTTGTCCGGTTGCGCCGGATCGTGCGCGAGGACGAAGACACCGAGCTTCGCGTTGCGCCTCGCCTTCACCGTCACGACGAGGCCACCGGGTCCGGGGCCTGGCCGAGTGTCCACGAGCTCGAGCCCGCCGCTGTCGCGGACCGCCGCTGCGAGCGCCTTGGCGAAGTCCACCTTGCCGGCTGGATCGATCGCGCCGGAAAGTACTGTCGGCACCCACTTCCGGATCTGCTCGGGCGTGTCGCC
>DASZYR010000085.1:0-16864 GCA_035545255.1 Rhodanobacteraceae bacterium
GGTCGATCGCGACGAGCTCGATATCGGCGCGCTCGAGCAGATGCGCCGCCTTGCCGCCGGGCGCCGCGCAGGCGTCGAGCACGCGCATGCCGTCCGCCGGCGCGACGAGATCCGCGACGCGCTGCGCAGAACCGTCCTGCACCGAGAACCGTCCTTCGGCGTAACCCGGCAGGCGCGTCACGTCGGCGCTCTCGGCAAGGACGATCGCATCGGGCAAATCGACGTCTGCCGCGGCTTCCACGCCGCCGGCCTCCAGCATGCCGAGCAGCGCGGCACGGTCGCCGCGCCGGACGTTCACGCGCAACATCAACCGCGCTTCGCGATTGTTCGCGTCGAGAATGCGTTCCGCATCGTCGGGCCAGTCGCGGCGCAGCGCATCGATCAGCCAGCGCGGATGCGCGGTGCGCGTGACGTCGTCGCGATCGAGCTTCGCGTCGAGCGCGCCGCGCTCGCGCACGAAACGGCGCAGCACCGCGTTGACGAGTCCGCTGAGATGCGGCTGGCCGAGCGCGCGGGCCGCATCGACCGAGGACGCGACGACGGCGTATTCCGGGACGCCCAGCGCGGCGATCTGCGCGAAGCCGATCGCGAGCAGCGCGCGGACGTCGCGCGCTTTCGCCGGCAGCGGCTTTTCGAGCAGCGCGGCCAGCGCGGCGTCGTAGCGAAGCCACCAGCGCGTCGCGGCGAACAACGAAGCCGAGAGCAGCGCACGATCGCGCGGATCGGCGATGCGCGGCGCGACGGCAGCAATCTCGGCGCGCAGCGACGTTCCTTCGAACACGATGCGGGAGAGAGAGCGCGCGGCTTCGCCGCGCAATGCGGCGCCCGGCGTCATCGCGGGGCTCCGCGCTCGCGGCGCGCGTTGCTCCAGTCGCGCACGGGCATGCGCCTTCCGCCCTCGCGTTGCACTTCGAGGATGCGCAGGACGCCGTCGCCGGTCGCGATGTCGATCGCGTCGCGCATTTCTCCGAGAATCGCTCCGGGCGCAAATCCTTCGCCGCCGGATAGCGCCTTCGCCGACCAGATGCGCAGGCGCTCTCCGCCGATTCCGGCTTCGGCGACCGGCCAGGGATCGAACGCGCGCACCTTGCGTTCGAGCGCGAGCGCCGAATCGTCCCAGTCGAGGCGTGCCTCGGCCTTGTCGAGCTTGTGCGCGTAGGCGATGCCGCTTTCCGCTTGCGTGCGCGGCACGAGGGTCTCGCCGCGCGCGACACGCGCAAGGCCTTCGGCAAGCGCGTCCGCTCCGAGCAGCGCGAGACGATCGTGCAGCGATCCGCCGGTCTCGTCCGCCGCAATCGGCGTGCGGCGCTCGATCAGGATCGGGCCAGTGTCGAGACCCGCTTCCATCCGCATGAGATCGACACCGGTCTCGGCATCGCCGGCGAGGATCGCACGCTGGATCGGCGCGGCGCCGCGCCAGCGCGGCAGCAGCGAGGCGTGCACGTTCCAGCAGCCGAGGCGCGGAATCGCGAGCACGCGCTTCGGCAGGATGAGGCCGTAGGCGACGACGACGAGAACGTCCGGCGCATACGCCGCGAGCGCGTCCTGCGATTCCGCGTTCTTCAGCGTGTCCGGCTGCTCGATCGCGATGCCGGCCGCGCGCGCGCGCTCCTTGACCGGGGTCGCCGCGAGCTTTCGGCCGCGCCCGGCCGGACGATCGGGTTGCGTGTAGACCGCGACGACGTCGGCCGATGCCGCGAGACACGCATCGAGGCACGGCACCGCGAACGCCGGCGTTCCGGCGAACACCAGTCGCAGGCGCGGTTCCATGTCCGGGAGACGGCGCGCGCTAAAGAGCGGCAGCCGTCGCGGGCTCGGCGGCGTGCCGGCGCTGCTTCTCGAGCTTCTTGCGCACGAGCTCGCGCTTGAGCGGCGAGAGATAATCGACGAAGAGCTTGCCGACGAGATGATCCATCTCGTGCTGGATGCAGACCGCAAGGAGACCATCGGCCTCGATCGCGAGCGGATTGCCCTCGACGTCCCGCGCCTCGACGCGGATGCGGTCGGCGCGGTCGACGTCGGCGAAGATGCCGGGCACCGAGAGGCAGCCTTCCTGGTAGGTCTGGCTGCCTTCGCGCGCAGCGATCTTCGGATTGACGATGATCATCGGCTGGTTCTTGTCCTCGGACACGTCGAGAACCAGGATCTGCCGGTGCACGTTGACCTGCGTCGCCGCGAGGCCGATGCCGGGCGCCTCGTACATCGTTTCGAGCATGTCGGCCGCGAGCTGCTTCAGCGCGGCGTCGAACTCGGTGACCGGCGCCGCCCTGGTGCGAAGGCGCGGGTCGGGAAACTCGAGAATCGTGAGCTTGGCCATGGACTTGAGATGCGGTTCGCAACAGCGTGCCGCAAGATGCGGAACATAATGGGATTCTAGTGGAGTCCGGGGGTTCGCGGTCGCGCTTGGCGCCGCGCGGTTCCCAGGCTCTCCTTCGGCCGGCATCGGAAGGGTGACGGCCACGATCCGGAAACGCCGGATCCGCGTCGACCCTCAAAAGACGTGGCTGCCGCCGTCGCCTTTTTGGGACGCCCGTCGTTTTCTACCGTTAAAGTTTCGGATAGACTCGCCAAGCCATTGGGGAATCAGGGAATTGGCAGCCATGCTTAAAAAACTACTTGCGGTTTCGGCTGGACTGCTCTTAACCCTCACGGTTTATGCCGCCACCGTCGACTGGGCGGACCAGCACCCCGACCGCTACATCGTCAGGAAGGGCGACACGCTGTGGGACATCTCCGCGCGCTTCCTGAAGAAGCCGTGGCTGTGGCCGGAGATCTGGCAGGACAACCCCCAGGTCAGGAACCCGCATCTCATCTACCCCGGTGACGAGCTCGTGCTTTCCGGAGGGCGTGTGATGCACGGCGAGGGCTCGATCGGGCCGCACGCGCGCGTCACGTCGCTGGAAGACGCGGTCAAGCCGATTCCGCTGTCGGCGCTGAAGCAATTCCTGAAACACGCGCGCGTCCTCAGCGAGGACGAATACAAGCACGCGCCGCACGTCGTCGCCCTCGAGGAGAACCAGCTCCGCGGCACGGCGGGACAACTCGCCTACGTGCGCGGCCTCGCGGCAGAGACCGGCACGAAGTTCGCGATCGTGCGCGCTTCGGGCCGCTACTACGACATGCCCCCGCGCGACGAAGGCCAGCCGCGCGAGGTCTATCGACAGACCAGCGACTGGTTCGACGGCCGCCCCGGCCTCCTCTGGCATCACGGTCCGAACGAATTCACGCTTTCCGGCAACGTGCGCTTCCTCGGCTACGAGGTGCTCGATTTCGGCACGGCCGAAGTCACGCGCGTCGGCGATCCCTCGTCGGTGCTGATCACCTACTCGGATTTCGAAGTGCGCCCGGGCGATCTCGTGCTGCCGATCGACGAGAAGCCGTACGACGACGAATACGTGCCGCACGCGCCGGCGAAGGTGCCGGACAACATGCGCGTCATCGCGTTCACCGATGCGATGAACGCGATCGGACCGCGCCAGGTCGTCGCGCTCTCGCGCGGCTCGGAGGACGGCATCGAGAACGGCCAGACCTTCAGCATCTACCACGACGGCGATGAAGTGCTCGACGAGACCGATTACACGGAAGGCAGCGTGAGGAAGTTCTTCCATCCGGGCGACGCGCACGTGACGTTGCCGCCGGAGTTCATCGGCCACGTCATGGTCTTCCGCACGTTCCAGCGCGTCAGCTACGGCCTCGTCATGGATGCCGTGAAGCCGACGCACATCGGCGATTTCCTCTGGGATCCCGATCACACGCCGTAAGCTTTCCCCTCTCCCGCTTGCGGGAGACGGTAGGGTGAGGGCCTCTCCCGCGAGCGGGAGAGGCGAAAGCAATTTTCCTACGCGTCGCAGCGCAAACATTGCGACGCGCTCGCTTCGCGCCGTGCCTAGACTCCGATGCGCATGGACATCGCATCGAATCGTGCCGACATCGAAGCCTGGCTGATCCTCTTGCGCACGCCGGGCTTCGGCTCGGCGACGCTGCGCGCGCTGATCGATCGTCACCGCGACATACGCATTGCACTCGACACGGCGCGTAACGAAGCGAAGCGGTGCGGCGCTTCGGGCCGCAGCTGGCTCGACGCGCCGGATCGAGAAATCCTCGCGACCGATCTCGACTGGCTCGCCGCGGAAGGGCATCAACTCCTGACCGTCCTCGACGCGGATTTCCCGCCGCTGCTTCGCGACGCGCCGGGTGCTCCGGTCGCGCTGTTCGTCTGCGGCGATGCCGGCGCGCTCTGGCAGCCGCAAATCGCGATCGTCGGCAGCCGCAATGCGAGTCATGCCGGCCTTTCGAATGCGAAAGCGTTCGCGAAGGCGCTCTGCGCCGCGGGATTCGCGATCACGAGCGGCCTCGCCGAAGGCATCGACGCCGCGGCGCACGCGGCCGCTCTCGATGCCGGCGCGCCGACCGTCGCCGTGCTCGGCACGGGTCCAGACCTCGTTTATCCGTCGTGCCATCGCGAGCTTGCGTCGCGCATCGCCGCGAGCGGCGCGCTCGTCAGCGAATTTCCGCCGGGAACACCGGGAAAGCCGGAGCACTTCCCGCGCCGCAACCGCATCATCGCGGGGCTCTCGCTCGGAACGCTGATCGTCGAGGCCGGCCTTCGCTCGGGATCGCTCATCACGGCGCGTTGTGCGGTCGAGCTGGGCCGCGACGTCTTCGCGATTCCGGGATCGATCCAGAACCCGCTTGCGCGCGGCTGCCACCGGCTGATCCGGCAAGGCGCCGCACTCGTCGAGACGGCCGAGGAAATCGCGACCGCGCTGGGCTCGCTCGCCGCTGCGCTCGGCGTCCGCCTGCGCGAGCGGCTGGCCATCGATGCTGCGCTAGAAGCGCAAGAAACGACGCCCGCGCGCGATCCGGACCACGCAAAGCTCCTGGACGCGCTCGGCGACGAAGCCGTCGCGGTGGACACGCTGGCCGCGCGGACGGGAATCGGCGTCGCCGCACTCTCCTCGATGCTGCTCGTGCTCGAGCTTGAAGGCGCCGTCGTCGCCGAGCGCGGCGGCACCTACCTGCGACGCCCTCCGTGAATGGATGAAATAATCTTGATATACAATCGCTTGCAAGCCGCCACGCGATGCAGGCGACCACCTTCAGCGCGAGCGGGCACGCCGCCGTTCAGCTTGACAGCGATCCGGAGCGTGTGTTTCCACTGGAATAAGGGGCGCCCGGACTCGCGCACCCGAATCTCCCGCAACGAAGCCTTCGGCGGCCGTCCCGGCTGCCCTTCGATGCGGGTGCAGGACCGACCCATGGCCAAGAACCTCCTCATCGTCGAGTCGCCAGCGAAGGCGAAGACGATCAACAAGTACCTCGGCAAGGACTTCCAGGTGCTGGCGTCCTACGGCCACGTGCGCGATCTCGTGCCCAAGGAAGGCGCGGTCGACATCGACCACGACTTCGCGATGAACTACGAGGTGATCGATCGCAACGAGAAGCACGTCGACGCGATCGCGAAGGCCGCCGCGAAATCCGAAGCGCTCTATCTCGCGACCGACCTGGACCGCGAAGGCGAGGCGATCTCGTGGCACATCGCCGAAATCCTGAAGCAGCGCGGCCTCCTCGATGGAAGAGAAGTGCATCGCGTCGTCTTCTCCGAGATCACGCCGCGCGCGATCAAGGAAGCCGTCGCGCATCCGCGCAAGGTGTCGATGGATCTCGTGAACGCGCAGCAGGCGCGGCGCGCGCTCGACTATCTCGTCGGCTTCAACCTTTCGCCGGTCCTGTGGCGCAAGGTGCAGCGCGGGCTTTCGGCGGGGCGCGTGCAGTCGCCCGCTCTGCGCATGATCGTCGAGCGCGAGGAGGAAATCGAAGCGTTCAGGGCACGTGAGTACTGGACGATCGAAGCCGATTGCGCGCATCCGGACCAGGCGTTCAGCGCGCGCCTCCTGAAGCTTCGCGGCAAGAAGTTCGAGCAGTTCGACCTCACCAACGAAGATGACGCGCACGCCGCGCGCGACGCATTGAAGAAAGCGGCGCAGGGCCGCCTCGTCGTCAGCGACATCCAGTCGAAGGAAAGGAAGCGCCGTCCGGCGCCGCCGTTCACGACGTCGACCTTGCAACAGGAAGCCGCGCGCAAGCTCGGCTTCGCGACGAGCCGCACGATGCGCCTCGCGCAGCAGCTCTATGAAGGCGTGCCGCTCGGCGACGAGGGCATCGTCGGCCTCATCACGTACATGCGTACGGACGCGGTGCATCTCTCGGGCGAGGCGATCACGGAGCTTCGCGAAGTCATCGAACGCGATTACGGCCCGCGCGCGCTGCCCGAGCATCCGAACCACTACCGCAACAAGTCCAAGAACGCGCAGGAAGCGCACGAGGCGATCCGGCCGACGTCCGCGTCGCATCGGCCGAAGGACATCGCGGCATATCTTTCCGACGAGCAGCGCAAGCTCTACGAGCTGATCTGGAAGCGCGCGGTCGCGTGCCAGATGCAGCATGCGACACTGAACACCGTCTCGGTCGATCTTGCCTGCGGTCCCGACTCGGCGTTCCGCGCGAGCGGCACGACCGTCGTCGATCCCGGCTTCCTTGCGGTGTACGAGGAAGGCCGCGACCAGAAGAACGCCGAGGACGACGACGAAGGCCGCAAGCTGCCCGCGATGACGATCGGCGAAGCGGTGCCGCTGCGCGACATCGCCGCCGACCAGCATTTCACCGAGCCGCCGCCGCGCTATTCCGAAGCCTCGCTCGTCAAGACGCTCGAGGAATACGGCATCGGCCGGCCGTCGACGTACGCGAGCATCATCCAGGTGCTGCTGAATCGCGAATACGTGATCCTCGACAGCCGCCGCTTCCGCCCGACCGACGTCGGCCGCGCGGTCGCGAAATTCCTGTCGGGTCATTTCACGCGTTACGTCGACTACGACTTCACCGCAAGGCTCGAAGACGAGCTCGACGCCGTCAGCCGCGGCGAGGAAGACTGGGTTCCGCTTCTCGAAAAATTCTGGAAGCCGTTCAAGGCGCAGGTCGACGAGAAGAACGAGACCGTCGACCGCTCCGAAGCGACCGGCGCTCGCGAGCTCGGCACCGATCCGAAGAGCGGAAAGCCCGTGCAGGTGCGACTCGGCCGCTACGGGCCTTTCGCGCAGATCGGCACGAAGGACGACGAAGACAAGCCGACGTTCGCCAGCTTGCGCCCCGGCCAGAGCATGCACACGATCACGCTCGCCCAAGCACTCGAGCTCTTCAAGCTGCCTCGCAATCTCGGCAAGAGCGAGAGCGGCGAAGACATCACGGTCGGCGTCGGCCGCTTCGGTCCGTTCGTCAAGCAGGGCACGACGTATGCGTCGCTGCAGGCCGAGGACGATCCGTACACGATCGAGCTGCCGCGCGCGATCGAGCTGATCCGCGCCAAGGCCGAAGCCGCTGCGAACCGCATCATCAAGGATTTCGGCAACGGCGTGCAGGTGTTGAACGGTCGCTACGGCCCGTACATCACCGACGGCGAGAAGAACGCGCGCATCCCGAAGGACAAGGAACCGCGCGAGCTGACCGCCGAGGAATGCGCAGCGCTGCTGGCTGCGGCGCCGAACCGGCCAAAACGTGGAGGACGCTTCGGCAAGGCTGCCGCTGCGAAGACCGCAAAGAAGGAAGCTCCTGCGGAAGCGAAGCCTGCGAAGAAGGCGGCAGCGCGCAAGGCGCCCGCGAAACGCGCGGCGAAGAAGACAGCGACTCGAAAGGCGGCGCCGGCCAGAAAGACGACGGGCGCACGCGCCGGCGACACATGACGCAACGCCCGCCGGCCAGAAACGAATGAACGCTTCCGTGGACGATGCCGTCGCCGCGCTCCGCGCCGGCGGCGTCGTCGCATATCCGACCGAAGCCGTCTACGGGCTCGGTTGCGATCCGCACGACCGGCGCGCGTTCGAGCGCTTGTTCGCGATCAAGGGACGGCCTGCGACGCAAGGCGTCCTGCTGATCGCGGCGGACCTCGCGCAGCTCGAACCCTTCATCGATTCGCAGGCGCTTCCCGACGACGCGCGGGCCCGCGCGCTGGCGACGTGGCCGGGACCCCACACATGGATCTTTCCGCGCTCGGGCGAAGCGCCGGGCTGGATCGCGGGAGCCCATCGCGGCATCGCCGTCCGCGTCACGGCGCACGCGCCGGCGGCCGAGCTCTGCCGTGCGTTCGGCGGCGCGCTCGTCTCGACCAGCGCGAACCGCCACGGCGAACCGCCGGCACGCAGCGCCGGCGAAGTCCGCGCCTTATTCGGCACCGAGGTCGATGCGATCCTGAACGGACCGGTCGGGGGACTTGAGCGTCCGACGCCGATCCGCGACGCTATCAGCGGGGACGCCGTGCGAACGTGACGCGGCGCGGCCGATCCTCGAACAATCCGGCACGAGGGAGAAGGGGAACGTGTCTGCTGTCGTCGAACGCGCAGCCTCCGGGTTGCCGCTGCTCCGCTTTGCGCGCGCCGACCGGATCTTCGCGTGGCGAGGCGGCGGTGCGCTGACGGTCGCGCAATTCCTCGCGGACGTCCGCGCCGCGGCGTCAGCCCTGCCGGCGGGGCGCCATGCGGTCAATCTGTGCGAGGATCGCTACGCGTTCCTGGTCGCGTTCTGCGCGATCGCGGTGCGCGGCCAGACGAACCTCCTGCCCTCCTCGCGAGCGCCGAAAGCGATCGAGGAAGTGCTGGCCGGCCACGCCGGCAGCTACGCCGTCGCCGAAACCGGTCGCGCCTCGCCGGTACCGTGCATCGCGATCCCGCTCGGCGCAGTCGATGCGTCGGATGCCGCCGTGCCCCGGATCGACGACGAGCAGATCGTCGCGATCGGATTCACCTCCGGCAGCACGGGCCACCCGAAGCCGAATCCGAAGCCGTGGTCGAGTGTGCACGCCAGCAGCACGCTCAACGTGCAGACGCTCCACGAGGCGCTCGGCCTCGCGGCCGAAACGCTCGTCCACGTCGTCGCGACGGTTCCGCCGCAGCACATGTACGGACTCGAGCTTTCGGTCCTGCTGCCGCTCGTCGGTCCGTACGCCGTGCACGGCGGACGTCCGTTGTTTCCGGCTGACGTCGCCGCCGCGCTCGCCGAGGTGCCCGAGCCGCGCCTCCTGGTCACGACACCGATTCACCTGCAGGCGCTGTTGCGCGATCCCGCAGCATTGCCGCCGCTCGCGGCGATCACGTCGGCGACCGCGCCGCTCTCGCGCGAGCTCGCCGCCGAGGCCGAGCAGCGTTGTGGCGCGCCGGTCATCGAGCTGTTCGGCTCGACCGAGACCTGCGTCATCGCGCACCGGCGTCCGGCGCGCGAGACAGCGTGGCATCTCTATCCCGGCGTCGCGCTGCGTCCGCAACCCGACGGCACGCTGGTCGACGCACCGTATTTCAGCCAGCCGGTGGTGCTCCAGGACGTCGTGGAGCTCATGCCGGACCGCACGTTCCGCCTCCGCGGCCGCAATGCCGATCTCGTCGAGATCGCCGGCAAGCGCGCCTCGCTCGCCGACCTCACGCGCAGGCTGCTCGCGCTGCCCGGCGTCGTCGATGCTGTCGCGCTGCAACTCGACGAAGTCGACGGCTGCGGCATCCGCCGCATCGCGGCACTCGTCGTCGCGCCGGAAAGAACCGAGTCGGCGCTTCAGGACGACCTGCGCCTCGCGATCGATCCGGTCTTCCTGCCAAGACCGCTTCGCCGTGTACCGAAGCTGCCGCGCAACGAAACGGGCAAGCTCTCCCGAGCAGCCGTGCTCGAAGCGCTGAAGAGCTGACGCCGGAAGCAAAGTCGAAATCCCGCACCGCCACAGCCGGCAAGACCCGCAGGGACGTGAGTCGGTTGCCGCGTCAGTGCCGAAGATCGAAAGACAAAACGGACCATAAGACGAAACGTCGAGCCAGCGCGCCCTCACTCCCGCACGCGGGAGAGGGGAAAGCGGGCTTTGCGCAGCGGAAAGAAATGCGGCCTTCACGCAAGCCGGGAGAAAGTGCGAACTTCGCGCAAAGCGCGATGCGGAAAAGCGGCCTTCGCAGAACGAAGTCGGCAAAAAGCGAGGCGCCCGGAAATGAAAAGCCCCGAGGGCCAGGGGAAGCCCTCGGGGCCGATGGAAGATCGGCCTGGGGAGGGACCGGTCTTCCGGGGGTTGCACTCAGGGAGGTGAGTGAACCACGGGCGCCGTTGCGCGCGCCCGATGTGTAGGACCGGGGGGTCTTGCGAAAGTTCGCAGGCGTACGGAGAGTGGTTTCGGTCGCGTTTAGCACCGGTTCAGCGGTGCGAAACGCGTTCTTCACCCAGCGAAAACGATTTCCAACGCGCCTGACGGAGGGCGACGAATACGGCGCCGTCAGTGCGCCTCGTCCCAGTTCGCGCCGACGCCGACGTCGACGACGAGCGGCACCGAGAGCCTCGCCGCCGCGGCCATGCGCTCGCGGATCGCGATGGCGACTGCCTCGACGCGATCCTCGCGGATCTCGAACACGAGCTCGTCGTGCACCTGCATCAGCATGCGCGCCGGCTCGTCCTCGTCGAGGAGCCACGCGTCGACGTCGATCATCGCGCGCTTGATGATGTCGGCCGCGGTGCCCTGCATCGGCGCGTTGATCGCTGCGCGCTCGGCGCCCGAGCGCTGCACCTGGTTCTTCGAGTTGATGTAGTCGAGATGGAGGCGCCGTCCGAACAGCGTCTCGACGTAGCCGTCGCGATGCGCCTCTTCGCGCATGCGATCCATGAACTCGCGCACGCCCGGATAGCGCGAGAAGTAGCGCGCCATGTAGTCCTGCGCCTCGCCGCGGCCGACGCCGAGCTGGCGCGCAAGCCCGAACGCGCTCATGCCGTACATGAGCCCGAAGTTGATCGCCTTCGCCGCGCGACGCTGGTTCGTGTCGACCTGATCGACCGGCAAACCGAACACTTCCGCCGCGGTGGCGCGATGGATGTCCTGGTTGCCGTGGAACGCCGCGAGCAATCCCGCGTCGCCGGAGAGGTGCGCCATGATGCGAAGCTCGATCTGCGAGTAGTCGGCCGCGACGACCTTCCATCCCGGCGGCGCAACGAACGCCTGGCGGATGCGCCGGCCTTCCTCGGTGCGGATCGGAATGTTCTGGAGATTCGGATCCTGCGAGGACAACCGTCCCGTCGCCGCGGTCGCCTGGTTGTAGTTCGTATGCACGCGGCCCGTGCGCGGGTTGACGTTGTCGGCAAGTTTTTCGGTGTACGTCGAACGGAGTTTCGCGAGTCCGCGGTACTCGAGGATCATCCGCGGCAGCGCGTGATCGTTCGAGATCGCTTCGAGCGCTTCCTCGTTCGTCGACGGCTGGCCGCTCGGCGTCTTCAGCACCGCGGCGAGCTTCAATTCGTCGAACAGGATCGCCTGCAGCTGCTTCGGCGAATCGAGGCTGAAGCTGCGGCCCGCGATCGCGTACGCCTCTTCGGTGATCTCGTGCATGCGGCGCGCGAGCTCGCCGCTCTGGCGCTTCAGCGCTGCGGTGTCGATCAGCACGCCGGTCTGCTCCATGCGCGCGAGGACCGGCACGAGCGGCATCTCGATGTCCGCGTAGACGGACTTGAGCGTCGGCTCGGCGTCGAGCCTGCCCGAAAGCGCACGATGCAGACGCAGCGTGACGTCGGCGTCCTCCGCCGCGTAGCGGCATGCGGTCTCGATATCGACCTGCGAGAACGGGATCTGCTTCGCGCCCTTGCCCGCGACGTCCTCGTAGGGAATCGTCTCGTACGCGAGATGGCGCCTCGCGAGCGAATCCATGTCGTGGCGCGACGCGGTCGAGTTCAGGACGTACGACTCCAGCATCGTGTCGTTCGCGACGCCGCGCACCGTGATGCCGTACGTCGAAAGCACGTTGATGTCGTATTTCGTGTTCTGGCCGAGCTTGGGCTTGTCGGCGTCCTCGAGGAACGGCTTCAGCCGGTTCAGCACGTCCTCGCGGTCGAGCTGCGAAGGCGTGCCGGGGCAGTCGTGGCCGAGCGGAATGTATGCGGCTTTCTTCGGCTCGACCGCGATCGAGATGCCGATGATCGTCGCCCGCATCGGATCGAGCGAATCGGTTTCGGTGTCGAACGCGACGATGTCCGCATCGCGAATCGTTTCGATCCAGCGCTCGAACTGTCCGGACGTCGTCACGAGCTCGTACTCGCCCGCGCCCTGCAGCGCGGGATCGACTTCGATCTTCGGCGGCGCAGCGATGTCGATGGCGCGCACGCCGAATTCCCTGCGCGTCGGAATGTCCGCGGCCGGGAGATCGCGCCCCCCGCGCGCATCGGCCGAGTCGAGCTCCTTCAGCGCCGCGTTGAACTCGTAGCGTCCGTACAGCGAGCGCAACGTCTCGACGTCGCGCTCGCGCAACGAGAGATCGCGCGGACCGACGTCGAGGGCGACGTCGGTCTTGATCGTCGCGAGCTCGCGCGACAGCGGCAGCTGCGGCAGCGCGCGGCGCAGGTTCTCGCCGATCTTGCCGCCGACCTTGTCCGCGTTCGCGATCACCTCGTCGAGCGAGCCGTATTCGGCGAGCCATTTCGCGGCCGTCTTCGGCCCGCACTTCTCGACGCCCGGGATGTTGTCGACGCTGTCGCCCATGAGCGCGAGCAGATCGACGATGCGCCCGGGCGGCACGCCGAACTTCTCGACGACGCCGGCCGTGTCGAGCGTCGTATTGCTCATCGTGTTGACGAGCTCGATGCCGGGCGCGACGAGCTGCGCGAAATCCTTGTCGCCCGTCGAGACGACGACGTCGATGCCGTCGGCCGCGGCCTGCTTCGCGAGCGTGCCGATCACGTCGTCGGCCTCGACGCCCTCGACGCGCAGGATCGTAAAGCCGAGCGCCTCGACGATCGCGAGCATCGGCTCGATCTGCGCGGCAAGCGGATCGGGCATCGCTTCGCGGTTCGCCTTGTATTCGGCGTAGAGATCGTCGCGGAACGTCCTGCCCGGCGCGTCCTGCACGAACGCGGCGTAGTCGGGCCTGGCGTTCAGCGTCGCGCGCAGCATGTTGACGACGCCGAACAGCGCGCCGGTCGGCTCGCCCGCCGAATTCGTCAGCGGCGGCAGCGCGTGGAACGCGCGGTAGAGATAGGATGAGCCGTCGATGAGGACGAGTCGGGGACGCGACATCTCGGGAAAGGTGGGAGCGGAATCGGATGAGCTTCGCAAGCGCGCGCCGCGTTTGCAACGCGTTTCGACCGTTTCGCCGTCGTTGATGCAACGCGCAGTCGATTCATCGAAGGCCTGCTAGGCTTGGGGCCGTATCCAGGAGAAACGTCATGCGCACGATCCGCTGGCTGGCTCCCCTCCCGATGGTCCTCGCATCCGCGCTGGCGCTCGCGGCGCCGCCGGAATCGGGCAAGATTCCGAAAGCCGACGCACCTCCGCCGCCGGGGCTCGACGATCCCGGCGTCGAGACACCCGCCGAAAAACCGGCCGACGCGGCCCAGCCCGCGGCTGCAACGGCCGACGATGCAGCGGCCGATCCGCTCGCGCCGCTGCCGAAGCCGGATACGCGCCTCGTGCGCGACCGCGCCGACCGCGATCGCGCGGCCGTCGCCCAGCGCATGGCCATGAGCGACAAGACGACGCGCCGGCAGGGCGAGGATACGGTCGAGGAATACCGCCAGAACGGTCGCGTCTGGATGATCCACATCGTGCCGCCGGGCGGCGGACCCGGCGAGACCTTCCTGGACACGACCGGAACCGGGCGGCTGACGCGCGATCCGCAGCAGGGCCCGGTGTCGCCGGTCTATTACTCGCTGTACGAGTGGAATTGACGCAACCCTTTCGTCATCCCCGCGAAGGCGGGGACCCGGCGACTTTTGCTGCAACGTCAGGCACCAGATCATCCCCGCCCTCGCGGGGACGACGAGTTACGGGACGAGTTGTAGCCAGTCGCGAGCCCGCAAGTAGTCCGACAATCGCGCTTCGGCGCTCCCCGTCTCCGGCGCATAGCCATACTCGAAGCGCACGCGCGGCGGCAGGCTCATCAGGATCGACTCGGCGCGCCCGCCGGATTGCAGGCCGAACAGCGTGCCGCGGTCGTAGACGAGATTGAACTCGACGTAGCGCCCGCGCCGGTAGAGCTGGAATTCGCGCTCGCGCTCGCCGTACGGCGTCGCCTTGCGGCGCTCGACGATCGGCAGGTACGCATCGAGGAATCCGTTGCCGACCGCCTCGGTCAGCGCGAAGCAGCGCTCGAACCCGCCTTCGTCGAGATCGTCGTAGAAGAGTCCGCCGACGCCGCGCGTCTCGTCGCGGTGCTTCAGGAAGAAATACTCGTCACACCAGCGCTTGTAGCGCGGATACACGTCCTCGCCGAACGGCGTGCAGAGATCGCGCGCGACCCGGTGCCAATGCACGACGTCCTCGTCGAACGGATAGAACGGCGTCAGGTCGAACCCGCCGCCGAACCACCAGACCGGCGGCGCGTCGTCGGCGCGCGCTTCGAAGTAGCGCACGTTCGCGTGCGTCGTCGGCACGTACGGGTTTTCCGGATGCAGCACGAGCGAGACGCCGACCGCCGTCCACGCGCGTCCCGCGATCGCGGGGCGGGCCGCGCTCGCCGAAGGCGGCAGCTTCGCGCCCGAGACTTCCGAAAAGCCGACGCCGGCCTGCTCGAACACGGCACCGCGCTTCAGGATGCGCGATCGCCCGCCGCCGCCTTCGGCACGCCGCCAGGCATCCTCGACGAAGCGGCCCTGCCCGTCGACCGCTTCGAGCGCGACACAGATGCGGTCCTGCAAGCCGCGAAGGCAGTCGCGAACGAGGCCGATCCGGGAAGGTGTCGCGTTCATGCGCTCGCTCGCTGCCGTCGCCGGCTCCATCGTAGCAGCCAGCCCGGAAGCGGCATCGCGGCGAATCGACGCCCTGCCGCGACGTTCCGCGGAATCGCGCATCATTCGCCACAAACGGCCGGAGTGCGACGGAAACCTCTATGTCATACTTCGGCCGCCTCGCCGGATCCGACGACGCGTGCCGACCCGCATAACCCCGCTCCCGCTGACCGCCTACACCGCGACATCGACGCTCGGCTCCGGCCGCGCGGCGCACGCCGCTGCGCTTCGCGAGGGCCGGGGCGGCCTGCGGCCGAACGACTTCACGCGCGTGGCGCTGCCCTGCGCGATCGGCCGCGTCGCCGGGATCGAGGACGCGTCGTTGCCGGCCGATCTCGCGGAATTCGATGGCCGCAACAACCGTCTCGCGTGGCTCGGCCTCAACGCGGACGGCTTTCTCGATGCGGCTCGCGCGTGTATCGCGCGGCGCGGCGCCGATCGCGTCGCGCTCGTCGTCGGCACGTCGACCTCGAGCATCGGCGCAACCGAGGAAGCCTACCGGACGCTCGACGCCGGCCGCATGCCGGCAGCGCTTCGCCGCCCGGTGCTGCACACGCCGCATTCGCCCGGATTTTTCCTCCAGGCCGCGCTGGGTACGCGCGGCCCGTGCCTCACCGTCGCGACCGCGTGCTCTTCGAGCGCGAAGATCTTCGCGAAGGCCGAGCGCATGATCCGGCTCGGCATCGTCGATGCCGCGATCCTCGCCGGCGTCGACACGCTGTGCGAGAGCGTGCTGTTCGGCTTCAACGCGCTCGAGCTCGTCTCGCCGGAGCCCTGCCGCCCGTTCGATCCCGCGCGCCGCGGCATCTCGATCGGCGAAGCGGCCGGCTTCGCGCTGGTCGAGCGCGACGGCGACGGGAATGCGCCGCAGCTCGTCGGCTACGGCGAATCGTCCGACGCGCACCACATGTCGACGCCGCATCCCGAAGGGCTCGGCGCCCGGCTCGCGATCGCCGATGCCCTTGCGCGCGCCGGCCTCTCGGCGGACGACGTCGACTACGTCAACCTGCACGGCACCGCGACGCGGAAGAACGACGACGTCGAAGCGGCGGTGATCGCCGGCGGATTTCCAAAGACGCTGCGCGCCAGCTCGACGAAAGGATTCACCGGGCACACGCTCGGCGCCGCGGGCATCCTCGAAGCCGTCATCACGCTGACCGCGATGGCCGAAAGCCTCGTGCCGGCGACGCTCAATTCGCACGCGAGCGAGCCGATCTGCGCCGCGCAGCTCCAGCTCGCTCCCCAGACGCGCGAGATCCGCGTCGCGCTCAGCAATTCGTTCGGATTCGGCGGCAGCAACTGCACGCTCGCCTTCGCGTCCGGAGCGCTGCATTAGTGGATGCGCTGATCGTGCACGTCGACGGCATCGGCTTCTGGACACCCGGGCTCGCGGACTGGGCCGCGTTTTCGCGCGCGGTGGAACAAGACGAATTCGCGATGCCGGAAAAGCCGTCGCGTCCCGCACCCGGCGCATTGCCGCCGGCCGAGCGCCGCCGCGCACCAGAGCCGGTTCTGATCGCGAGCGAAGCGGCGGGTCAGGCCGTCGCGATGGCGGCATGCGACGCATCGACGCTGGCGTCGGTCTTCGCGTCGACGCACGGCGATCTCGCGATCACCGACGAGATGTGCGAGACGCTCGCGCGCGATCCGCGCGAGCTTTCGCCGACCCGATTCCACAACTCGGTGCACAATGCGCCGGCCGGCTACTGGACCGTCGCGGCGCGTTGCCACGCGCCGGCGACCGCCATCAGCGCCGGGCAGGCAAGTTTCGCGGCCGGGCTTCTCGAAGCGGCCGTCCAGGTCGCGGCCGAGGGCGAGCCGGTGCTGGTCGCCGCCTACGACATCGCGGCACAAGGACCGCTCGCCGAGATGGCGCCGAGCACGCTGCCGTTCGCCGTCGCGTTCGTGCTCTCGGCCGCCGCGAGCGGGCGCACGATCGCGCGACTCGCGCTGCGCACGGCCTCGGAAACGCCCGCTTCGGACGGCGTTCCGCTTTCGCTCGCACCGCTGCAATCGAATCCGATGGGCGCGCAGGCGCTGCCGCTGCTCGTCGCGCTCGCGCGCCGGCGGGCCGGCGGGATCGTCG
>DASZYR010000086.1:0-3658 GCA_035545255.1 Rhodanobacteraceae bacterium
AAGACGTCCGCACTAGGCGGCGACGGCTCGATAAGAAACCACTCCAGCCCAACACCGGACCACGCCTCGACAGGCGCGAGCGACAAGACAAGGCACGTCAATACCTTCGACACGAATCGCGCGCGCATGGACTCCCCCTGAGCCTGAGCTTCGGCTTCCCCGACGCGGGTTGTACCAAACGCGATGTACGAGCGCACTTGTAAAAAACCTACAGGCGCGGCTCCCTCATTTCATGTAACCGCAACAGGAGCAACGCATGAAAAAACGCATCATCACTCTCCCGGCAGGCGCTCGGAATCAGCCCGAACTTCGTCCACTCGTGCGACGCGAGTCACCTGATGATGACCGTCACGCTCGCGTAAGCGAGCGTGACTCCCTTGCACTTCGGCGTCATGGCGCTTCGGCGATCGCGGCGAAAAGCTTGCGTGTGCTTAGCCGGCGTCCAGCTTGCGCTTGAGGTCGTCGAAGCGCTTTCGCGCCGGCGCGATCTCGACGAAACGCGCGGGTAGGAGCGGACCGACATGCGAGATCAGCGCCGCCGCTTCGTCGCTCGCGCCGCGCACGGCGAGCAGCTGCGCGAGCTCGATCTCGGCTTCGATCGTCGCGTTCGCGTCTTTTCCGATACCCGCCGTGAGGATCTCGATCGAGCGGCGCAACTCCTTCTCGGCGTCTGCCGCGCGCCCGCGATCCCGCAGGATCGCGGCGCGGATGCGCGCTACGGCACCGTGGCGCGGATGCGCGGGCGGATAGAGCGCCCCGAACTGCTCGCTCGCCCGGTCTGCGTAGCGCATCGCGTCGTCGAGGCGGCCCGAACGGCGCATCCATTCGGCGATGTGCAGAAAGCGCCGGCCGCGCTCGATATTGAGATCGAGCGAATCGCTGCCGCCTTCGATGTCGTGATCGAGCAGCGGCCACGCGGCATCGAGCCGGCCCGCGAGCAGAAGGCTGCGGCCGAGGTTCTGGCGGTACGTCGCCATGTGCGGATCGGCCTCGTGCTTTCCGGCCCGTTCGAGCGTTTCGCGGAACATCTCGATCGATGCGTCGTAGTCGCCGGCCTGCTCGGCGAGGCTCGCGAGATTGTTCAACGAGATGAAATAGCTCGCGGTGTCCTGTTGACCCGCGGCGCGGAGATAGTCGACGTTCTGGCGCAGCAGTGTCGTCGCCTCGACGATGCGGCCCTGCAGCTGGATCGCCTGCGCGAGGTTGTTGCGCACGGTGATCGCCCAGGCGCTGTCCGGGGCCAGCGTGCGCAGACGCACCGACAGCATCTGGCGCAGCAGCGCTTCGCCTTCGGCGTAGCGTCCCTGCTGTTCGTAAACCTCGGTGAGAAAACCGGTCGCCGAAAGGACTTCGGGCGAGCCGTCGGAAGTCTGCCGGCGCAGAAGCTCGATGCTGCGCCTGGCGTCGCGCTCGGCGTCGTCGAAGCGACCGAGCCGCATCTCGACTTCGGCGAGCGCGTAAAGCGACTGTCCGACGTGCAGACCGTCCTCGCCGTCGGCCTTGCGAGCGTAGTCGAGCGCGCGCCGCAGCGTCGTTTCGCCTTCCTGCGGATTGCCGTTGCGCGCCTGCGAAAGGGCGAGCGTCGAAAGGATCTCCGCCATGCGGGCGGGGTTTTCCCGCGCCGCGGTCTCGAAAGTGGCGAGCCCCTCGCGCAACACGGGCTCTGCGGCAGCCGGCTGCTCGGCGATGTTGAGCGCATAGCCCTGATCTGCGAGATACGACGCGCGGCGTTCCGGCGTTCCGTGCGCGCGTTCGAGCTCGGCCGCGGCGCCGAGACTCGACGCGGCTTCCTCGGGCGCGCCGAGCTCGAGATAGATCTTGCCTATCGCGCCGAGCAGGCGCGCCTGCTGGCGCGGAGATCCGGCGAGGCGCGCGTCGATTTCCTTGCGGCCGCGGTCGACAAGCTCGCGCGGCGCGATCGGCTTCGTTCCGGCTTCCTCCGGCGACGCCGAATGGAACAGCGCGACGAGATAGTCGACGACGTGCTCGGCGGTGGCCGATTGTTCGCGCGCTTCGGTCTCGGCGCGAAGCGCGCGATCGCGCTCGCCGGCGCGCCGCCAGGTGACCAGCACCGCCATCACGATCGCGGCCGCGATCGCTGCCGTCGCGAGCCGATGGCGGCCGACGAATTTCGCGACGCGGTAGTGAAGCCGATCCGGCACGGCGTGCACCGGACGTCCGCGCAGATGACGCTGCAGGTCGTCCGCGAGCGCGGCCGCGGAAACGTAGCGGCGCTCGGGCTCGGCATGCGTCGCTTTCGCGACGATGAGATCGAGCTCGGCGGGAATGCGATAGCGATCCGTCGTCGCATTCGCGCTCGGCTTCGGCAGGCGATCCGTGTCGTCGGCTTGCGGCTGGCGCTCGGCGAGGCATTCGTAGAGAAGCAAACCGAGGCCGTAAACGTCGGTCGCCGTGCTGACCGCCTCGCCACGCCGCTGCTCCGGGCTCGCGTAAGCCGGCGTGAACCACGGCATGCCGGTCTGCGCGTCGCCGCCGGTATTGCCGAGCAGCTTCGCGATGCCGAAATCGAGCAGCACCGGCTCGCCATCCGCGCGCACCAGCACGTTGGCGGGCTTCAGGTCGCGATGGATCACGAGCCGCTGATGCGCGAACTGCACCGCGCCGCAGACCTTCTGCACGAGGCGCAGCCGCTCGGCCATCGAGAGTTCGCGCACGCGGCAGAACTCGTTGACCGGAACTCCTTCGACGTACTCCATGACGAGATAGGGCTGCCCGTCGGCCGTGCTGCCGCCGTCGAGCAATCGCGCGATGTGCGGATGCGCGAGATCGGCGAGGATCTGCCGCTCGCGCCGCATGCGCTCGGTCGCCTCGCGCGTCGGGATGCCGCGCAGGAGCTTGATCGCGACGCGTTGGTGGAACGTGTCGTCGGCGCGCTCGGCGAGGAACACCGTGCCCATGCCGCCGCTGCCGATCTCGTCGATGAGTCGGTACGGTCCGAGCCGCTTGTCCACGCGCGCGGCATCGTCGAGGACGCGCGCGGAGGCTTCGCGCACCTGGCGCGTGATGCTGACGCGCGGGCCGCTGTCGGCGGCAAGGAGCGAAAGCGCGTTGCGCCGCAGCTCGGCATCGGGCTCGACGTGCTCGATCCAGGCTTCGCGCTCGGCGGGATCGCGTTCGAGCAGGCCTTCGAAGAGAGCCTGCAGGCGCTGCCAGCGGGCGTCGCTCATGCGGCCAGCCGCTGTTTCAGCCAGGCGCGCGCGAAGCGCAGCTCGCGGTCGATCGTCGGGACGGATACGTCGAGCACGTCGGCGATTTCCTCGCGCTTGAGCCCGATCAGATAGTTGAGCTCGATGATCTCGCACTTGCGATCGTCGAGCTCGCGCAGCGCATGGAGCGCTTCCTCGAGTGCAAGCGCATCGCTGTCTTCGCTGCCGGCCGCGTCCGCGGCGGAGAGCGTGACGTGCACGCCGCCGCCGCCGCGCTTCTCGCTCGAGCGCGCCCGCGCCGTATCGACGAGGATGCGCCGCATCGCGACGCTGACGACGCCGTAGAAATGACGGCGGTCCTGCCAGTTCGTCTCGGTGCAGATCAGGCGCAGGAAGAGCTCGTGCGCGAGCTCGGTCGGCTCGAGCGTCAGATGCGGGCCGAACTGTCGCAGGTGCTTGCCGGCGATGGCGCGCACTTGCGCGTAGACGAG
>DASZYR010000087.1:0-7233 GCA_035545255.1 Rhodanobacteraceae bacterium
TCCATCGTGACGCCGGTCGCGACGCCCATCGCGAAGTTGATGCCGAAGAGGACGCCCCAGAACTGCGTCATGCGCTTCCAGACTTCGCGGCCGGTCATGACGTAGACGGCTTCCATGATCGCGAGAAGCCACGAAAGCCCGAGCGTCAGCGGCACGAACAGGAAGTGGTAGAGCGCAGTCAGCGCGAACTGCAGGCGCGAGAGCGTGACGACCGATTCATCGATCATGCGGCGGCATCTCCGGGGAAGCGAGCAGGTGGCGTTCGATCGCCTCAGGCGACGTGTCGGGACGCGGATGCGGACGGAAGCAGACGAACCAGAGCAGGGTCAGCAGGAAGAGCTTCACCACGACGATCAGCGCGAATTCGATGCCGAAACGGCGTCCGCCGCGCGTGCGGAACCAGGAACGTGCGGCGGCGCGATCGCGCGCGGCATGCATCGGCGGCGACTCCCGGAAGATTCCGGAAAATTATACGCGCGCAGAAGATGGGACGAACTGCGGCGCGTTGTCGCCGGTTGCGCCTTCGCACAGCGAAACGCGCAGTTCGCCTCTCCCGCTTGCGGGAGAGGCCGCGCCGGAGGCACGGGTGAGGGACGGCGTGGCAGGGCGAACCCGGATTGCCCTCACCCCAACCCTCTCCCGCAAAGCGGGAGAGGGGGAAGGGCAGCGACTACCGCGGCTCGAAGCCGTCGATGAAGATCGCGTCAGGCGCGAGCACGCACGTGCTCGGCACGTGCACGGCGAGGCGCACGAGATTGTCGTCTTCGGCGCCGTTCGCGGCGTCGACCGCGCGGGCGGCGTAGTAATGCGTCGCGCCGGCCGCCGCCGTGAGATCGACGAAGCTCGTGTCGAGCCAACCGAGCGCGATGCGGTTGGCGTCGCCCGGAACGAAATCGGCGTCGTCCGAGCGATAGACCGAATACGAAGCCGGACCGCCGCAAGCCGGGTTCGCTCCGCCCCAGGCGAGGTCGACGCGGCATTGCGTCGTGCTGGCGTCGGTCGCGCTCGCGATGCCGGCGAAGATCGGCGCGGCCGTGCAGGCGCCGGTCGTCTCGGCTTCGACGCAGGCCGATGCGGCCGGCGCGCAGGCGCCGGAGCCGTCTAGCGCCGTCACGCGATAGCCGTAACTCACCTGACCCGACGCGCTCGTGTCGGAATAGACGGCTTTCGCGAGATCGTCGGCGATCGTGCGGAACCGGCCTCTGCAGCCGCCTTGCGCGCGTTCGACGCGATACGTCGCACCCGGCGTCGCGACGGCGTCCCAGGCGAGATCGATGCGGTTGTCGCCGCCTGCGGTCGCGCCGAGGTTCGTCGGTCCGCCCGATGACGCGCAAAGATGCGGCTCGAGCACGAAGAAGCCTTCGTCGATGCCGGTCGCGATGACGAGGCCGCTGCCGGGGAAGCGGAAGTTGTTCCAGGTGCCGTTGAACTCGGCGTGGTTGCTCTGCGGATACGTGTCGAAGAACGCGACCTCGGTCATCGATGTCGTCGCGAGGTTGTCCATGCGCAGGATGCGCACGCCGGCTTCGTAGTCGGACTGGTAGACGTAATTGCCGTGCACGTAGAGGTTGTGGTCGATGACGCTCAGCGGATGCTCGTGGTAGCCGACGAGCACCGGCGCGTCGAGATCGCTGACGTCGAAGACGAACGTGCGCGCGTTGTTGCCGTTCTCTTCCTCGTCGAGCTCGTCGTCGAGCAAGAGGTAGCGTTGATCCTCGGTCAGCCAGCTTTGGTGCGTGTACGCGCTGCCTTGGTACGGCGTCGACGACAGCGTGTGCGGCGTGTTCTTGTCACTGACGTCGACGATCGCGATGCGGCCGCTCCATCCGTTCGAATCGAAGCAGATGTCGCGCCCGGCGTGCTCGGTGTCCGGGCCCGAATAGACGTAGCACTGCGATTCGTGCGTATAGCCGGCGTCGTTGATGCAGCCCGCGAACTTCGGATGCGCCGGGTCGTGGATGTCGAGGATCTGCAATCCGCCGTGGTCGGAATCGCCGGGACAGACGACGTCGGCGCCGGCGACCGATGCGTAGCCGGTCGTCTCGTTGATCGAGATCGTGTGGCTCGAGCCGAATCCGGAATAATGGCCGTCCTCGGTGAACGTCTGCGGCGAGGTCACGCTGCGAAGACGCGTCAGGTCGAACACCTGCATGCCGTGGCCGGGATTGTTGTCGCTGACGACGAACGCATGGTTCTGATAGACGCGCACGTCGCGCCAGATCGAGCTGCCGGTGCCTTGCGTCGTCGGCAGCTTGCCGAGATAACGCGGCGCGTCCGGTGTCGAGAGATCGTAGAACGCGATGCCGTTGTTCGCGCCGATCAACGCGTACTCGGTGCCGGAATCGGGATCGGTCCAGCCCCAGAGGCTGTTCGTGCTCGACGCGGTGAATTGCGCGACCGGAACGAACGCGAGGAGATCGATGTTCGAGCACGGATAGATGCCGGCCATGCCGTCGACGCACGGCGTGCGCCCGGCCGGCGCCATCGGCGTGTGCGCGGGCCGGTGCATCATGTGTTCCTTCATGCCCGGCGTCTGGATGTCGCAGGCCGAAGCGGCGCCGACGGTGAGCAGCGCGCTGATGCCCGCGGCCGCGATGAAACGAACGGAATCCCCAGATCGCATGTTGCTCTCCCCAGAGCTGCCACGGCAGATACGGATCGATTCTAGAGGAGAAACGCGGATGCTGCGCCGTTACCTCTCCCGCTTGCGGTAGAGGTCGCGCCGGAGGCGCGGGTGAGGGCGATCCGGAGTGGGCGCTGAACCACGCGTGCCCTCACCCCAGCCCTCTCCCGCGTTGCGGGAGAGGGGGAAAAGCGCGGGAGCGGGGAAAACGGAGTCAGCTCGCGGCGAACGCGTCGCGCGTCAGATTCTCAGGCTCGCCGCCAGTGCAGACGACATCGTCCTCGATGCGGATGCCGCCGTATTTGCGGAACGCATCGACCTTGTCCCACACGACATCCTTCGCGGCCGGCTTCTGCTTGAGCTCCGCGAGCAGCATGTCGATGAAATAGAGCCCCGGCTCGATCGTCGTGACCATGCCGGGTTCGAGCGTGCGCGTAAGGCGAAGATACGGATGGCCGGGCGGCTTCGGAATCGTGCCGCCGCGATCGCTTTGCTGGAAACCGGCGACGTCGTGAACCTGAAGGCCGATACCGTGGCCGAGGCCGTGCGGAAAGAACGCCGACGAGACGCCCGATTCGACCGCGCTCTCCGCGCTCATGCGGATGAAGCCTTGATCCTTGAGGATGCCGGCGAGCACGCGATGCGCGTGCACGTGAAGCTCGGGATAGCTCTGGCCCGCGCGCACCTTCGACGCGAAGCTGCGCTGCGCGGCGTCGACGGCATCGATCAGCGCGGCGAACTCGTCCGCTCCCTTGCCGGCGTACGTGCGCGTGATGTCGCTCGCATAGCCGTGGAAGCTCGCGCCCGCGTCGATCAGGAACGAATGCGCGTGCGCGGGCGGCGCGTGGTTGAGATCGGTGTAATGCAGCACCGCGCCGTGCTCGTTGAGCGCGATGATGTTGCTGTAAGGAAGCTCGAAATCGGTCTGTTTCGCGGCATCGAGATATGCCATGTGAATGCCGAACTCGGATTCGCCGCCGCGGAACGCCGCTTCCGCCGCGCGGTGCGCGCGCGCGCCGATCTTGCTCGCGACGCGCATCATCGCAAGCTCGTACGGCGTCTTGTACGTGCGGTGATAGTGGATGTAGTCGACGAGCGCACGCGGATTGTCCGGCACGAACGCGCCGATCGCCGTGTTGTCGTCGCCGACGATCGCGCAACGCGCGACGTCGCTCGGCAGATGCTGCGCGGCTTCCTTGGCCTCGCGGATGATCGCGATCTCGAAATGCTCGACCCAGTAACCGGCCGGCGCCTCGGGCACGACGTGCCAGTAATCGTGCGGCTGCAAGTAGACGAGTTTCGGCTTCTTGCCGGGCGAGTAGACGAGCCACGAGCCCGGCGCCTTCGTCACCGGCAGCCAGTGCTTGAACCACGGGTTGACGGCGAACGGATAAGGCCGATCGTCGAGGAACTCGTAGCGCGGCGTGCCCGCGGCGATGACGAGATGATCGCGTCCGGCGAGCGCGAGCGCGGCGTCCGTGCGCGATTTCAGCGTCGTGAGGTGATCGGCGTAGAGCGGGTGCAGGTCGGGGTGATGGGTGTCCATGCCGACGATTGTGCCGCGAACGCGCGCGCTTTGCTCCCTCCCCTTCAAGGGGAGGGCTGGGGAGGGGATGGCGTTGACGTCGCGATGTGCATGGAAACCGAAGCGAGCACCGTTCCCACCCAACCCTCCCTTGAAGGGGAGGGCTGAAGAGAAGGTGAGGGTTTGAGCGCGCGTCGTTATTTATGGCGCCGCGCCGTCGAACCCATCCGCGAAAATGTGATCCTCCCAGACGACCGCCACCGTCGCAGGCGCCGAGCGCTCGAAAAGAGGGCCGATCGTCTCGACTTCGATCTTCGACGTCGCTTCGTTTCTGTCGCGAATCACCTGCTGCACGAAATATGCGGTGTTCGGCGTGCCGCCGAGCCACGTCTCGCTGTCGTCGGCGTGGCGCTGGAATACCGCATACGAATTGACGTCGCCCGGTGCGGGCGTCCAGGCGAGGCGCACCGTCGCGTGACCTGCATCGAGGGGATCGAAGCTGATGACATGCAGATCGCTCGGCGGCTCGGGCGGCGCCGACGTGGTGTAGATCGCGAGCCGACCGATGTTGATCGAGTACGGCACGCCGGCCGGCGGCGAATACCGCAAGGCAATCGCAACGACCGACCGGCCGGGCCGGCTGCCCAACGGCACCACGGCGTGCACCCAGAACGGGATCTCCGCGTCCTCGACCGGCGAGTAGACGAACGTCGAAGGATCGTCGTCGTACGCGACGCCGACTTCGAGATGGCTCGGCCCCGCCGCCGGAAGACGATAGACGAGCTCGATCGCGAGGAATTCGTCGGCAGGAAGGTTCGTCTCGTAAAGAAGCTGCTCGTTCGGCGCATCGGTCGTGCCGGACACGGCGAGCGAGCTTCCGCCCCACCAGGCGTCATCGAACGAAAGCCCGACGTCGAGCGGCGTACCCGTGCTGCGCATGATCCAGCGCCACGTCGGCAGCACGTCCTGCAGGCTGAGGTTGTTCCATGGCTGGCTCGACGACGCGACGCCGTCGATGAAGTACTGCGTGCCTTGTCCCGTATTGAAATTCGTCACGAACGGCAGCTTCGTGATCGGCGAATTCGCGGGAATGTAATTCGCGACGCCTTTCCACGAAGCGCCCGTCGTCGTGTTGCTCGGATCGCCGTTCTGCCCGACCCAGAATTTGTTGTCGCGCGCGTAGAAATCCGCGACGCTCGACGACGAGTTGTGCGTCCATTCGGGCCGGTAGAAGCCGATCGACGTGCGATGCGCCTGACCTTCCGGAAACACGCCGGCCCAGTTCACGCCGGTGTTGTAGCCGTTCGCCTCGACGTCGATGCCGGCATAGAGCTCGTACGGGCTCCGGCCGAGACTCGTCGCGAGCGTTGCCGAGTTCGTGAGGCCGGTCGCGCTCCAGTTGAAATTGAGGAACATGTTGTCCGAGACGAGCGTCGCGCCGTCCTGGAAGAACATCTGGTTCTGCGCATCGAGCTGGTTCTGCCAGGCGATCGCGCCGGTCGACGTCATCGCGTCGTACCAGGTGACCAGAAGATTCGAATGCGCATGGAAGTAGACCAGCATGTCGCGCATGTCGCTCGCGAGCTCGGCGTCGCCGCCGGCCGTTTCCTGATTGATGAACCAGCCGTCGAAGCCGTAGTACTCGGCGGCCTCGATCATCTTGTCCGCGACCGGAAAGTTTCCGCTGCCGTCGCGCTGCACGAAATCGCGCACCCACTGGATCTGCCCGCCGTACGCGGTCGGCGGCAGGTACACGTTGCCGAGCACCGGCACGCCGTTCCTGTGCGCGGCGTCGATGACGGTCGGGTTCGGCGCGAGGATCAACCCTTCGCCCGCCGATCCGCCCCAGAACACGAGCTGATCGACGTATTGCCAGTAGTTGAGCGCGTAGTAATCCTCGGTCGCCGAACCTTGCGAGGGGTTGAACGACGTCGGCGCGAACGCGACGAGCGCCTGCACGCGCGCCTCGTCGAGATGCGCGTGCGGATTCACGTTGAAATCGGGATTCGAGAAACGCGTCGCGAGCGGCACGCTGCCGCGGTTGAACGGCGCGTCGGGATCGGTCGCGGGGTCCCAGTCGAGGATCGTCGACGGGAACCAGTACGAAGCGTAAGGCTGGCCGGGAAGCTGATCGCCCGCCGATGCGTGTGAGGCGATCGCGGCACTCGCCGACGCGACCAGCACGAGCGCCGAAAGGCGCAGACGAGAAGCGCGCAGCATGTTGGACCCCCGTTGCGCGAGCACGCGCGGCAATGGATCGATGTTAGGAGCGCATGCACGGGTGCCGCAAGCACGCCGTTCCCTTCTCCCGCTTGCGGGAGAAAGTGCCGAAGGCGGATGAGGGCGACCCGGGGCTGAAGCGCCCCACGAAAAGCGCCCCTCACCCGCCGCTCGCGCGGCGGCCTCTCCCGGAAGCGGGCGAGACGAAAAGCCTTCAGCGCGGCGTCGCGCGGATGTAAAGACGGCGCGGCAAACGAAGGCCGAGGCGTCAGGATGGATCTGCCGACGCGATCGACATGCATCGCGCCTACTACTCTTGTTTGCTTGGCCAAGGTCACGAACCCTTGGGACGCTATTGTTCGAAGGCGCAAATCGATAGCTCCATAGCCCACCGCCGTGCGTCGCTAAGGTGGGCTGAAGCCCACCCTATGGTGTATCGGAATCTCGATTCCGTGTGTCGGCGGGAAACTCGCTCCTCAGCCAATCGTCCAGCATCCGCTTCTCGAACCGGAGCGGATCTGTCTGGTTCGCCGTCCCGCGCTGCAAAAACGCCGGATCGCGAAGCTCGCGCTTGCCTTCCTTGACGACCGTGCCGCTCGCGTCGGTCAGCTTGAACGTGAGATCGATTCGCGGCGGATAGATGTCCTTGATGACGCGCACGTCGTCCCAGCGCGGACCGCGCCACGGTTCGTACGTGCCGGCGCGCTGCACGTCGGTGAATGTCACTTGCAGACGGTCGCCCGGCGGCAGCGCGCGGTCGGCGCGGTAGCGGAGGTGCTTCGCGAGGTCGGTCAGCCACTCTTCCGGTGTCGGACGGTGGATGCTGCTGCCGGGCGATTGCTTCGCGTCGCTGAAATCTTGCGGG
>DASZYR010000088.1:0-2859 GCA_035545255.1 Rhodanobacteraceae bacterium
GATCGTCGATGTCGCCGTGCATCGAAGCCGGCTGGCGCGCGTCGCGTCGGATCATCTGCCGCTCGTGGCGACGATCGAATGGCCCGATTGAGCGGGGAGAGAAGCGATTTTCCTTCTCCCGCTTTGCGGGAGAAGGCGCCGAAGGCGGATGAGGGCGCTCTTGGAAGGGCGACTCAGCGCGCCCTCACCCCGACCCTCTCCCGCAAAGCGGGAGAGGGAAAGACGATCAGCACTCGATGACGTTCACGGCGAGACCGCCGCGCGAGGTTTCCTTGTACTTGTCCTTCATGTCGCGCCCGGTCTCGCGCATGGTCTTGATGACCTTGTCGAGCGAGACGCGATGCTTGCCGTCGCTCTTCATCGCCATGCGCTGCGCATTGATCGCCTTGACGGCGCCCATCGCGTTGCGCTCGATGCAGGGGATCTGCACGAGACCGCCGATCGGATCGCAGGTGAGGCCGAGGTTGTGCTCCATGCCGATCTCGGCGGCGTTCTCGACCTGATAGATGCTGCCGCCGAGCGCGGCGGCGAGTCCGCCGGCTGCCATCGAGCAGGCGACGCCGACCTCGCCCTGGCAACCGACCTCGGCGCCCGAGATCGACGCGTTCTCCTTGTAGAGGATGCCGATCGCGCCGGCCGTCAGCAGGAATTCGACGATACCGTCCTCGCTCGCCTTCGGGCAAAAGCGCTCGTAATAGTGCATGACGGCGGGAACGATGCCGGCCGCGCCGTTCGTCGGCGCCGTGACGACGCGTCCGCCCGCGGCGTTCTCCTCGTTGACGGCGAGCGCGTAGAGGTTCACCCAGTCGAGGATCGTCAACGGATCGCGCAGCGAAGCCTCGGGACGATCGCGCAGCTCCTTGCACATCTCGGGCGCGCGGCGCTTGACGTGCAGCCCGCCCGGCAGCGTGCCGCTCTCGCGCATGCCGCGCGCGACGCAGCCTTGCATCGCGCGCCAGATCGCGAGGAGGCCATCGCGGATCTCGGCTTCGCCGCGCCACGATTTCTCGTTCTCGAGCATGATGGCCGCGATCGACTTGCCGCTCTCCTCGCAGAACGCGAGCAGCTGATCGCCCGATGCGAACGGATACGGCAGCGGCGTCGTGTCGGCGACGATGCGATCTTCGGCCGCTTCGTCCTGGTTGACGACGAAGCCGCCGCCCACGGAGTAGTAATCGCGCGTCGCGAGCAGCTCGTCGTTGTCGCCGTACGCCGAGAAGCGCATGCCGTTCGAGTGGTACGGCAGCTTCTGGCGCTTGTTGAACACGAGATCGGTCTTTTCGTCGAACGCGATTTCACGGCGGCCGAGGAGACGAATGCGCTTCTCGCCGCGGATGCGTTTCAGGCGCGACGGAATCGAGTCGGGATCGATCCGGTCGGGCCATTCGCCCTCGAAGCCGCAGAGGATGGCTTTGTCGGTGCCGTGGCCGCGCCCGGTCAGCGCGAGCGATCCGAACAGCTCGCAGCGCACGCGCACGACGCGATCGAGGATGCCGGGCTCGGCGAGCCAGCGCTCGCAGAAGCGCGCGGCCGCGCGCATCGGCCCGACCGTGTGCGAGGACGACGGCCCGATGCCGATCTTGAAGAGGTCGAAGACGCTGACGGCCATGGAAGACGAGATGAGGGCGGCGAGGACGCTATTCTACGCGTGTCCCCGTCCGCTTCCCGGCTCCATGCGGCTCATCCTCTACCAACGCGACGACTGCAAGCTCTGCGACGAGGCGCTCGCGCGTCTCGCGGTCGCGCGCGCACCGGATTTCGAGAGCGCCTGGATCGACGGCGACGTCGCGCTCGAAGCGCGTTATGGCGAGCGCGTGCCGGTCCTGCGCGACGACGACAGCGGCCGCGAGCTTGCCTGGCCGTTCGACGGCGAGGCGATCGCGGCCTTCGTCGCCGCCACGCGCTGATCGTCAGGGCTGCTCGAAACCGCTGTCGAAGATCGTGTCGATGACGACGCGGCCCGCTGCGAAGCTCGTATACGCGGTCGCCGTCGTGACGATGCCGCCGAACACGAGATAGCCGTCCTGGATGCGCGCACGGACGGCGCCATCGTTCATCGTGCCGCCGAGGTTCGGCGCGATGATCTTCTTGCCGCCGAAGCCGAACGTGTCGTCGAGCGTGCCGTCGGTGTTGAAGCGCACGAGCGCGATGTCGCTGTCGCCGGTGTCGCTGACCTGGACGAGGCCGACCATCAGGAGCTTGCCGTCGGGTTGCAGCGTGGCGCCGTACGAGATGTCCTGATCGTCGCCGCCGAAGTCGAACGGGACGGTGACCTTGCCGCCGGTTCCGAACGTCGGGTCGGGCGTCCCGTCCGGCTGCAGCTTGACGGCCCCGAAATCGTAGCCGTTGTCGGTGACGGCGCCGGTTGCGAAGATCGATCCGTCGGGCGCGATGATCAACTCGGTCGCCTCGTCATCGAAGCTGCCGCCGAGATCGAACGCGACCGTCACGCGGCCGTCGCCGCCGAAATTCGGATCGAGCACGCCCGCGGGCGTCAGCCGCGCGATCGCGAAGTCGTAGTCACCGGCCGCTTTGCCGGCGGCGCCCGCGACGAGGATGTTGCCGTCCGCGTCGATCGCGACGCTCGATGCGATGTCGGTCAGGTTCGACGGATCGAGATCGAAGGCGATCGTCGCGCGGCCGTCGCCGGAGAAGCTCGTGTCGCGCGTGCCGTCGACGTTGAGGCGCGTGATCGCGAGATCGATGTTGTCGGTGCCGACCTCCGCGGAGCCGACGACGATCAGCTTGCCGTTCGCGAGCTGCACGGCGTCGAGCGCTCGGTCGCTGTTCATGCCGCCGAGATCGAAGTTGACGTAGGCCTTGCCGTCGCCGCTGAACGACGTGTCCAGCGTGCCGTCG
>DASZYR010000089.1:0-3934 GCA_035545255.1 Rhodanobacteraceae bacterium
CGGGTCATCTGCGCGGCTTCGAACTGCTGAATCAGATTGCTCATGACGCTCACCGAATCCAAATGCCTGGTTTCTTTTCGAGAAGCGCGACCGTCGACGGCCGCCTCTTCGCTCTCGCGATCGCGGACGATCGCATCACTCCTTCCGCGGGCCGCGCGAGCGATCCGCTTCGTGTCCGTTCGCCTGCGCGCGCTCGAAGTGCTCGCGGCGGAATTCGTCCAGCAACGCGCGGGCTTCCTTGTCCGCTTCCACGTGAGCCAGCAGATCAGGCCTGCGTAGCCACGTCCTTCCGAGCGACTGCTTGCGGCGCCAGCGGCGAATCGCCGCGTGATCGCCCGACAGCAGCACCGGCGGCACCTCGCCCCAGGCGTCGCGCTCCGGACGCGTGTAGTGCGGGCAATCGAGCAGTCCGTCCGAGAACGAATCCTGCTCCGCCGACTCCGCGTCGTTGAGCGCGCCTTCCTGCAGCCTGCCGACCGCGTCGATCACGATCGCCGCCGCCAGCTCGCCGCCGGAGATCACGTAGTCGCCGATCGAGATTTCCTCGTCGACCGCGTGCTCCAGGAAACGCTCGTCGATGCCTTCGTACCGGCCGCACAGAAGGAACAACCGATCCCTTCGCGCGAGCTCGTCCACCTTGCGTTGCGTGAGCCGCGATCCCTGCGGGCTCAGATATATCGGTTTTTCCTGACCTCCCGCCTGTCGCACCGCATCAAGCGCGCGCCGCAACGGGTCGATCATCATCACCATCCCGGGACCGCCGCCGTAGGGCCTCTCGTCGGCCGAACGGTAGTTGTCCGAAGCGAAATCGCGCGGATTCCACGTCGCGATCTCGATCAATCCTCGCGCCTTCGCGCGTCCGACCACGCCGACATCCGCCGCTGCCTGGATGAAATCCGGAAACAGCGTGATGACGTCGATGCGCAATCAGAACTCCGGATCCCAATCGACCGTGACGCGGCCCGACTCGAAATCCACTTCCTTCACGTAATCATCGAGCACGAACGGGATCAGCCGCTCGCGTTTCCCGTCGACGACGACCAGCACGTCGTTCGCGCCGGTCGCGACGAGGTGCGAAACCCTGCCGAGCTTCGCACCTTCGACGGTGACGATCTCGAGTCCTTCGAGATCGGCCCAGTAATACTCGCCCTTCCTCGATCGGGGCAGCGCCGAGCGCCGGACCCAGATCTCGGTGCCGACGAGCGGCACCGCGGCGTCGCGATCTTCGATGCCGGGCAGCGTCGCGACGACGCCCCTGCCCTGCTCGCGGCCGCGACAGCCGCCGATTTCACGTTCGCCGAAGCCGGATTTCAGCCGCCAGGGCTGGTAGCTGAAAATCCGCGTTCGCGGCTCGGTGTACGACTCGAGCTTGATCTCGCCCCGCACACCCGACACACCGACGATCTTTCCCACCAGCACCCATTTCTCGTCCGCGACCCTTTCGCGAGGCGACGAGACCTGGGTCGAATCCGCCACCTGGATCAGGCGGCCTGCTTCGCGGCGCCGGTCGCTTCCTTGTAGAGCGACTTGACCTTCTCGGTCATCTGCGCGCCCTTGTCGACCCACGCCTTGGCCTTGGTCGTGTCGAACTCGAGGCGCACGTCCTTACCCGACGCGATCGGGTTGAAATACCCGAGGCGCTCGATGTTGCGGCCGTCGCGCGCGTTGCGCTCGTCCGTAACGATGATGTGGTAGAACGGCCGCTTCTTGGCGCCGCCACGGGACAGGCGAATCTTGACCATTTGCAAGTCTCTGAAATAACTGGAAATTCTTGGGCGTCGCGCCAAACATTCCGGGCGCCGCCGAGGGAGCCGCGCATTGTAGCGGAACGGGCGGAAAAATAAAGGGCTGCCGGGACTTATAGGTTTTCGGCTTAGAGACGCACTCCGAAACGAGCCGCGACCAGCACCATCAGGAAATAGAGCGCGATCGTGAGCGCGCACGACGCGAGCAGCGCCCACCAGAACCCGACACCGCTCCGCAGCATCAACGGCAGCGCGAGAAACATCGGCAACGACGGCAGGACGTACCAGAACGTTGCCTCGGCGTGGCTCGCGATGCGCGCGGTATCGCCTGTGTCGCGCCAAAGCCAGAGAATCGCCATCAGCGATACGAGCGGCAGCGAGACAATCAGCGCGCCGAATGCGGGACTCCGTTTCGCAACCTCGGAAACGATCGCGATCACGAGTCCCGACAGAAGCGCCTTGAAGACGAGATAGATCACGTCGCGACTATAGACCGGCCGGGCCCTCGTTGCGCGAATCGCCGAGCCGGCGGGCGAGAAAGATCGTGCCTGCGGGCGCAGCGTAGTACGGCTCGATGGAAACGAATCCGAGCTTGCGATAGAGGCCGATCGCATCCTGCATCGTCGGCAGCGTGTCGAGCCGAAGCTCCGCGTAGCCGAGCCGCGCGCCTTCGGCAAGGATCGCTTCCGCAAGCGCGCGACCGAGACCGAGCCCGCGCCCTTCCGGGGCGACGAAGAGACGCTTCATCTCGCAGCTTCGCTCGTCGTCCATGGGACGCAGCGCAACGCAGCCGATCGCGCGGCTGTCGCGGTTTCGCGCGATGAGCAACTGGCCGCGCGGCGGCGCGTATCGGCCAGGCAACGTCGCGACTTCGTTCGGGAAACCCTGATAGGAAAGATCGACGCCGATGTGCTGCTCGTACGCGGCGAACAGCCGCGCGACATCCGGAATGTCGCGGGCGATCACGGAGGCGATCGTGAAGCCACGATCGGCGGTGGCTGCCATTTCCATGAAACTCAGCGCTGGGGCGGAACCCCGCCGCCGCCCATCGAGCGCATCGCGCCTTTCATGTGCCGCATGACGCCCTTCAAGCCGCCGCTGCCGAGCTTGGACATCATCTTCTCGGTCTGCTGATACTGCTTCAGAAGGCGGTTCACGTCGGCCGGCTGCGTGCCCGAGCCTCGCGCGACGCGCGCACGGCGCGAGCCGTTGAGAAGATCCGGATGCCGGCGCTCCTTCTTCGTCATCGAGCCGATGATCGCGATCATGCGCTTGACCGCGGCGTCGCCGGCCTGCGCCTTCATGTTGTCGGGAATCGCCATGCCGCCCGGCAGCTTCTCCATCAGCGACGCCATGCCGCCCATGTTGACCATCTGCTCGAGCTGGTCCCTCATGTCGTTGAGATCGAAGCGCTTGCCCTTGATGACTTTCTCGGCGAGCTTCTTCGCCTTTTCCTGATCGACCTTCTGCTCGACCTGCTCGACGAGCGAAAGCACGTCGCCCATGCCGAGGATGCGCTGCGCGATGCGATCGGGATGAAACGGCTCGAGCCCGTCGGGCTTTTCGCTGACGCCGATGAACTTGATCGGCCGCCCGGTGACGTAGCGCACCGAAAGCGCGGCGCCGCCGCGCGCGTCGCCGTCGGTCTTGGTGAGGACGACGCCGGTCAGCGGAAGCGCGTCCGAAAACGCCTTTGCGGTGTTCGCGGCGTCCTGGCCCGTCATCGAGTCGACGACGAACAGGGTCTCGACGGGATCGAGCGCCGCATGCAGGCGCTTGATCTCGTCCATCATCGCAGCGTCGATCGCGAGACGGCCCGCGGTGTCGACGATGAGCACGTCGGCGAAGCTCTTCTTCGCGTCGTCGAGCGCGGCTTTCGCGATCGCGACCGGATCCTCTTCGCCGCTCGACGGGTGGAAGAGCACTTCGACCTGCCCGGCGAGCGTCTTCAGCTGCTCGATCGCGGCCGGACGGTAGACGTCGGCGCTGACGACCATGACCTTCTTCTTCCTGCGCTCCTTGAGGAAGCGCGCGAGCTTCGCGACCGTCGTCGTCTTGCCGGCGCCCTGCAGGCCCGCCATCAACACGACGGCCGGCGGCGCGGCCGCGAGATTGAGATCGCTGTTCTGCGTGCCCATGACAGCCGTGAGCTCGTCGCGCACGACCTTCACGAGCGCCTGGCCCGGCGT
>DASZYR010000090.1:0-15114 GCA_035545255.1 Rhodanobacteraceae bacterium
CTGGACCTTCGCCGGGATGGTGCAGGCGCTCGGCGTCCTTTACGACGTCGGTTCCGATCTCGCGAACTCGAACCGCTGGCCCGACTGGGCGCGCGATTCCGAATTCCGCGCGCGCCGCGACGCAACCGCGGGCGAACGACACTGACGAAGCGCGCGCCTCGATGGCGCGCGCGCTTCGTTCACCCGGAGTTGGCGAACGGCCCCTAGAGTACGGCGGTTTCCGTCGGCTCGGAGGAACCGGTGCCCGATCGCGTCCGGGCCTTGCTCGGCATTCCGGAAATCGAGCTTGCGATCCTCGTCGTGCTCGGTCTCGCGCTCGGCCTCGCCGTGCATGCGCTGGCGAGACTCGTCATCCGGCGCACGTTGCCGGACACGGGTATCGCGCGCACGATTCTCGCGCGAGTCGATCGCCCCGCGCGCGTCCTGCTGCCGCTGCTCGCGATGATCATCGCCATCGAGCAGGCGACCTTCGACGTCGGCTGGCTGCGAGGCCCGATCCACGTCGCATCACTCGCCGTGATCGCGGTGTTCACCTGGCTCGCCGTCGGCCTGATCGCCGGCGTGCAGGCCGCGATCGCTTCGCGCAATGCGATCGACATCGAGGACAATCTCGCGGCGCGCCGCGTGCTGACGCAGACGCGCGTGCTCGGCCGCGTCGCGATCGGCATCATCGTGCTGATCGGCGCGGCCGCGATGCTGATGACGTTTCCCGGCGCCCGGCAGATCGGCGCCAGCCTCCTCGCGTCGGCCGGTCTCGCCGGCCTCGTCGCGGGCTTCGCGGCGCGGCAAGTGCTGGGGAACCTCCTCGCCGGCGTGCAGATCGCGCTGACGCAGCCGATCCGGCTCGACGACGTGCTCGTCGTCGAAGGCGAGTGGGGCCGCGTCGAGGAGATCACGAGCGCCTACGTCGTCGTCCGGATCTGGGACGAGCGCCGTCTCGTGCTTCCGCTCGAATACTTCATCTCGAAGCCGTTCCAGAACTGGACGCGCACGACGTCGCGCATCATCGGCGCCGTGTACATCTGGGTCGACTATGCGCTCGCGATCGAGCCGCTGCGACGCGAGCTGCAGCGCCTTTGCGAGCACGCGAAGGAATGGGATCGCCGCGTCTGCGTGCTCCAGGTCACCGACGCGAGCGAGCACGCGATGCAGCTGCGCGCGCTCGTCAGCTCGTCCGGGTCGTCGCAGAACTGGGATCTGCGCTGCATCGTCCGCGAAGGCCTCATCGCGTTCGTCGCGCGCGAGCATCCGGAAGCGCTGCCGCGCCTGCGCGTGCGGACACCGATCTCCGCCGAGCCGGAAACCGGTACGGGTTGAGCCGGAATGTCCGCCGTGCGTCCGCCGCGACGTATCGCGGGCGCAACGGCGAACCGCTATGCTGCGCGCTCCGTCGACAGGAAACTCCCATGACTCATCCGCTGTATTCGGCCTCGGTGCCCGTATATGCCAAGATGCTCGAAGCGTTCGATCGCATCCTCGCGAAGACGGAGAAGCACGTCGAGGAGCGCAAGATCGAACCCGACGCGCTGCTGCAGGCCCGGCTCTTTCCAGACATGTTCCCGTTCGTGCGCCAGGTGCAGATCGCCTGCGATTTCGCCAAGAGCGTGCCCGCGCGGCTCGCCGCGGTCGACGTTCCCTCTTACGAGGACAACGAGCGCACGTTCGCCGAGTTGCACGAGCGCATCGCGAAGACGCTGAAGTTCGGCGCCGGCATCGATCCCGCGAAGTTCGACGGAGCCGAGCGGCGCGCGATCGTGCTGCGTCCCGGCACGCCGCGCGAGCGGAAGTTCGACGGTGGCGAAAGCTATCTGCTGAAGTACGGCATCCCGCAGTTCTTCTTCCACCTCACGACCGCGTACGCGCTGCTGCGCCACAACGGCGTCGAGCTCGGCAAGGCCGACTACATGGGAGAACGCTGAGCGCGCGGCCCTTCGCGCACGGCGCGCTCCGCGAAGGTCAGGGCCATGCGGGAGAGGCCGCTTCCCGGCATCGGAGACGCTCCGGCGGGAGGCGCACGCAATCTCTTCTTCGCTCTCTGTCCAGGCGAAGGGACGCGCGACGCGATCGCTGCGCAAGCCGAGCGCCTGAAGCGCGGGCACGCGCCGCGCGGACGCTGGATCAAGCCGCATCGCTACCATCTGACGCTGCATTTCCTCGGCACGCATGCGCATCTTCCCGATGCGCTCGTCGCGGCGGCGCTCGCGGCCGGTGACGAGGTGCGCGCGTCGCCGTTCGAATTCGCGCTCGATCGCGCCGGCAGCTTCGCCAATCGCAGCATTCCCTGGTGGCTCGGTTGCGCGCGGCCCGACGCGGGACTCGCGATGCTCCATGACGGCATCGCGGCGGCGCTTCGCGCCGGCGGTCGTCGCATCCGCAACGGGAAACGCCTCGTCGCGCACGTCACGGTTCTGCGCGACGCGGACCGCGCGCTGCCGCCGACGCCGATCGAGCCGATTTCCTGGCCGGTCGCCGAGTTCGTGCTGATCGACAGCCTCTTGGGCGAGCAAGCGAGTCATGCGGTGCTTCGCCGCTGGCCGCTGCGCGCCTGAAGCGGATTGCCGCGCCGCGCGGAATGCCGTTCAATCGCGCGCATGGCCCATCGCATCGAAGACGCCGCCGGAACGGTCCGCCTGCTCGCGGAGGACGAGCCGCCGCCGTTCCACGTCGAGAACGGCGCGGGCGCGTCCCCGTTCGTCGTGATCTGCGACCATGCCGGTCGCCGGATTCCGCGCGCGCTCGGCTCGCTCGGCGTGCCGGCGAGCGAGCTCGAGCGTCATGTCGCGTGGGACATCGGAGCGCTCGGCGTCGCCTCTCATCTCTCGACGCTGCTGGACGCGACGCTGATCGCGCAGACGTACTCGCGCCTCGTCATCGATTGCAACCGGCCGCTCGATGCGCCGACGTCGATCGCGATCCGCAGCGAGCGCACCGACATTCCGGGCAACCGCTCGCTCGCGCCGGAAGAGGCAAGTGCGCGCGCCCGGGAGATCTTCCTGCCGTATCACCAGCGGATCGCGGCCGAGCTCGATCAAAGGCTGGCGTCGGCGCGCCCCACGTTCCTGATCTCGATGCACAGCTTCACGCCGGTCTACATGGACGCCGCGCGGCCGTGGCAGATCGGCATGCTCTATCACCGCGACGCGCGCCTCGCGCACGCGATGATCGCGAGGATCCGGGCGGAACGACGCTGGACCGTCGGCGACAACGAGCCGTATTCGGTCAGCGACGGCACCGACTACGCGATTCCGGTCCACGGCGAGCGGCGCGGCATACCGCACGTCGAGATCGAAGTGCGCCAGGATCTCGTCGCCGACGTGCCGGGTCAGCGAGCATGGGCGGAACGGATCGCCGGCTGGCTGCGCGAGTCCATCGCGGAAATCGTCTAGACCGGCGAGCCGGGCATTTTTTCCGATGCGCTGTTTTCCGCCGAACCGCCTTCTGACGGGAAGGTTCCGTTGCGGTCGCTTATCCGGAATTCCCGGACGGCGCGCCGCCGTTCATCGTTCTGCGACGATACTCGCGCGATGTCCGGCTGCTGGATTCCCCGATGCGCCCGATCCTGCTGATCGTTGCCGGCCTGATGGGCGCATTCGCGTTTCCGCCTTGCGCTTCGGCCGACGCACGGACCGACGTGCAGGATGCGCTCGAGCGCATCGTCGCAGCCGGCGGATTCCGCGCCAACGTGAGCGGTCCCGTGTTCGGTCCCGGCATGCCGCCGACGAGCGGAACGATCGAGGTCGTGTTTCCCGACCGCATCCGCGCGCGCACCGGGCTGATCGATTTCGTCACGCTGCCGTCCGGCGCATGGATCGACGTGCTGGGCGTCTGGACGCCGGTCACTCGCGACGCGATTCCCGTCACCGCGTTTTCGGTCGCCGGGATCGAGCGCACGATCGCGTCGGTGCGCGACGTGCGCGAAGAAGGCCGCGTCCGCTCGCCCTCGTGCGAGCTGCGCGTCTACCGTTTTCGCGCCAGCGGCCAGCTGCCGGGCGCGATGGCGGACGGCGACGCGAAAATCTGGATCTGTCCGCTGGACGGGCTTCCGTCGAAGATCGAAGCGGACGACGCGGATGGCGGCCGTCTCGTCGTCGCGTTCGACTGGTCGCGGCCGGCGCGCGTCGAAGCGCCGGAGCTTTGAGCGCGCCGCGTCGCGCATCGTGCGCTGCGGATTCGCCTGTGTCATAACGGCACGGTTCGCGGATCATTTTGCGCCAGCCGCGTACAGCGATCGCGGATGGCGTTTCGCGCTTGTGCGCGGGTGCGCACGCGACTACGCTGCCGCGCATGTGCGGAGCCGGCATCGACCTTTCCGAATGGCGCGATAGCGCACTCGCTTTCGAGCGCGCGCTGAACGGCTGCCTGCTCGGACTCGAACGCGCAGTGCGCCTCCTGACCGTCGCGGTGTTCGCACGCGGTCACGTGCTGCTCGAAGGCAACGTCGGCGTCGGCAAGACGACGCTGTTGCGCGCGGCGGCGCGTGCGCTCGGCGGCGACTACGAGCGCATCGAAGGCACGATCGACCTGATGCCGCAGGATCTCGTCTATCACACGCACATCGATCGCGACGGCCGGCCACGCGTCGATCCGGGGCCGCTCCTGACGCACGGCGAAGCGCTGTCGGTGTTCTTCTTCAACGAGATCAACCGCGCACGCCCGCAGGTGCATTCGCTGCTGCTGCGCGTGATGGCCGAGCGCAGCGTCACGGCGTTCAACGCCGAATACCGATTTCCGTACCTCCAGGTGTTCGCCGATCGCAATCGCGTGGAGAAGGAAGAGACGTTCGAGCTTCCCGGCGCTGCGCGCGACCGCTTCCTGATGGAGATCGCGATCGCGCCGGACGATACCGCCGAAATCCACCGGCAGCTGACGTTCGACACGCGCTTCCACGATACCGATGCGCTGCTCGATTCGATCCCGCGCGATCTCGTCGACTATCGACGTCTGCCCGACGTGGCTGCATCGATCCAGTCGGCGGTACGCACGCGCGAGGCGGTCGAGGCGTTCGTCGAGCATCTCCGCCGCGCGACACATGCGCCGACCGCGTACGGCATCGCGCTCGATGGCGTCGACATGGACGAGCTGATCGCCACCGGCGCGAGCCCGCGCGGCATGAGCATGCTCGTGCGGGCCGCGAAAGTCTCGGCCTGGCTCGATGGGCGGAGCGATCTCTCTCCGGAGGATCTGCGCGCGGTGTTCCACGAAGTCATCGCGCATCGCGTGTTCTTCAGGCCGATCTACGAGCTGCAGCGCGACCGGCTCGGCCGCGAGCTCAGCGCCGCGATCCTGCGCAGGGTGCCGATACCGTAGAGGAAAAAGGCCTTGGACGAGGCGAGCGTCTTCGTCGAATACCGCGTGCGCTGGAAGACGTCCGGCCTGCGGCCGGGTGCGTTCCGCGGCCTCGATTCCGGCAGCGGCGATCTCATGCGCGCGAGCGTGCCGCTGCGCGGGCAGGCCGATCCGCGCCGTCTCGATCTTCGCGCCACGCTGCGCGATCCGTTCGGCGGAATCTGGGTTCGCGAGTTCGAGCAGAGCTCCGCTCTGAAAGTGATCGTGCTGGCCGACGTGTCGGCCTCGATGAGCTACGTCGGGCGTCACGACAAGCGCGATCAGCTCCGCCGCATAGCGGTCGCGCTGGCGCGCACGGCGTGGCGCAACGGCGATGCGTTCGGGTTCCACGCCGCGAACGAGACGCCGCAGGATGCGCTCGCGCTCCCGGCGCGCGTGCATCGCGGCGCAGCCGAATGGGTCGAGCGCAGGCTCGCGCGATTCGAGCCGGCCGGTTCGAGTGCGCGCGGCCTCCTGCGCGTCATCCCGCAGCTGCCGAGCCGGCGCGCGCTGGTGTTCGTGGTCTCGGATTTTTTCTGGCCTGAGGACGATATCCGCGACATCCTGCGCGGCCTCGCGCATCACTCGATCGTGCCGGTCGTGCTGCGCGATCCGGCCGAATCCGACGCGGTGCATCGGCACGGCATTGCGGTCCTGTGCGATCTCGAGACCGGCGAGCAGCGCTTCGTCTGGCTGCGGCCGCGCCTGATCGACGCGCTGCGCGCGAGAAAAAAGAAAAGCGAGGAAATGCTGACCCGCGTCTGCCGGAGCGCAGGATGCGTGCCGTTCATCGTTCACGGCCGGTTCGATCCGGCCGCGCTCACGCGCCACTTCCTGGAGACCGCCGCATGAGGCGCATGATCGCGGCCATCGGATTCGCGATCGCGATGTCACCTTGCGCCGCGCGCGCAGAGCGTGAGATCGGCGTCACCGCGACGCTGCGCGACACGGGTTATCTCCTCGGCGACCTGATCGACGAGCGCGTCGAGATCCGTCTTCCGGAAGGCGCGGAGATCGATGCCGGATCTCTGCCGCTGCCGGGCCGCGTCGCGCCCTGGCTCGAGGTTCGCCGCACGTCGTTGACGCCGCGCGACGCAGCGGGTTTGCAGAAACTCGTCGTGACGTACCAGATCTTCGCCGAGACCGAGGCCGCGGCGCGCGTGCCGATTCCGGAATTCCCGCTTCGCATTCGCGGCGGCACCGCGCCGGCCGTCACGGTGCCGGCGCAGTCGTTCCTCCTTTCGCCGGCGTTGCCGGCTGTGCTGGCGGACAAGGACCGCGAGCTCAGGCCGTCGCCCGCACCGATGCCGCTGCCGCGTGCGAAATGGATCGCCTCGGCCCTGGCGAGCCTCGTGGTCGCGATGGCGAGCGCGACTTATCTCCTCTGGCGCTTCGACCGGTTGCCGTTCCTGCCGCGTTCGGCGGGCCCGATCGCGACGACATGGCGGCGCTGGCGCCGCCGTCGCCCGGCGTCGGCCGAAGAGCGCGGTGCGCTGCTGCGCGAGCTGCATGCGGCCTTCAGCGGCAGCGCCGGCGAGACGCTCTATCCTTCGACGCTCGATCGCCTGTTCGCGCATTCGCCTTTCCTCGCGCCGTTGCGCGAGCGCATCGAAACGGTGTTCGCGGCGTCGTGGCGCCATTTCTATGGCGTCGCCGACGGCGCCGACGTTTCGACGCCGAACGTGCTCGCCTTGTTGCGCGAGGCTGCCGATCGCGAGCGGGGCGTGCCGTGCTGAAGGAGCTCCACTGGACTTATCCATGGCTGCTCTGGGCGCTGCCGCTCGCGGTGCTTCCCTTGCTTGACCGCGGCACGCGCACGTTCGCGTATCCGCGCACATCGGACTGGCCGGCCGACGCGGCGTCGCGATGGCTCAAAGCCTTGTTGCGGACGGCCGGCGTCGTCAGCATCGCGCTGCTCGTCGTCGCGTCGGCGGCGCCGTTCCTCGACGGCGGCACGCGCGCGATGTCCGGCGCCGGCGCCGAGATCGTCATCGTGCTCGATCGCAGCGGCAGCATGTCCGATCCGCTGATCGGATCGGAGAAGGGCGAAAACGCCGAGAACAAGATCAACGCGGCGCGGCGCGTGCTGCTCGCGTTCATGGAACGGCGGCCCGGCGACACGTTCGGCCTCGTGACGTTCAATTCCTCGCCGGTCGGCGTGGCCCCGCTCAGCGCGGACCGCGATCTCGTCAAGGCCGGACTCGTCAGCGCCGAAGCGCGCAGCGAGGGCTACACCGTGCCGGCGGCGGGACTCGCGCTTGCGCTCGACGATTTTCGCGATCGGCCGCTCACGGCGTCGCGCGTCGTGCTGCTCGTCTCCGACGGCGGCGCGACGATCAAGGAGGAAAATCGCGAGAAGCTCCGCGCGCTGTTTGCCGAGCGCCACGCCTCGCTGATCTGGATCTACACGCGGGGCGAGGACGAGCCGAGCATCGTCGCGCCGCGGCGCACGACGAACACCGATAGTCTCTCGCTGCACGAATTCTTCGGGAGCATGGGCAGTCCGTACGAGATGTTCGAGGTGACGAATGCCGAAGGCCTCGAGCGCGCGATCGCCGAAGTCGGCCGCATGACGAACCTGCCGACGCGCTACGAGCAGCGACTGCCGCGACGCGACCTCGGCGCGCCGCTGTTCGCGCTCGCGCTCGCCGGCATCGGCGTGCTCGTCGCGGCGCGCGCGATGGAGGTGCAGTCGTGGGTCGCGTGACGCGCTGGACGACACCGCTTGTCTGGCTCCTGCTTGCAGCCGCGCTCGGTGCGCTCGCGTTCTCGCTCGCGAACTGGCGGACGACGGCTCGCATCAACGGATCGATCGAGGACAGGACGATCGCGGCACTGCGTCCGCTGCCGGCCGATGCGCGCGCCCGTTATGCAGCGGCATGGGATCTCGAACGCGCCCAGCGCTTCGACGAGGCCGTGCCGCTCCTGACCGATGCCCAAGCCGCCGACGATCCCGCGCTGGCCGCGAACGCGTGGCTCGCGCTCGGCAACGTCTATTTCGAGACGGCGATCAAGGAGAGCCGCGGAGCGCTGCAGGATACGCCGGGGAACGGACCCGCCGAGCTCGATCTCGCGCGCGACGCGTATCGTGCCGCGTTGCGCATCGATCCGCTGCTGCACGGCGCGCGCTACAACCTCGAGCTGCTGGAGCGGCTGGCTCCGGTGCATGCGGACGCCGGATGGCGGCGCAACACCGATCCCGTGACGATCCAGTCGGACCGGCACAACGGCTGGACGACGATTCGCGAAAGCGACAAGCGAGGCCTGCCCTGAATCCCGCGCGGCGCATCGTCGGCTTCCTCGCATCGCGCCGCCTCGTTGCGCTTCTGCTGGCCGCGCTCGTGCTGCTGCCGGTGTTCTTCGCGCCGGCCGTCGAGCTGCCGGGAGGCACGTTCTCATGGCTGTTCGTCATCGACGTCAGCGAAAGCATGAACGTGCGCGACGTCGATGCGCGCGCTCCGCGCGAATCGCGCCTCGATCGCGCGAAGTCGTCGGTCGTCGCGGCGATGGCCGCGCTGCCATGCGGCTCGCGCGTCGCGCTCGCGCTGTTCGCAGGCGAGGATACGGTGACGCTGTTCGAACCGCTCGAAGTCTGCCGGCACTTTCCGGCGATCGAACAGGCCGTCCGCCATGTCGACTGGCGCATGGCATGGGACGGCGATTCGCGAATCGAGCTCGGCGTCGTCAATGCGCTGCGCGAGGCGGAGAAGCGTCATCTCGATCTCGTCTTCGTCACGGACGGCGACGAGGCTCCTCATACGGAGGTTCCGCGCTTGTCGGATCTGCTCTCGATGCGGGGTCCGGTGCGCGGATGGCTCGTCGGCGTCGGCTCGGCGGAGCCGCATCCGGTGCCGCGTCTCGATGCCGAAGACCGCATCGTCGGCTACTGGACCGCGATCGACGCGGCGCGCCAGGGTTTTCATCCGAATCTCGTCGAGAGACTTGCGCAATCGTCCACCGAGGCGCTGGAGGCATCCGGCGCGCTCGACGAGGTGGTCGAGCACCGCTCGGCGCTCCGCGCGGACTATCTGCGCCAGCTCGCGACCGCGGCGGGGCTCGGCTACGCGAAAGCCGATTCCACGCAGAGCGTCGCCGCCCTTGCCGCCGATCGCGCGATGCGGCGCGAGGAGCGCGCCGGCCGCGACGTGCGTTTCGTGTTCGGGCTCGCCGCGGCCTTGCTGCTGGCGACCGAATGGCTCGGCGCGAGCTTGACGCGGCGCAAGCGCGGCGTCGCCGCGAGCCGACGCGACGCGACTCCCGGCTTGCGCATCGCGCACGCGAACGTGCCGATGACGAACGCATGAGTTTCGCGGCGTTGCTCGGCGCATTGCCGGAGGCGATCGTCACGATGCTCGCGACGATCGCCACGCTGCTCTGCACGCTTGCGCTCGATCCGGAACCGGCGCCGGCGATCCTCGCGGTCGTGCTTTCGCTCGCGCTTTCACGCAGCCAGCTCGATCGTTCGCCCCGCGAGCGTCTCGAAGCCGCGGGCGCGCTGCCGATCGTCGGGGTCCTGACCGTCGGCGTAGGCGCGTTGCTGCTGCGCATGCCGTGGCTGGGCGCGTTCGTCTTCACGGCGGGCATCGCAGCCTCGTTGTGGTTGCGGCGTTTCGGAACAGCAGCGGGCCGCATCGGCTCGCTGATCGCGCTGCCCTTCGTCGCGATCCTGACGACACCGCATCTGCCGCGCGGGCACGCGGACTCGCTTTTCGCATGGCTGGAGCCGGTCGCGATCGGGCTGCTCGCGCTGTTCTGGGTCGCGCTGTCTCATCTCGTCGCCCGGCGCATGCGCTGGATCGAGCCCGCGCCGGTCGAGCGCAGCGCGGTTCCGCCGCGCGAGACGGGGCAGGGCTTGCGACCCGATGCCGCGACGCGCATGGCCTTGCAGATGAGCGTCGCGCTCGCGGTTTCATTCGCGGTCGGCTTCGCGTTCTTCCCCGAGCGCTGGTCGTGGATCGTGCTGACCGCGTTCATCGTGAACAGCGGAAACCGGGGTCGCCTCGATGTCGCATACAAGAGCGTGCTGCGCGTGATCGGCGCGGCCGCCGGAACGGTCGCGGCGCTCGCGTTCGCTCTTCATCTCGGCGCGCACGATGCGACGACGGTGCTGCTGATGCTCGCGGCCGTGTTCCTCGGCACGTGGCTGCGTCCTTTCGGCTATGCGTGGTGGGCGCTGTTCGTGACGCTCGCGCTCGCGCTGCTGCAAGGATTCACCGGCCTGCCGATGCGGCACATCCTGTGGCCGCGGCTCGAGGAGATCCTGATCGGCGCGGCGATCGGCGTCGCGTCGGCGTGGCTCGTGTTTCCGGTGCGCTCGACGGCCGTGCTGCGGCGGCGCATCGCCGATGCGCTGGCGGCGTTGTCCGATGCGCTCGATCCGAAGGCGCAATCGCGGACTTCGCGCGCGTTCGTCGCGGCGCTGGCTCGCGTCGAGCAGGTGGCGCCGGCGTTCCGCGCGAGCCGATTCGCGATGCGAGCGTTCGCGGGAAGCAGTCGCCCGACGTCGCAACCCGCGGACTGGATCGATGCGCTGCTTGCCTGCCGGTCGCGCGCCGTCGCGCTGATCGATGCCGGCGAAGCGCCGGCCCGCGTTCGCATAGCCGTCGGTGCCGCGCGCAAGGCGTTGCGCGAGCCGGCAACTCTGCTCGCGGCGCTGCGCGATCTGGCGCGCGCGCTCGATGCGGTCGCGCTCGATGCTGGCGCGCCGGCCGCGCCGGCAACCCCGCTCAGCGATCCTTGAAGATCAGGATGCGCACGCGCCCTTCGACGTCGATCGTCCCGCGGAACATGCCTTCGGTGTTGAACGGCATCGCGATGTCGCCCTCGTCGTCGATCGCGATGACGCCGCCGTCGCCGCCGAGCTTCGGCACGATGTCCATGACGACCGTGGATGCCGCTTCGGCGAGCGGCGTATGTGCGTATTCCATGCGAGCGCAGATGTCTTTCGCCGCGGTCGCGCGGATGTAGAACTCGCCCCAGCCGGTCGCCGACACGGCGCAATGCGCATCGGCGTAGGTGCCGGCACCGATGATCGGCGAGTCGCCGACGCGGCCGTAGCGCTTGTTCGTGATGCCGCCGGTCGACGTGCCGGCCGCGAGGTGGCCGGCCCTGTCCATCGCGACCGCGCCGACGGTGCCGTGATGACCCGACTTCTCCTCTTTGAGCGCCTCTTGCAATTCCTTCCAGCGCATCTCGGTGAAGAAATACTTCGGCGGAACGGGCTTCATGCCGACCGATTTCGCGAAGATCTCGGCGCCTTCGCCGACGAGCATGACGTGCGGCGATTTGTCCATGACCGCGCGCGCGAGCAGGATCGGATTCTTCACGGTGTGCACGTTCGCGACGCTGCCGGCGCGCAAGGTCGCGCCGTCCATGATCGCCGCGTCGAGCTCGTTTTTTCCGTCGTGATTGAAGACCGCGCCTTTGCCGGCGTTGAACGTGCCCGAATCCTCCATCGTGCTGATCGCGGCACCGACCGCGTCGAGGCTCGATCCGCCGCCAGCGAGGACCGCGTAGCCCTTGCGCAGAGCGCGCTCGAGTTCGGTGCGCACGGCGCGCTCGCGCTCGGGCGTGACTGTCTTGGCGATGACGCCAGCTCCGCCATGGATGACGAGCAGCGGTTTGCCGGCGTCGTCGGCACGCGAGTGGGCCGACGCGGCGAGCAGCACCAGGGAAACGGCGGCGACCTTTGCGCGCGCGCGATGGATAAATTCAGGAAGGAGCATGGCGGATACCTGCCGGATGATCGTCGGGTGCCCGCCGAAGCCGCCGATCGTGCGCGCGGCCGAACCAGCGGCTCGCGACAAGGATAGCTCGGCGATGACCGGAGCGCGTCGGCTGCGCTGTACGCCGCGCAAAAAAAGATGCGCCCGGCATGGCGCCGGGCGCATCGTTCAAAGCGATATTGCGGCGTTTCGCGGAGCGGCTTATTTCTTGCGCGCGATCGGTGCGAGCGGCGCGACGTTCGCAGGCGGACACGAGTATCCGCTCCCGAGCGCCGGCGTCGAGCACCAGAGCTTCACGACATAGGACTGCATGCCGAGCGGGCCGAAGCTCCATCCGGCCATGACCTTGCCGTCGGCCGAGATGCCGCCGAAGCCGCCGGAGAGCGAAGCATCCCAGCCGGCCGGCACCGTGATGCCCTGCTCGGCGAGGAACGCGCCGGCCGTCACCGTGCCGACGCCGTCGCGCCAGATCACGGCCGCGCGCGGCGGATCGTCGAAGAAGCCGGTGCTGCCGACGACGGTCTTTCCGTCGTTCGTCACGCCGAACGCGAACGTCATTGACGGAATGTGCTGCAGGCCGGTCTTCGCGTTCCAGATCCAGGCGGTGTTCGCGAACGTATCCGGATCGAAATAGCCGCTGCCGACGACGTATTCGCCGTTCGGGCTGACGCCATCGGCTTCGCCGATCGGGTTGCCGTCGGGATCGGTCATGTCGAGCGCCACGCCGTCCTGCCAGATCACGGCGGAGCGATAGCCGTCGTCCTGATCGTTCCAGCCGGCGATGACGCGGCCGTCCGGGCTGATCACGTTCGCGCGCGAGTAGTTGTCCGGCCGGTTGACCGGAAGCGCGACCATGCCGTCCTTGCTCGTCCACTTGAACGCGACGGCCGGGCCGACGAACCCGTCGTCGAACGAAAGGCCGACCACGGTGCCGTCATCGGCGATGTCGTAGCCGTTCGAGTCCTGCTGCAGCGCATCGGTCAGCTGGATCGGATCCGCGCCGAGCGGCGCGTATGCGCCAAGGTCGGTGCCGCCGTTCGCGGCGCCGCCGTTGACCGGAACCGCGCCCGAGATCGTGCCGAAGTTGTTGATGCCGAGAGCGACGTCGAGGCCGGGGATGGCCTGCTCGGTGTTGGTCGCGACGATCACGCGATAGCCGACCTCGGCCGCCGAGCCGACCGCGTATTTTCCATTGGCGGAGACTTTGGTGATCTGGAGCGACGGCGTCTGGAGGGCGATGAACTGGCCTCGGGCATGAACGGTACCGCTGAGGGCGAACGAAACGAGCGTGAACAGGATGGCGCGGCGCATGGCTTCCTCGATTGGGTCGTCGATGATTCGTCGCCGCCGTTCGATCGGATCGATCGGACCGACCAGGCGGACGGCGACTTCGGGAAGAGAGGGTAGACGGCCCGGTCCGTTTCGCCATTCGCGCAGCATTCGCAGAGCGCTCGCGGCCCGTTCACGCGCGCTTCGCCGGCCCGGAAGGCCCGTTTCAGGGCCGGGGCGACCGGATCACTCGATCATGACCTGCTCGACATAGAGCACCTCGCAGGCGCCTTCGCCGCTGTCGCGCCGCGTCAGCGAGGTCCGGAAGGTCATGCCGTCGTCGCGCTTGCCGTCGACGAGGAGGCCTTGCAGGCGCACGACCTGCCCGACGCGCAGGCGTACGAGGTCGCGCGCAACCGAAGCGTCGGCGGGAATGACGTGCGTGTTGGCGCTGTGCTCGATGACGTCGCGGCTCGGGAGCGGCAGCTCCTGCAGCGGACGCCACCAGAAGAAGCGCGAGGACTGGCTGATCTCGAGCCGGTCGAGCACGGTGTTGTCGGACATCGGACCCCAGCCGAGCGCGAGGTCCTCGGGAATGAGATCGGCGAGCGCATCGAAACGATAGTTTTCGCGGCCGAGCACGCGCGCGGTGATGTCGTAGGTCGCCTTCGGCGTCAGCGTCCAGCGACCGGCCGGGATGTCCTTGCCGTCGGTGTCGCCGGCTTGCACGGGATCATCCGGAGCGAGCACGCCGTCCGCCGGATGCACGGGTCGCGCCTCCCACGAGCGCAAGCCTTGCCAGGCGGCCACGATCAGCAGTGCCGCGAGCAGCCAGCCGTTTCGAGTCACGGTGCGCCGTCTCCCCGAGGACACCGGCCGTATCGTCTCACGCCGCGACGCGTCGTTGCGTTCGCGCTCGTGCATCCGGCAGATGCCAGTGCGATGCGCGCGTCGATCGCAGCGCGTGATCGCCGCGTCGAACTGCCGCGCATGCGCAGGTTGACGCATGCGGGCGAGACGGTTCCAATAGGAGCAGAGTATACGGCGGCGCGGGAACCGTGGTGCTCGCTCCGCCGAAGCGGAATTTGCCGGCAGCAGCAAAGGAGGCCGCCGTGTCGGTTTCGATCGCTTCGCCGAGTACGCATCCCGTCGCACTCCCTCTCGCATTCCTCGCCATCGTGCTCGCGATGTCCGTTTCCGGCTGCGCCGGAAAGCGCCCCGCCGATGCCGAAGCGGCGAAACCCGTCGCAGCCGCGCCGCCGGTCGATCGATACGACCCGGCGAAGATGGATTTCAAGCCGCCGCCGGCAGTGCTCTCGAACGAGAGGCACACGGGGCCGTTCGCGTCTGGAAGTGCGCTCAGCATGGACGCGGCCGTGAAGCCGCTCGATCCGTCTCCGATAAAGGAGATCCGGCTCGACACGACGCACAAGATCATCGAGATCGCGCCCGGCGTGAAATTCAGCGCGTGGACGTTCGGCGATCAGGTGCCGGGGCCGATCGTGCGCGCGCGCGTCGGCGATCGCATCAAGTTCAGCATGACGAACCGCTCGGACGAGCCCGTTCCCGGCGTGCGCATGACCGCGGCGCCGATGATGCACTCGATGGATTTCCACTCGGCGATGGTCTCGCCTCAGGACAAGTACCGCTCGATCGCGCCGGGCCAGACGATCTCGTTCGAATTCACGCCGAACTATCCCGGCGTCTTCATGTACCACTGCGGCACGCCGATGGTGCTGGAGCACATCGCGTCGGGGATGTACGGCATGATGATCGTCGAGCCGCGCGACGGCTA